>WHTQ01000209.1 GCA_009377645.1 Micromonosporaceae bacterium | reverse complement strand
TCTGACCTTGATTCATGAGTAGGAGTGCCGGAGAGCTATCGCGAGGCGCCCGGGGACGGTCGAGGGGTCGGTACGAGGCCCCGAGCACCCGGGAGGAGCCCCGGATCGGGGCGCCGAGCCGTCCGCGGCCCCGGTCGCGCTCATCGTGGGATGGCTCCGCCCAGGTCGGTGCCGCCCGCGCGTGATGATCGTGGGGGCTCAGGCCGCCCGTGGCGGCGAGAGCCCGCGCGCGGTGGCGTAGGCGCGGGCGAAGTCATCGGCCCACCGGAGCCCGGCCGGCAGGCGCAGGATCACCCCGCGGGCGTGGCGGATCACCCGGGCCGGCACGCACAGCAGCATCCGGCGCAGGTACTTGGCCTGGCGGCGGCGGGGCAGGCGCTCGTCCGGATCGGGGCCGAAGGCCAGGTCGCTCAGCATGGCCAGCAGGTTCAGCGCGATGGAGCTGGCGAGCAGCCAGGTCCGGTTGGCCGCCAGGTCGCTCGCGGGCAGGTGGCGCAGCGAGACGCCCAGCTTGTGGTCCTTGATGCGCTCCTCGATCTGGGCCCGGCGGCGGTGGTGGTGCTCCACGCACTCGGGCGGGCCGGGCATGTCGGTGAGGATGAAGCTGTAGCCGTAGGCGGTCGTGGCCTCGCCGGCTGCCACCAGCGACAGCTGGGCGGCCGGGATCGAGCGCCTGCGCCGAGCGCGCGGGTCGCTCGCGAGGCCCTCGGCGGCAAAGGCCACCCGGCGCGCCACCAGGCGAAGGGGCTCGTGGCCCCACCCCTCGGGCGCGTAGGCGGCCTCGGCCACCTCGGCGCCCGGGAAGTCGATCGCCGGCGCCCAGTCGCCCTCGTCGATCGCCTCGAGCGAGCGCCACATCGCCGAGCTGCGCGGCACCGAGATCGAGAACGAGACGCTCTTTCGGCGCAGCATCGAAAGCAGCTCGATCCGGTAGAAGCCCGCGTCGAAGCGCGCCCCGACATGGCCGTGGCCGGCGGGAAGGAGCGCCAGCGTGCGCCGCACCAGGGCCAGGGTGTCATCGCGGCGGGTCGAGTCGGATCCCGACAGGAGCTCCGACGACAGCACCCGCCCGCGCTCGGCCCAGACCCCCAGCAGCGGCTGGTAGGCGAGCTGGCCGGTGTGGGCCCGCGAGGCGCCGGGCTTTCGGCGCCCGTAGACCTCGACCAGGG
>WHTQ01000086.1 GCA_009377645.1 Micromonosporaceae bacterium | reverse complement strand
GTGACGCCGGACTACATGTGCCGGGAGTACGGCGCGGACACGTTCCGGGTCTACGAGATGTCGATGGGCCCGCTGGACGTGTCCCGGCCCTGGGAGACCCGGGCGGTGGTCGGCTCGTACCGGTTCCTGCAGCGGGTGTGGCGGCTGGTGGTGGACGAGCAGACCGACGACACCCACGTCAGCGACGCGCCACTGGATGACGAGACCAACCGGCTGCTGCACCGGGTGATCGACGCCGTTCGCGGGGACCTGGAGCAGCTGCGGTTCAACACCGCGGTGGCGAAGCTGATCGAGCTGACCAACCGGGCGACCGCGATCTCCGGCTCGGCCGGCGCGCCCCGGGCGGTGGCCGAGCCGCTGGTGCTGATGCTGTCCCCGTTCGCGCCGCACCTGGCCGAGGAGCTGTGGCGGCGGCTGGGCCACCCCGAGTCGCTGGCCTACGCGCCGTTCCCGACCGCCGACCCGGCGTGGCTGGTGGCCGAGTCGGTGACCTACCCGGTGCAGGTGGCGGGCAAGGTCCGGGCCCGGGTCGAGGTGGCGGCCGACGCGACCGAGGCGGAGGTACGGGGGGCTGCGCTGGCCGCCGTCGCCGAGCACCTCGCCGGCCGGGACCCGCGCAAGGTGATCGTGGTCCCCGGCCGCCTGGTCAGCGTCGTCCCGTAGGCCGCAGTGGAGTCCCCGGCGTGTCATACTCTCAGGTATGACCATGGTGACCACGATCAAGCTACCCGGTGACCTTCGGGACGAGCTGGCCCGGGTCGCCCGGGACGACTTCGGTGACTCGACTCTGGCCCAGACTGTGCGAGCGTTGTTGGAGGAGCACACCAAGCGCCGCATCCTCGAGGCGTACGAGCAGCTCCGGGCACGCCCGGATGACTGGGCCTCGTACGTCGGTGAGTTGCGGGAGTGGGCGGAGCTGGGCGCCGAGACGGTCCGCCGGAGTGGTGAGTGAGCCGGGCTCAGCCGTGGGAGGTGTGGCTCGTCGACTTTGGTGATCCGGTTGGAAGCGAGCAGGGCGGGCGCCGCCCAGCGGTGGTAGTCGCGTCCGAGTTCCACGCCAGGTTCCCGATCGCGATCACGCTGGTTGTGCCGCTCACCACCCGTGACCGGAGGCTGCCGCACCACATCGGGGTCGAACCGGGTCGGTCCGGTGTCCGTAGCCAGTGCCTCGCCAAGACCGAGGAGATCACGGCGATCTCAGAGCAGCGGCTCGCCGGCAACCAGCCGCTCGGGACCGTTGACGAGTCCACCGCTGACCGGATCCGTGCCATGGTCCGGCTGATGATCGTCTGACCCGACCCGCGCACTGGTCGGGCACCGGCCCGAGCACAACGCGTCCACGCAGAAACACCCGCCGCAACGGACCTATGCCTTGTAACGGGTAGGTTGGGGGGGACAACCTTACCAAAGACGTGAAATAGAGGATTCCCCGATTACCGCCCGAACCGGCAACTTAACCGCGTACCGACAGTATCTCTACCTTAGCCTCTTGTGCAGCAGCCAGCATGGAGGAGGGGTCGAGGATGCGCACCACGAACTGGGGCTGAGAACATACGAGCGGGCAGCGGGTTCTCCTCGACTGTCAGTTGCGGTAACCTGACCGGCATCGTCGTCGGCTGGTGCTGCTGCTGACACCAGAGAGGGGCGCTCGGGTGAGGGACGAGGAGGCCGACCGGGCACTGAACGGGCTCATCGGTCTTGTCGTCGCCGTTGCGGCAGCGGGTGTCGTTTGGGCTGGTGCGCATGTAACCACACCGGCCTCGATATTCCATCCTTTGATCGTGACCGGCCTGGTGGTTCTGGCCAGCAGCTACCAGGTGAGGCTTGCGATGCGAGCTCAACACCTAGTCACTGCAGGTGGAGCCTCGCTGTTAGTCGCCGCAGCCATGCTGCCCGGTCCATGGGTTGTGCTCTGTGTCGCGGCGGGGACCGCAGTCGCGAAGGCGCTACGACGGATGTCGCCGCGGAAAGCGGTGTTCAACACGGCGAAGGACACGATTGTCGCTATGGCGGCGGTCGCTGCGTTTGCGTTCGCTGACCTTGCACCGGTCACCGCACCCGTGCCGGAGCGGGCGTCGTTGTTGGCGTACCTCCTGCTGCTCGGGGCTGCGGCGGTGATCTACGCAGCTCTGGATGCGCTCACGGTGACCTGGGCGATCGCGTTGTCAAGCCGGACGCCGTGGCGGCAGGTCTTCCTGCGCGACATCGAGATGAGTGCCGTGGTCCGGGTGGCAGATCTCGCCATAGCAGGCGCGACCGTGGCTCTGTTCATGGTGGACCCGCTGCTTTTGGCCGCAACTCCGTTGGCGGTCGTGGCGACGTTCCTGACCCAGCGGCACCGTCTCTACCTGCGTGAGGAACGACACGCGTGGCAGCGGCTGGCGGAGTCGACGGATGCGCTGAGCAGCGTCGGCGTCGATACGGTGCTCCACACCGCGCTGCGCGGCGCCGCTGACTTGTTTCCGGACCTCGAGATCGAGGTCGAGCTGCGCAACGGTGCTCCACGGATCCTACGTGGCAGCCGAGCAGGCGTCGCCTATGACGGTGACCCCTCGCTAGCGCCTCCAGCGTCCGGGCCAACTATCGAAGTTCCTCTTGAGGGAGACCCGGAAACCGAGGGTACTCTAGGTGCCTTGCGGCTGCGGTTCCGGGTCGAGGCACGTCTCTCTGACCGCGAGCAGTACATGCTCATGACCTTCGCGGCGGAGTTGTCGACGGCGATCCGGAACGCCTCCGCGTACACCGAGGTGTCGCGGCTGGCTGACCAGAACGCCCACGACGCCACCCACGACGCGCTCACCGACCTGCCCAACAGGCGCCAGCTCAACGAGCGAGCAACCGCCCTGCTCGGCCGGCCAGACCGAGGTACGGTAGCGCTGCTGCTGCTCGACCTCGACCACTTCAAAGAGGTAAACGACACGCTCGGGCACGATGCCGGTGACCAGGTGCTGCTGGAGGTGGCCGAGCGGCTGCGGGAGGTGGCCGGCGACGCGCTGGTGGCGCGGCTGGGCGGAGACGAGTTCGCGGTGCTGTTCGGTGGGCTGCGCAGCTCCGGGACCGCTTCCCGACGGGCCCGGTCGGTGCTGGAGAGCCTGCGGACCCCGATGGAGCTGGGCGGCGTACACATCAGCCTGCACACCAGCGCCGGCCTGGCGGTGGCCAGTGGCAGCACCGACCCGGGCGAGCTGCTGCGCCGCGCGGACGTGGCGATGTACCAGTCGAAGGACACCGGCCGGCAGGTGGCCGTCTACGCGCGGTCCAAGGACAGCGCCGACCTCGGCCGGCTCTCGCTGGCCGGGGAGCTGCCGCGGGCGGTGGAGGACCGGGAGTTCACCGTCGGGTTCCAGCCGATCGTCGACCTGGCCAGCGGCGAGGCGATCGGAGCGGAGGCGCTGACCCACTGGCAGCACCCGGACCACGGTCATCTGGCACCGTCCACGTTCCTCGGGCTGGTGGAGCGGTCCGGGCTGCTGGCGCCATTCACGGCGGCGGTGCTGGATCAGGCGCTGGCGGCCGCGGCCAGCTGGCACGCCGAAGGATTCGACCTGCCGGTGGCGGTGAACCTCTCGCCGCGCAGCCTGGCCGACCCGAGCCTGCCGAAGGCGGTGCTCTCCGCGCTGGACAGCAGCGGCGTCTCGCCGCACCGGCTCACCCTGGAGCTGACCGAGACGACCGCGCTCGGCCGGCTCGAGGTCATCAGCCGGGGCGTGAACGTGCTGCGGGAGGCAGGGGTCCGGATCGCGCTGGACGACTTCGGCACCGGCGAGTCCAGCCTGTCGGCGGTGTTCCACGTACCGGTCGACCAGCTCAAGATCGACCGGGCGTTCGTGGCGGAGCTGGACACCTCCCGCAAGGCCCGGGCGGTGGTCTGCTCGACCATCGAGCTCGGGCGGCGGCTGGACCTGGCGCTGGTGGCTGAAGGGGTGGAGGAGCCGCAGCAGCGCCAGACGCTGTGGGAGCTGGGTTGCGGTGCGGGGCAGGGCAAGCTGTTCGGCTGGCCGCCGCAGTCCAGCGAAGCGCTGCTGGAGCGGCTCCGGACCGGGACCGACGGCATCCCCGGCGCGCTGGCCGCCCGGCTGCACGCCGATGCCACCGTGGTACGGCTGCCCCGCCAAACCTCGCGCACCGAGCAGGCCGTCGGTGGCTCCCCAGACGGGGCGTCCGACACCGTCCCCGAGGGCACGGACTCACCGATTTATCGCCCGGCCTGATCTAGAACCAATGCCGTTAGGTAAGGACTTTGGGCAGGCCAGGAGGGGTGTCGGCGGCCCGGCGTGGCGGATGATCTTGTCTGTGGGTCGTTTGACCCGGTAGGAGTTGTGGCGGGCGCGTTTGACCATCCGGGGGCAGGTGCGGTGGCGGCGTACCGGGTTCAGGTGCCGCAGGATCTCCTGTTTGGACTCGGCGGTGGCCTCTGTCAGGTGCTCAGGGGGAATGGCCGCCTGGTCGGTGACCTGGCGGCGGACCACCCGCAGGCCGCGTATAAACGATGTCCGATCCGGGTCGTAGCCGGCCTCGTCGGCAGCCTCGACCAGCAGGGCACGGGTGGCGTAGTGGGCCAGCAGCAGCCCCCACATCTGCTGCTCGACCATCGCCGGCGACTGCGACCTGAGCACTTCACCCCGGCCGCGTACGTGGGTTTTGACCTCGCCGATGGCCGACTCCTGCTCCCACCGCTGCTGGTAGGCGGCGGCCAGCTCCAGCGCGGGCAGCTGGTGGGGGTCGAGGATGGTAGTGGCCACGGCGATCAGCTCACCGTCGGGGTTGCGGTCGGGCACCGTGTACTCCACGATCCGCACCATGCGGGCCAGCTGCTCGGGCACCTTCCCGCCGGCCTGGCCGCCGCCACCAGCCGGACCCGCCGGTCGGCCGACAGCCGAGGGCGGAAGATCAGCGCCAGGTAGGAGCCATCGGACAGCCACCGCAGGTGCCCCACCGACACCGAGGCGCCGATCCGCCAGGCCAGATCGGCGCCGGTGGCGGCGAAGCTGTTGAACAGCTCCCACGAGTACCACCCGGCGTCGGCCAGGATCAGCATGTCCGGCTCCACCTTGTCGGCCAGGTCGGCGGCCAGGGTCCGCTCGCCAGTGCCGGCCGTGCCCAACACGGCCCCGATGATCGCGTGGCTGCCGCACTCGCACAGCGCCATCACCACGACCACAAGGTTGGCGTCGTGGAGCGGCAGGGGTCGCTGGTACCTGCAACGGTGGCCGTCCGAACTGGCCATGGCATCGATTCGCGCCAGTCGGAGGAGGCGGAGGTGGAGCGGGCACCTCGCCCTGGAGGGCGGGCCTACCTCGGCGCAGGGGGAGAGCCGCAGCGGTAGATCCGGGTCGGACCTCATGGGTGCGTGGGGGCGGCCGATCGGTAGGAGTCTGATATTCTGAATCCATGAAGATGATGACCGCCTCCGAGGTGTCTCGGAACTTCGCGTCCGTGCTGGATCAGGCTGAGCACGGTGAGACGATCGTTGTGACCAGGGGAGGCAAGCGGCTGGCCACGATCGCCCCCGCGGCTGCTGCCAACGGTTCGGCGCTAGCCGGCTTTCTCGCGGACCGCCGGGGTGCCCTGGACGAGTCGTTCGCCGAGGACGTGCTGGGCTCCCGCGACCTGCTCACGCTGGACGACCCGTGGAGCGAGTGATCCTGGACACCGGAGTTCTGATCGCGGCCGAACGCGGCCGGCTCGACCTCGCGGTGCTGCGGGGACGCGACGATGACATCTGCATCGCCGCCGTCACCGGCGCTGAGCTGCTGGCAGGCGTGGAGCGGGCAGACCAGGCGCACCGCCCCGCTCGTCTGGAGTTCGTGGAAGGCATATTCGCGCTGGTGCCAGTGGAGGACTACACCCTGGGGGTGGCTCGGATCCATGCCCGCCTGCTGGCGCATACCCGGCGTGAGGGCAGGCCGCGAGGCGCCCACGACCTGATCATCGCGGCGACCGCCGTCGTGACCGCCCGCGCGGTCATGACACAGGACGCGAAGGCAGCATTCGCCGATCTGCCGGGCGTGCGAACCGTCCCGATCGGAACCGGCTGAGCGGGTCCGCATCCCCGGCCATGCGGTCACGCGTGGCCGGGGATGGGACACGTCAGTTCTGGTGCAGGGTGGTCAGGCCGTACTCGGGGCCGGTGAACAGGTTCCAGACGAACTGGTCCACGGTGTCGGCGTAGACCGCCTCCCACTGGTCGAACCACATCGGGATCACCGGCAGATCCGCCAGGATGACGTCCTCGGCCTCCTGGTAGAGCGCGATCGTGCCGGCCGGGTCCGGTTCCGCGTCGCCGGCGGCCAGTAGGTCGTCCACGTCCGGGTTCGCGTAGCCGGAGTAGTTGGCCGGTGCGCCGGTGCGGAACTGCGGCGTCAGGTAGGCGTCCAGCACCGGGTAGTCCGGATCCCAGCCCTGCCAGAACGCGCCGGTGAACCCGCCGGCCTCGGCGAGCGCCAGGTAGTCCGGCAGGGCCAGCCCGACCTCCAGCCGGTAGTCGATGCCCAGGTTGGCCTGCAGCTGGTCCCCGACCAGGGTCAGCCAGCTCTCGTGCCCGGACCCGGCCGGCGCCCACAGCGCCAGCTCGCCACCGGACCAGCCGCCGGCCTCGGCCAGCAGCGCCTGCGCCTCGACGGGGTCGTACCGGCAGTCGACGCAGGCGGCTGGGCGGGCGCCGGTCACGTGCGGACCGGCCAGCCCGCCGGCCAGCGCCAGCCGGCCGTCGAAGGCCGCCCCGACCACCTGCTCCCAGTCGATGGCCAGTGAGAGCGCGCGGCGCACCCGCGGGTCGGCCAGCTCCGGAAGGTACGAGGGCAGCCCGAGGTAGTTGACGGCGTTGCTGTCCTCCGCGAAGTATCCGTCATTGGGCGGGAGGGTGTCGCCGGGCCGGCACTGGGACGGGATCGGGAACATGACGTCCAGCTGGCCGAACCGGACGGCCTGGCAGCCGGCGTCCAGGTCCGGGTAGATCTGGTAGCTCAGCACATCCGGGAGCGCCTGGCCCGGGTCGGGGTAGCCGTCGAAGCGCTGCAGGGTGATGCCGACGTCGTGCTCCCAGCTCCCCACGATCTGATAGGGACCGTTTCCGATTGGATTCTCGTTGCAGAAGTCGCCCATCTCCAGACAGCCAGGGGCCACCGGGAAGAACGCCGTGTGCCCGAGCAGGGCCGGGAAGCCGGCGAACGGCTCGTCCAGGGTGACGAGCAGCCCGAAGTCATCGACCTGCTCGACGCTCGCGATCCGCGCGAACAGGTGCGCGTTCGGGCCCTGGCTGGCGCGGTCCCAGCCCTGGATGAACGCCTCCGCGTCGACCGGGTCCCCGTCGTGGAAGGCGTAGCCCGGCGAGATCTCGATGCTCCACTGCTGGTTGTCGACCGACTCGATCGACTCGGCCAGGTCGAGCACCGGCGTGCCGTCGAGTGCGTAGTCGACCAGGCCGCTGTGCAGCTGCCGGAGGACCAGCATGGACGTCCGGTCGGTGGCGTCCGACGGGATCAGGGACACCGGTTCCAGCGAGAAGATGCGCAGCTCTCCACCGGGAGCGCTGGCGGACACGGGGGCGGCGGACGCCGGGGCGGCGGTGGTGGCGAGCAGCGCCACCGCCGCGGCGCCGGCAACCACAGTGCGGATCGCGGTACGCGGGGGCATTCAGAGTCCTCCTTCTGTCAGCTGATCTCAGGACCGTCGATCACGAGCAGGTGGCCGTCCACCATCAGCTCGGCTTGCAGGGTGTACTCACCCGGGCGCAGCCCGCGCAGCACGTGCAGGTAGAACCCGCTGACCCACTGCAGCTGTTCGCGGCGCAGCTCGGTGCCGTCCGCGTCGAGCACCACCAGCTCCGCCTTCTCGGCCGGGTCGGTCCAGCGGGACGGGCCGTCGAGGTCGAGCGTGACCACGTGCACCGGCCAGGTCCCGCGGGCCTCCCACGTTGCCGCCCACCGGGACACGTTCACCGGGGCGGACTCCGGCGAGCCGCCGGCCAGGTTGGTCGCCGTCGCGGTCAGCTGGTTGTCGCCGACCACCAGCGGTACCTGTGCCGACCAGGTCCCGTCCAGACCGGTGTCCACCGTGGCTACCGGTGCACCATCCCGGCCGACCGTGACCTGCGACGGCCAGTCGGCCTGCCCGGTCACGGTGACCGTCTCGGTGAGCACCACCGGCGCCTCCGGCACGATGGTCGGGGCGGCCGGGGCCGCCAGCACCCGGTCGCGCGCCCAGGCAATCGCGTCGACCACCAGCTGTCCACCGGCCGGCGTCCAGCCCAGGCCGGGGCCGACCGCCTCGGTGACCGCGCTGGCCGACAGCAGCAGCTCGACACTGCCGGCGGTGCGCCAGTCCCAGCCGGCGGCCAGCCCGGTCACCGGCTCGGCGCCACCGTCCCGGGACACCCGCAGGTCG
This sequence comes from Micromonosporaceae bacterium, assembly GCA_009377645.1. Taxonomy (GTDB): domain Bacteria; phylum Actinomycetota; class Actinomycetes; order Mycobacteriales; family Micromonosporaceae; genus Natronosporangium. The sequence continues at coordinate 12,819 of WHTQ01000086.1, read as the reverse complement.
GCCAGCGGCTGGCCGACATACCCGTCCAGCACGCTGTAGTAGCCACCGGCCACGGTCAGCGTTGCCGGGTCCGCGGCCAGGCCGCCGAACAGCGGATGCGCCGGGTCGAACCCGGTCAGCTGCACCGGCCCGTCCCCGAAGCCCTGCGCCCCGACCGACACCCGGTCGGTGTAACGCTCCAGCAGCCGGATCCCGCCCCGGTCGAGCGCCCAGGTGCCGGTGAACACCAGCGAGACCTGCGCCGCGTCCGCCGCGGCCAGCACCGCCTCGAAGGTGGCGGCATCCGGGGAGCCGCCGTTGACCACGACCACCTCGTACCCGCTCAGGTCAAGGTCGGCGTCCCAGGCCAGCTCGGCCGCCGGAACCTCGACCGAACGCAGGTACGCGGTGAGCCGCCCGTCCACGTCGCCGAGCACCCCGACATCGGTCGGCTGGAGGGTCATGTTCAGCGCGATCGGCTCGCCGGCCGTGATCGTCACCACGGCGGTGGCCGGCAGGAAGCCGTCCGCGGCGATCGACACCTCGTACTCGCCCTCCAGCAGGTCGCCGGCGGTGTACCGGCCGTCCGCACCGGTGCTGGCGGTCCAGTCAAGCGGGCCGGTGCCGGTGACCGACGCTCCGGCGATCGGCCCGCCGGCCGCCGAGCTGACCGTGCCGGTCAGGCTGCCGCGGGGCAGCGCGACCAGGTCGACGTCGAGCGTCACGGTGCCGGACTCCGGCACCTCCACCTCCCGGGTGGCGGGCGCGAACCCGAACGCGCTGACCTGGATGGTCTGCGTCCCCTGACCCAGGCCGAGCCGGAACGACCCGTCCGGGCCGGTGGTGGTGGCGGCACCGGCCTCCACCGCGGTGACCCGGGCTCCGGCCAGCGGCGCACCGTCCCCGGTGACCACCCCGGTCAGGTCGGCTTGGGTGGCGTCGACCGCCCAGCCGACCGCGTTGAGGTAGATCCGTTCTGCGTTCGCGGTCCAGCCGTCCCCCGGGAACCCGTCGGTCCCGGACGCGGCCAGGCTGGCGAGCAGGATCTCCACACTGGTCGGTGACGTGAACCGGTAGCCGACCGCCGCGCCGAAGTCCTCGCCGTCGACCCGGCTGAGCACGTTCGCGATGGAGGTGCCACTGTATCCGGCGAACGCGGACAGCCGCTGGTTCAGGCTCACGCTCGTGCTGTCGACCAGCTCGATCGGTTCCCCGACCGGGAAGCCGGCGAAGATCGGGTGGGCTGTGGCCGGCAGGTAGTCGAGGCCGACCGTGGTGTTGTCCACGATCGCCTGAGCCGGGTCACCGCGCAGCGTGGTCAGCCGGTTCGCCGGCCAGGTGCCGCGCTGGCCACCATAGATTGTGGAGACCCCGGCCTGCTCCGCCGCCTGCACGGCCAGCAGGAACCCGTCCTGCTGGGCGGTGGTGGTGACGACCGAGTCGAAGACCACCAGCTCGAACTCGTCGATCCGGTCCGCCAGCACGGCCATGTCGTTGCGGTGGAACACCTCCACCTGGTAGCCCTCGTCCGCGATCAGGCGGGCCAGCGCGGTGCCGAAGGTGCTGACGCCGGTGGCGTCGGTGAGGGCCACCCGGGCGGTCGCGGCCATCCGTACGTCGACCGGCGTGTCCTGCCCGGAGACCACGGTCACCGGGACCTGGCCGGCCCGGAACCCGTCGGCGGTGACCCGCAGCGTCCAGTCCCTGTCCGGCACCAGGTCCACCGTGTACTCGCCGTCCGGGCCGGTGGTGGCCGCCAGCGGGGTGCCGAGCAGCCCGACCGCGGCGCCGGCGACCGGGGAACCGTCCGGCCCGGTGACCGTGCCGCTGACCGTCCCGCTGGGCACCGCCGTCAGGGAGACCGGCAGCGCCAGCGACTGGCCCGCGGCGACGGTCACCTCGACCGTGGCCGGTTCGTGGCCGAACGACTCGACCGCCAGGTGCCAGGTCCCGGGCGGCAGCGGCACCAGGAACGAGCCGTCGCCGGCGCGCCCCTGGTAGGTGCGGCCGGTCTCGACCACCGTCGCCTGGCTGGCGATCTGCCCGCCGCGGTCACTGGCGACCGTGCCCCGCACGTCGGCACCGACGCCGTCCGTGTCCAGCGCCCACGCCAGCGCGTTCACGAACACCCGCTCGGCCTCCGGAGTCCAGCGGTGCGCCGGCGACTGCCGGGTGGACGGGCCGCCGTTGGCGCTGATGGACATCGTGGACAGCAGTACGTCCACCGCACCGGCGGTGCGCCCCCGGTAGCCGATGGTGCCGCCCACCGTGCCGAGGTCGGTGGTGAGGGTGGCCACGGTGGTGCCACCGGTGGTGGCGCCGAACTCCTCGAACCACGCGTACGGGTTGCCCGGCGCCAGCAACCCGAACTCGTCCGGCACGCCGGTCACCAGCGGATGGTCCTCGACCACCGTGGCGGTCACCGGGCCGTCGTTGGCGTCCTGGCCGCGGCCGGGCGGGTCCCCGTCGTAGTTGGTCAGGAACCGGATCGACCCGCGGCCGTTCTGGTCCAGCCAGAGCACCGACACGCCGGCCCGGTTCACCGCCTCCAGGAAGGCGTGCAGCCCGTCCGCGCCCGGGTCCGAGCTGCTGCTGGCGTTGCCCCGGTTGGCCACGACCAGGTCGAGGTCCGGGATCCGGTCCAGCGAGTCCCAGCCGATCTCCTCGACCTCGTACCCCCAGTCGGCCAGGAACTCCTGCCCCCGGTCCAGGGTGGTGGACGAGTTGGAGTCGTCGATGATCCCGACCAGCGGCGAGGTGCGCAGGGCCACATCCCGGACCGTGTTCTGGCCGGCGGTGACCTGCACCGACGCCAGCCTGCGCACGTGTCCGTCGGCCTCCAGCTCCAGGTCGTAGCTGCCCGGTTCGACCAGCGAGAACGAGAACGACCCGTCCTCGCCGGTGACGGTCCGGAGCGGGGTTCCGCGCAGGGTCACCGACACGCCGGCCAGGGAGGCGGTGCCGACCTCGGTCGACCCGATCCCGCCCTGCCCGTCGTCCGGCGTGACCACCCCGGTGATCGTGCCGACCGCCCCCACCGCAAGCTGTGCCGACACGTCCCGCGTCTGGTCGGCCCCGACGGTCACGACCTGCTCCACCGGCTCGTACCCGAAGGCGCGGTAGCGTACGGTGTGCTCGCCCGGCGGCGCCCCGATTTCGAACTCGCCGTCCGGGCCGGTGACCGCCCGCCAGCTCGTGCCCACCACCTCCACCTCGGCATCCGGGATCGGCTGCTCGGCAGCGTCGGTGACGGTGCCGGTGAACGCACCCAGCCCGGGGTCGGCCGCCCAGCGGAGCGCGTTCAGGAAGATCTGCCCGCCCTCCGGGGTCCAGCTCTCGTCCGGGCGGTTGCGCAGACCCGCGGCCAACCCGGTCAACAGCAGGTGCACGCTGTCCGGGGTACGCACGTCGTAGGCGGCGCCGATTCCGGCCGGTTCCTCGCCGGCCTCGGCCACCTCGGCCAGCACCACTCCGTGGTAGTCCGGGAAGTGCGCGGCGTCGGCGGCCGCGTTCAGCAGCTGCACCGGGTCGGAGACGCCCTCGAACAGCGGGTGGTCGGCGACCAGGTTGTGCAGGAAGATCGGCTGGCCGAGCCCCCCGCCGATCCGGCCGTAGTCGGACGGGCTGCCGGTGTGCTCCACCAGCATGTCGAACCCGCGGCTGCCGGTGCTCCAGCCGTCGGCCGGGAAGATCACGCTGACGCCGGCCCGGTCGAACGCGTCCAGCGCGGCCAGGAAGTCGTCCTGGCTCAGCGCCGGCGGGCTCTGCATGATCACCACTTCGACCTCGTCCAGCGCGTCCAGCACCTCCCAGCCGGCCTCCTGCGCCGGCACCGAGTGCTGCTCCAGGAAGCCGGTGGTCGCGCCGCCCCGGTCGCCCAGGACCACCACTCCCGGCGTCCGGGCCAGCTCGGCGTCCACCGTGGTCAGCTCGCCCTCGGTCACCACCACGCCCGGCACCACCAGCGGCTGGTAGCCGTCGGCGGTGACCTCGAGCTGGTACGTGCCGCCGGGTACGCCCTCGATCAGGTAGCGCCCGTCCGGGCCGGTGGTGGCCACCGGCTGCCCGCTGCCGGGCAGCGTGACGGTGGCGCCGGCCACCGGGGTGTCCCGGTCGGCGTCGGTGACCCGGCCGGCGACCAGCCCGAGCTCCGGGGCGGGCAGGGTCAGGTCCAGCGGGTCGGTCCGCCCCTCGGTCACCGTCACCGGCAGCTCGACGGTCTGCGCGCCGAGGAACCGGAACCGCAGCGTGTGCGCGCCCGGCTCGAGGAACAGCCGGTAGGAGCCGTCGGCATCGGCGGTGGTCCGATCGAACCCGCCGACCACCTCGATCTCCGCCGCGATCGGGTCTCCGCCGGGGCCGGTGACCCGGCCGCTGACCGCGCCGTAGCTGGCCGACACGGCGTGGCCGACCGCGTCGTTGAGCAGGTCCCGCATCACCGGCTGCCAGGTCAGCTCCGGGCTCGACCACAGGGTGGGGGCGTGCACCGGCAGCAGGATGTGGTTGCTGGACAGGGTCCGGCGCTGGTAGCCGATCCCGGTCCCGCGCTGGCCGGTCTCGTCGGTGCCGAGCCGGGCCAGCGAGTAGCCGTCGTAGCCGGAGAACCAGGCATGGTCGCTGTCGGCGGCCAGCAGCGGCACCCGGGTGCCGGCCGGCAGCGAGGCGGTGATCGGGTGCGGGACCACGTCCTCCAGCCAGATCGCGCCGCGGCTGTTGGTGTCCTGCTCCACCACCGCCGGGTTGCCGGTGGCCAGCGACAGCGACCGGATCGAGCCGTAGCTGAACGACCACTGGTCCAGGAACACCAGGCTGGTGCCGGTCTGGTCGGCCTCGGCCACGATCTGCGCGAACCGGTCCAGGTCGTCGTCGGCCTGGTCCTCGGCCATCCCGGCCACCACCACCGTCTGGTAGAGCCCGGTGCTGCCGACGATCTCGTCGAACGAGACCCGGTCCACCCGCCAGCCGGCCTGCTCTAGCACGGTGCTGACCAGGCCCTGGTAGTCGGAGACCACCGCTAGGTCGAACCGCTCCAGGGTGACGTCGACGACCGCGGTCTCGCCCGCCACCACGGTCACCGGCTGCTCGGCGGCCAGGTACCCGTCGGCGTCCACAGTGATCCGGTAGTCGCCGGCGGCCACCGGGTCAAACCGGTAGCCGCCGTCCGCCGCCGTGACCACCGGGTCGAGCGGCGTACCGGACAGCGTGACCGTGGCCCCGGCCAGCGGGTCGCCGGCCTGGTCCCGGACGGTCCCGGCCACCGCCCCCTCCTGCACCGCGGCCAGCTCCACGTCCAACCCGACCGGTTGCGCGGTAAGCACCCGTACGCTGCGGATCTGGTCGGCGAACCCGAACAGCGACACCTCGATCCGGTAGTCGCCGGGCGGCAGCCCGGCCAGCTCGAAGGCCCCGGTCTGCGGGTCGGCGGTGGTTTCGTGGTCGGTGTCGAGCGCCCGGACGGTGGCCGGCAGCGGCCCGTCCGGCCCGGTGACAGTTCCACGGACCTGCCCGGTCGGGTGGAACGCGCGCACCGTACCGTCCCGGTCGGCGACCACCAGCCGGCCTTCCGCGTACGCGGGGGAGGACAGCACACTGGTGCCGACTGGCTGCTCGAAGACCTGCTCCCCGGTGGCCGCGTCCAGGACGAAGATCCGGTTGTCCAGCTGGGCCGCGGCGGCCACGTAGCCGTCGCCGCTGACCAGCACCGAGGAGCTGACCCCGCCGGTGGTGGCCAGCCCGTAGTGCCAGGCCGGCTCCCCGGTGTCCCGGTGGTACGCGGCGACCAGGCCCAGCCCGTGCGACCCGGCGATCACCAGGTCGCCGGAGACCGCCGGCGCGCTGCCCTGCCCGTCGCCGTGGCTGGCCGCCTCCCACCGCAGCTCGCCGGTGCCGGCGTCGACCGCCAGCAGGCTGCCCTGGAACGCCAGCTCGCCCGGCGGGGCGGGCACCGAGGTGGTGACGTAGACCGTCCCGTCCGCGATACTCGGCGCGGCGACGAACTCGTCCTCGGTGCGCTGCAGCGCCCACCGCCGCTCGCCGGTGGTGGCGTCCAGCCCGACCAGCGTCCGTTCGGTGGCGCTGGCCGCGACCACCAAGCCGTCGGCCACCGCCGGCCCGAAGAACGACCGGGCGCCGAGGTCGGCCGACCAGATCTCGGCACCGGTCTGCGCGTCCAGCGCGAACAGCGTGTCCGACTGGCCGAGGGTGAACCCGGTGTTCGCGTACACGATCCCGTCCACCACCGCCGGGGCGGTGTAGATGGTCCGCCGGCCCGGGGTCGGGACGGTCCATCGCAGCTCGCCGGTTGCCGCGTCGAGCGCGTGGATCCCGCCGTCGGCCCCGCCGCCGGTGTAGACCAGCCCGCCGGCCACCGCCGGGGCGCCGCGCATCCCCTCGCTGCCGGCGAACGACCACTGTCGCTCGCCGGTGGCCAGGTCGATCGCGACCAGCCGGCCGTCGTCGGTGTTGACGAACACCCGGCCATCGGCGATCACCGGGGAGGCGAACACCACCGGCCCCCCGGCCTCGGCGGTCCAGTCCGGCCGCAGCGTCTCGCCGGCCAGGCTGTCCCCGCTCAGGCCGGTGCGGGCCGGGTTGTTCTGGTACTGCGCCCAGCCCGGCCGGGGCGGACCGGCCAGCCGGTCCAGCGCCACGGGTTGGTCGGTGTCGGCCGCGACCGTCACCGGCAGGCTCGCCGGGGCGTGCCCACCGGCCGCCACGTGCAGCTGGTGGGAGCCGGCGGCGACGGTCAGCTGGAACCGTCCGTCCTGGTCGGTCCGGGCCGGCGGCACCGGGGTGCCGGGCAGGCTCACCCGGGTGCCGGCCACGCCGGTGCCGGCCGGGCCGGTGACCGTCCCGGTCAGGGAGTGCTCGGCGGCCGTCGCCAGGCGGGCGTCCAGGGTCAGCGGGGTGCCGACCGTCACGCTCACCGGGTGGGTTTGAGTGACGAAGCCGTACGAGGTGATGGTCAGCTCGTGGCTGCCGCCGGGCAGCCGCAGCGCGTACCGGCCGGTGTCCGGGTCGGCGGTGGTGGACTCGCCAGCGGCGGCGACGGTGGCGGCGACCGGCGCCTCGTCCGGGCCGGTGACCGTGCCGGTGACCGGGCCGGTGCGGGTCAGGTAGGTCACCGCGGCGTGGGCGTCGACCACCCCGGCGCCGTACGCGTGCGGCAGCGCGCGGATGTGCGACTCGTCCCGGGCAGTGGCCGCCAGCGCCTCCCGGATCTCGGCCACCGACCGCCCGGGGGCGGCCGACAGCATCAGCGCCACCACTCCAGACACGTGCGGCGAGGCCATCGAGGTGCCGGAGATGGTGTGGTAGCCCTCCTCGCGCAGCGCGGTCGGCCAGGTCGAGCGGATCTGGTAGCCGGGGGCGCTGATCTGCGGCTTGGCGAACTCGACTCCGTCCCAAGTGACCGGGCCGCGGCTGGAGAACCAGGCGGCCCGGTCGGCGGCGTCCGTGGCGCCGACCCCGATCGCGTGCGGGAAGCTGGCCGGCGAGCCGACCGTGCCAGTGCCGGGACCGTTGTTGCCGTTGGAGAACACCGGCACGATCCCGGCTGCCTCCCAGGCCGCCACGTCGTCCCAGAACTCGGTGTCGCCGGTGGCGTCCGAGCCCCAGGAGTTGTTCACCAGGTCCGGGGCGTTGGCCGGGTCGCCGCCGGGCGCCAGCATCCACTCGAATCCCTCGTGGATGATGCTGGTGTTGGTGCTGCCGTTGTCCCGGAAGATCTTCGCCGCGATCCACTCGGCGTCCGGTGCCACCCCGGTCACCTCCTCCGGCGGTGACCCGAGGATGCTGCCGGTCACGTGGGTGCCGTGGCCGCCGCCGTCTCCGGGCAGCGGATAGTTCTCCCCGGTCGCCGCGAACCAGCTGGCGTCGGTGTCGCCGTCGTTGCCGCGCCAGGACTCCGCCAGCGCCGGGTGGGTCCCGTCCACACCGCCGTCCATCACCCCGACCACCACGCCGGCGCCGCGCACCCCGTACTGTCCCCACACGTCCGGGGCGTTGACCGTGTCCAGGCTCCAACCCGGCAGCAGTGGCTCGCCGGTCTCGGCCGGGATCGGCTCGTCCAGGGTGATCGGCTCGTCCAGGGTCACGCTGGCCACGTCCGGGTGGGCGGCGAGCGTGTCCAGAGTGGCCGCGTCGACGGTGGCCGCGAAGCCGTTGAAGATCCAGAAGTCGCGTACCGCGCTCGCGCCGTGCCGTTGCAGCAGCGACCGGACCCCCGCCTGGCTGCTGTCCGCGGCCGCCCGCAGCGCGTCGACCACCACCTGACCCCGGGCGTCCCGGGCGGCGTCCTGGGCCGCCGCCGCGGCGTCCGGTGCGCCGGCCCGCTCCCGGGCGGTGGCTGCGGCCGCGGCCTGCCCGGCCTGCGCCGCCGCCTGCTCCACCTGGGCCAGGTCGGCCTGCTGACGCAGCCGGACGATCACCGCGGCGTCCCCAGCCTCGGCCACCTCGGCCGCCACCTGCTCGGCCACCCCGGCCGGCCGGTGGTTCGTGCCGCCGCCCGCGGGTGCCGGCACGGTCGCCGGCTCACTGTTCTCATCGGCCAGTCCGGAGTAGACATCGTGCAGCTCACCGGCCGGCGGCTCGTCGGCCGGTTGGCCGAGCTCGGGACCCGCCACCGGAGCCGTTACCGGTGCCGGACCGGCGTTCGCCATCGGCTGCCCGGGGAACGAGACCAGCCCGGGCAGGACCGGGCCGGCGCTGACCGGCAATGGGGGAGCGAGCCCGACCGCCAGCACCAGGGCCGACAGGACCAGGAGGATTCGGCGGATCGTCTGCGTGAACATCGGGTGGGGGCCTTTCCGACGCGCCAGAGCAGGCCTCCCCAGACCGGTTCATCATATCGGCCGGACCGTTGGTAGCACTGCGCCGGACTACCTAATCTTGGGCGCCGATCCGCGTCGCAGCCTCATCGGCGTCGCCGTCTTTTGTCGACGCTGTCGCCTGATTCGCGCGGCAGTCTCATTCGTCCGGCGGTCTCATCCGCCTGGCAGCGTGGCGAGCCGGTCGGCGCGCAGCCGGTCGGTCCAGGTCTCGTCCAGCGGGGCGAGCTGGCCGGCCCCGGTGGCCCAGCACAGCAACAGGTCGGCCAGCGCCGGGTTGCGCGCCAGCGCCGGTCCGTGCGCGTAGGTGCCGAGCACTGCCCCCCGGAACGCTCCCTCGGTGGCCCCGTCGTTGCCGACGCCGGCGGTGACCCGGGCCAACGGGTTCACCTCCGGCCCGAGATGGGTGCGTCCACCGTGGTTCTCGAACCCGGTCAGGGTGGGCAGGGACAGCCGCGGGTCCACCGGGCCGGCCAGCTCTCCGACTGCCCGGCTGGGGCCCCGGTCGGAGTGCAGGTCGAGCAGGTCCAGCCCGGGATGCCGCTCGCCCTTGGCGAAGAACGACCGGCCGAGCAGCTGGTAGCCGGCGCAGACCGCGAAGATGACCGAACCGGCGGCGCTTGCCCGATGCAGTGCGCCGTCCGCGTTCAGGCGCTGCGCGGCCAGCGCCTGCGGACCGTCCTCGCCCCCGCCCAGCAGGTAGATGTCCGCCTGCTCCGGCAGCCGGTCCGGGGAACGCACCTGCAGCGGCTGCACCGCCAGCCCGCGGGCGCGCGCCCGGTGCGCCAGGATCAGCAGGTTCCCCTGGTCGCCGTAGGTCGACAGCAGGTCCGGGTAGACCCACACGATCCGCAGCGCCGACTCGCGGCCCGCCCGGTCGTAGTCCGCCCCCCGTTTAGAGAACACGGTCCAGCTCCGCCCGGATGTCCTGGAACGCCGTATAGTTGGCGATCACCTCGAGTCGCCCCGGCGGGACCGACGCCACCGCTTCGGCGAAGCTGGGCACGTGGCGAAACGGCACGTCGTCCACCTGTAGCCGCACCGCCAGGTCGTACGCGCGGTCGCCGGTGACCTGCACCGGCCGTCCCCGAAGCGGGGTGAAGTCCACATCGAACAGCCAGGAGGTGTCCAGCCCGTCCGGGCCGCGGGCGTTGACCGACAGCAGGGTCGGCGCCGGCTCGGCCATGTCGAACGCCTCCAGCCAGCTTGCCGGGTTCTTGGCCAGCAGCAGCCGGATCCACCGCCCGTCCCGCTCCACCTGCGCGTACCGGCCGGCCACCGAGACCACCTCGCGTAGCCGGGGGGCGGCGGCGGCGGGCGGCACGCCGAAGGCGGCCGCGACCGCCAGCGCGGTCGCCGCGTTGCCGACGTTGACCCGGCCCGGCAGCGCCAGGCTCACCGGCTGCCGGAGGCCGTCCGGCCCGACCACGGCCTGGTCGGTAGCGGTCCACTGCGGCTGCGGGCGGCGCAGGTTGCAGCCGGAGCACCACCACTGGTCCCGCTCCCGGACGATCGCGTGGCCGCACTCCGGGCAGACCCAGGAGTCCTCGTGCCAGCGCTGCCCGGCGCTGAACCAGGTCTGCCGGGGAGCTGCCCTGGCCGCCCACACCACCATCGGGTCGTCGGCGTTCGCGACCACCTGCACGTCCGAGTGCCCGGCCAGCGCCTCCCGCCAGCGGGCGGCCATCATCGCCACCTCCATCGCCCGGTCGAGCTGGTCCCGGGACAGGTTCAGCAGCGCCACCACCGCCGGCCGGGTGGCCGCCAGCACCTGCGCCAGATAGTGCTCGTCCACCTCCAGCACGGCGTACGGCGTGCGGCCGGCCCGGGCCAGCGCGGAGGTGTGGCCGCTGGGCATGTTCGCGCCGAACGAGTTGGTAGCGACCGGGCCCAGCACCCCCATCGCCGCGGCGGTCAGCCGGGTGGTGGTGGTCTTTCCGTTGGTCCCGGAGACCAGCGCGATCCGCCGCCCGGCGGCCAGGTTGGCCAGCAGGTCCGGGTCGATCAGCAGCCCGATCCGGCCGCCGATCACCGAGCCGTCGCCCCGCCCGGTGGCCCGGGACACCGCCGCGGCGGTCCGGGACACGGCGCTGGCCACCCGGGCCCGGATCGGCAGCCGCGGGTCACTCACCGGCAGAGTCACGCCGTGCAGCGTACCGGGTGGGGCGGTGGCGGTGGTGCGGGCTCCGGGGCCGGCGTGGCCGGGCGAGGGTGCTACTTTAGAACGTATGAACGAGACGCACCGGCGCCTGCCGGATGACCTCGAACGGGTCCCGCCCGGTCCGGAGCTGGCGGCGCTGCTCGCCCCGGTCGACCGCGACGGGCTGACGGCGCGGGACCGGGTCCGGCTGGCGTACGCCCGGAACCGGCTCGCCTCGCACGTGCAGGCCGAGCTGCTGGCCGACCTGTGCGCGGTCAGCGGTGACGAGCCAACGACCGGATAGCACACCACCTTCCGCTCCCTGCTGGAGGAGGCGCTTCGCCGAGCGCTGGCCGAGCACGACCGCCAGCGACGAGGCGGAACCGTCCGGGACATGCGGTATGGGTCGGGTGGGATGGCTCCCGACTTCGCCGACGGTGGCTGGGAGCGGATCCGGGACACGATCTACGAGGGGCGCGGCGGGTGATCGCGGTCGACACGAACATCTCGTGTACGCACACCGGCTCGACTCGCCGTTCAACCAGGCCGCGCACCAGCTCATCCTGGGCCTCGCCGCAGCCCCGGCCAGCTGGGCGGTCACCTGGCCGAGCGTGTACGAGTTCCTCGGGATCACGACCCACCCGAAGATCTATCCCGACCCGACCCTGATGCCCCGGGCGCTGGCGCAAATGGAGGCGTGGTTGGGCAGCGGCAACCTGGTGCTGCTCGGTGAGACCGCCGGGACCTTCGACATCCTGCGGGAGCAGCTCTCCGCCGGCGAGGTGGTCGGCCCGCGCGTGCATGATGCGAAGATCGCCGCCATCTGTCTCGCCCACCGGGTGGCGGAGCTGTGGACCGCCGACCGGGACTTCAGCCGGTGTCCGGCCCTGCCGACGCGGAACCCACTGTCCGACTTCTCCGCGCAGCATCACTGACGGATCACTGGTCCGGCGCGCAGAGGCAGAGCGGGTGTCGTCGGTGGTGTCAGGAGGAGGAAGTTCGGGAGCTCGCTGAAACGGCCCTCCACTTCGCTCCACCGGAGCCGGCTGCCACCGGCTCCGGCCGGCCCGACATCGCCTGATCGGGTGGGTTGTCCGATCCGAGCGGGCGGAAGGCAGTTGTCGCGTACCCGACGCGCGGGCTCCGGCCGTGATCCGCTCCACCCGCTGCTACCTGCGGAAACCCTGCCAGTTGTGACGCGCCGTGAGAGCCCGGTGGCGGGTTTCTGATTGAATGTGGAGGGAAGTGGAGTAGAGTGGGGCGCTATGGCGGACCCGCGACCGCCGCGGTCTGGCCCAGGAAGGGGGGTGGGGCTGGATGTTCCTCGGCACTCACACCCCCCGACTGGACGACAAGGGCCGGCTGATCCTGCCGGCCAAGTTCCGCGAGGAGCTGGCGGGCGGAGTCGTGATCACCAAGGGGCAGGAGCGCTGTCTGTACGTGTTCCCGTCCGCCGAGTTCGCCACGATCGCGTCACAGCTGCGCGAACAGCCGATGACGCACAAGGCCGCCCGGGCCTACAGCCGGGTGTTCTTCGCCTCCGCGCACGACGAGGTGCCCGACAAGCAGGGCCGGGTAACCATCCCCGGCCACCTGCGGGAGTACGCCGGGCTCGACCGCGAGCTCGTGGTGATCGGGGCGAGCACCCGAGTGGAGATCTGGGACCGGCAGGCGTGGGAGACCTACCTCGCCGAGAGTGAGGACGAGTTCGCCGACATTGAACAGGGGGTGCTACCCGGCTTCTAGCAGCAGGTCCACAGCGGACCGTCGGTCGCGGTGGCCGTGCCGCGAGCTCTCCAGCCGCTGGCGTCCTGGCGCCTCTTCCCCGGTGCCAGGGATCGAGCGGATGGGGAGCTGGCGGTGCGGCGCCGT
>WHTQ01000074.1 GCA_009377645.1 Micromonosporaceae bacterium | reverse complement strand
GTGGTGCGGCGGGACCCGATGGCGATGCTGCCGTTCATCGGGTACCACGCCGGGGACTACTTCCGGCACTGGATCGAGATGGGCAAGGGCGCCGGCACCGGTGCCGGCGACCCGGCGAAGCTGCCCCGGATCTTCTACGTGAACTGGTTCCGGCGCGGCGACGATGGCCGGTTCCTGTGGCCCGGGTTCGGCGAGAACTCGCGGGTTCTCAAGTGGGTCGTGGAGCGGCTGGAGGGCACCGGGTCGGCGGTGGAGACCCCGATCGGGTTCGTGCCGACCGCGGACGCGCTCGACCTGACCGGGCTGGACACGCCGGCCGCGGACATCGAGGCGTCGCTGCGGGTCGACGTGGACGAGTGGCGGGCGGAGATCCCGCAGGTGGCGGAGTGGTTCAACAAGTTCGGGGAGAAGCTGCCCGGGGTGCTGTGGGCGGAGCTGGACGCGCTGCGGGCCCGGCTGGGGCTGGACTGACGGCCGGGTCGAAGGTCGATAGGCTGGCGGCCATGGGGTTGCTACGGCTACGGGACCTCGCGTATTCGCTCTACGAGCGGCGGCTGACCGCGGCGCTTGCCGGCAAGCCGCTGCCCGGCCACATCGGTGTGCTGGTCGACGGCAACCGCCGGTGGGCGCGGGAGATGGGGTTCGTGAACCCCAACGACGGGCACCTGGTCGGGGCGGAGCGGGTCAAGCAGCTGTTCCGGTGGTGCGACGACGTCGGGATCGGCCACGTCACGGTCTGGCTGCTGTCCACCGACAACCTGTCCCGGCCGGCCGCCGAGCTGAACCCGTTGCTGCAGATCATCGAGGACCTGGTCACCGAGCTGGCCGCGGACGAAGCGCCGTGGCGGCTGCGGATGGTCGGCGCGCTGGACCTGCTGCCGGCCAGCCACGCCGCCGCCCTGAAGGCGGCCGAGGAACGCACCGCCACCCGTACCGGTGGGGCGCAGGTGAACCTGGCGATCTGTTACGGCGGGCGGCGGGAGATCGCCGACGCGGTCCGGTCGCTGCTGCACGAGTACGCCCGGGCCGGTCTGTCGCTTGAGGACGTGGCCGAGCAGCTGGACGTCGACCACATCGCCGAGCATCTCTACACCAAGGGCCAGCCGGACCCGGAGCTGGTGATCCGGACCAGCGGCGAGCAGCGGCTGGGCGGGTTCTTGCTGTGGCAGTCGGCCTACTCCGAGTTCTACTTCTGCGACGTCAACTGGCCCGGGTTCCGCCGGGTGGACTTCCTGCGGGCGCTGCGCAGCTACGCGCTGCGGCAGCGCCGGTTCGGCGCCTGACCGGCCGGCCGGTCACCCGCCGGAGGTCGGGGGAAATCACCCAAATATGTCCTAGAAAGTACGGTGTTGGGGTTCACAAGCCCGGGGGGTGCTAGGCCGCCTCGGTCGTTCGGGTGAGCCAGGGTTTCCGGCGGCCCTGTCCCCGACGAACGGAACCCCCTGGTGAGTACCCGTACCGGCGAGATTCAGCCCGTCCGAACCACCACCCACGCCCGGCACCGCCGCCGACGATCGCCGTCCCGGCTCGTGTTCCGGCTGCTGGCCGTCGCCTTCCTGCTGCTCGGCACGGGTGGCAGCGCGGCCCTGGTCGCCGAGCAGGACCGCCGGCAGGTCCGGGCCGACGCCGCCGCCGAGGCGGTGGCCCACCGCACCGAGCTGGAGGCGCTGCGCCGGCTCGCCGACGCGACCGGGCGCACCGACCGGGGCGAGCGCTCCCCGCTGCGGGAGGCGGTCGAGCGGGCCGAGGCGCAGGCCGCTGAGGCGGCGGAGGCGGCCGACCAGCGGGTCAGCCGGGCCGACCGGGCCGAGGCCAGTCCGGCCCCCGAGCCCGAGCCGGCGCCGGAGCCCTCCGGCGGTGGCGAGCCGTCCGACCCGGTCGGTCCGGTCCCGGACTCCTGCGGCGAGTACAGCGGCAACCGGGCGACCGGCTGTGCCCTGCTGCTGGACGCCGGCTACGGGCTGGACCAGATGTCCTGCCTGGACAGTCTCTGGACCAAGGAGAGCGGCTGGAACCATCTGGCGCAGAACCCGTCCTCCGGCGCGTACGGGATCCCGCAGGCGCTGCCTGGGGACAAGATGGCCGCGTACGGTGACGACTGGCGCACCAACCCGGCCACCCAGATCCGGTGGGGGCTGTCCTACATCGACGACCGGTACGGCTCGCCCTGCGCGGCCTGGCAGTTCTCGCAAGCCAACGGCTGGTACTGAGCGGCGCGGTGCCGGCGGAGGCTGTAGAGCACCGCGGCGACCCAGGTCGCCGCGGTGGCGGCGTACGCGAGGTTCCGGACCGGGCCGGCGGCATCCACCCAGTCGCTTCGCAGCAACGTGCGCAGGTTGGTCAGCAGGATGATCCCGCCGACCGCCGAGCCCAGCACCCGCGGCGGGAGGTAGCGGACCAGCCAGGCCGCGACCGGGGCGGCGAGCAGGCCGCCGACCAGCAGCGCGGCCACCCAGCCGGGGTCGATGCGCGCCGCGCCGAGGCCGGCCAGGAAGCCGGCGCTCGCGGCGACCGCGACCAGGAACTCGCTGGTGTCGATCGAGCCGATCACCTTGCGCGGTTCGAGCCGGCCGCTGGCCAGGATCGCCGGCGTTCCCACCGGACCCCAACCGCCCCCGCCGGTCGCGTCGACGAACCCGGCCACCAGGCCGAGCGGGCCGAGGAAGCGCTTGCGCAGCGGCCGCCCGACCCGCTCCTGCCGGAGCCCGAACACGGTGAACCGGACCAGCAGGTAGCCGCCCAGCACCAGCAGGATCAGCGACATCACCGGGGCGGCCGCACCGGTGGAGAGGTGGGCCAGGAAGGTGGCCCCGGCGAACGCGCCGGCGGCACCGGGGATGCCGACCTTCGCGACCACCGCCCAGTCCACGTTGCCGAACCGCCAGTGGGACGCCCCGGAGGCGAGGGTGGTGCCGATCTCAGCCAGGTGGACGGTGGCCGAGGCGACGGCCGGGCTGGTCCCGATCGCGAGCAGCAGCGTGGTCGAGGTAACGCCGTAGGCCATGCCGAGGCTGCCGTCCACGAGCTGGGCACCGAGGCCCACCAGCGCCAGCAGGAGCAGCTTGTGCATTCGGACCACCTAGTTGTCGGATCGGCGCGGGCCGCCGGCCCGGCCCGCATACTCTAGTTTTCCTACCTGATAAATAGGATTTATGCAACCCCCGAGGGAGAGCCGGGTCCGGCAGGAGGATTTGTCGGTACGCGCGCCGCCTGGTACCAACGAAGGTGTGATGAACGAGCTCTCCCGGCCCGACGACGGTCCGCTGCGGTTCGGCACGGAGGTGTTCTACGCCAGCCTCGGCCGGGCGTTCGTGGTGATGTGCGCGGCGATCCCGGTGCTGTTCCTGATCGAGGTGCTCAACTGGACGAGTGACCACGGGCTGGTCGCCGCCACCGGGATCGAGCCACGCCGGCTGGACGGGCTGGACGGCGTGCTGTTCGCCCCGTTCCTGCACTGGGGGTGGGCCCACCTGTACGCGAACAGCATCCCGCTGATCCTGCTCGGCACGTTCGTGCTCTCCGCCGGGGTGCGCCGGTTCCTCTGGTCGACCGGTGTGATCATGCTGGTGAGCGGGCTCGGGGTCTGGTTCGTGGGCGCCTCCGGGGTCCACGCCGGGGCCAGCGGCGTGATCTTCGGCTACCTGGGCCTGCTGCTCACCCGCGGGATCGTCGAGCGGAGCTGGTGGAACGCCGCGGTGGCGGTGCTGATCGGGTTGCTGTACTGGTGGCAGCTGTCCGGGGTCCTGCCGACCGAGAACGAGAACATCTCGACCATGGGGCACCTGTTCGGGTTCGTCGGCGGGGTGCTGGCGGCGATCGTGTTCCGCCGGCGCCGGCCCAAGCGCCGGACCGACCCGTCCGGCCCGCTGAACCTTCCCGACTTCACCCTGCCCCGCTGACCGGCCCGCCGGGCTGCCCGGCCGCGGCGTCGTACTGCGCCGCGGTCTTCTTCGAGACCACGATCCGCCAGGCGTCGGTGAGCAGCTCCCGCAGCTCGTCCTCGTCGATCGCGGCCAGCCGGACCTCCAGCCACCGGTAGCGCAGGTCCCGCGGGTGGGGCATCAGGAACTTGTCCGGCTCCGCCTCGATCATGGCCACCCGCTCCTCCTTCGGGAAGCCGAAGCCGAGCTGGGTCTCGTCCCGCGACAGCGCGGCGTACACGATCCGGCCGATCCGCCACCGGACGCTGTCCCGCACGATCCCCTCGGTGGTGCGGGGCAGCGCCATCGCGATCCGGCGTACGTCATCGGCGGTGACCACGGCGCGGCGGCTCCTCTCGGTGGCTGGCCCGGGCATGGGGTGGTGACGAGAGTGCCATGGTGTCACGCCCCGGCCGGGGCGTGCCGGCGCCGGGTCGCGGAAAGTGGATAATGCTCGACGCGGTCCGGTGGCGGCACCGGTGCCCGAGAGGGGGATCTGCGGTTGGCTGGACGACCGGTCCGGCGCCTGCTGCGCCACCCGGCGCGAGTGGTGCCGTTGGCGTTCCTCATCACCATCCTGATCGGCACCGGGCTGCTCATGCTGCCGGCCGCCCGGGCCGAGCCGGGCAGCGCCGGACCGCTGGTGGCGCTGTTCACGGCCACCTCGGCGGTGTGCGTCACCGGCCTGATCGTGGTGGACACCCCGGTCTACTGGTCCTCGTTCGGCCAGGGCGTGATCATGGTCCTGTTCCAGGTCGGGGGGTTCGGGATCATGACCGGCGCCACCCTGCTCACCGTCCTGGTAGCCCGCCGGCTGGGCCTGTCCGACCGGCTGGTCGCCCGGGTCGAGACCCGGCACGGGATCGGCGAGATCCGGGTGGTGGTGCTCCGGATCGCCGCCACCGTGCTGGTCTGCGAGGGCATCCTCACGCTGATCCTGACCGGCCGGTTCTGGGCCGGCTACCACTACCCGTTCGGGGACGCGCTCTGGCACGGCGCGTTCCAGGCCGTGTCGGCGTTCAACAACGCCGGCTTCTCGACCTTCAGCAACAGCCTGGTGGGCTTCGTCACCGACTGGTGGATCAACCTGCCGGTGATGGTCGCGATCGTCATCGGCGGACTCGGCTTCCCGGTGCTGTTCGAGCTGCTGCGGCGCGGCCGCCGGCCGCGGGCCTGGAGCATCCACACCCGGCTCACCGTGTTCGGCAGCGCGGCGCTGCTGCTCGCCGGGCTGGCCGCGACGCTGGCGCTGGAGTGGGCCAACCCGGCCACGCTCGGGCCACTCGGGGTGGCCGAGAAGGCCCTCGCCGCCGCGTTCCACTCAGTGAGCAGCCGCACCACCGGCTTCAACTCCCTGGACACCAGCCAGCTGCACACCCAGAGCTGGGCGGTCACCGACATCCTCATGTTCATCGGTGGCGGCAGCGCCGGGACTGCCGGCGGGATCAAGGTCACCACCTTCTTCCTGCTCGGCTTCGTGGTCTGGTCGGAGATCCGCGGCGAGCGGGATGTGCTGGTCGGCCGGCGCCGGGTCTCCAGCGCGACGGTCCGGCAGGCGCTGACCGTGGCGCTGCTCGGCGCGGCGCTGGTCACGGTCGCCACCGTCAGCCTGCAGATGCTGACCGACCACCCGCTGGACCAGCTGCTGTTCGAGTGCGTCTCGGCGTTCGCCACGGTCGGGCTCTCGACCGGGATCACCGCCGACCTGCCGGCCGCGGGCCAGCTGATCCTGGCCGTGCTGATGTTCGTCGGGCGGGTCGGCACGATCACCGTCGCGTCCGCCTTGGCGCTACGGGCCAGCCACCGCCGCTACCGGTTCCCGGAGGAGCGGCCGATCGTCGGCTGACAGTGAGGATGCAGCAGGGGGAGCGCGAAGAACCACCGACTTCCGCCCCGACCCGCAAGGTCACGACGTAGGCACCCCGCGAGCTCCGCCACTCGCCGATGACCTCGAGCGCCCGAGCGCACCTCGGGCGCCAGCTGCCCCGTCCAGCATGTCGTCCCATTCCAAGGCCACGTGTGCTATACAAACACCTGACCTAACGGGCGGCTCAAGAGAGGACGACATCACGGACACCACGCCGCTTCGCGACGCCTATCGCGCGCTGCTGGACGCCGCTGCCACAGTGGCCGACTCCGGCGACCCCAGCCCTGTCCCACCGCCCGGCGAGTGGAACGCCGACCAGATCCTGGCGCATGTGAGCATCGTCAATGCCATCACGATCGCCGCCGCCTGCGCCGTAGCGTCGGGAGCGAACACGACCTACGACAACCGCATAGCGCACGACACCTGGACCATTGAACGCATCATCGCCCGCGCCGGCGGCAACCTGGGACTACGGGACCGCATCCGCGTCCAAGCAGACGCCCTGTGCGCACTCGGTGGCCAGGCACTGAGCGAGGCAGAGCTCGACGTGCTGGTGCCCACCCTGCTCCTGTCCAACGACACCCTCCAGGTCGACCAGCAGGTGCCACTGAGGGATCTCATCGCTGGCCTCGCAGAGGCCGAGCTACCCGGCCACGCCAAGCAGCTCCTCTCCCTACTTCCCGAGGGCACCGTCCTTCCCGAGGGCACCGCGACCGCCACCACACCGTGACCGCCACCACACCGTGACCGCCACCACACCGTGATCCCGTTCGGCGAATGACCGGGGCGACACGTCATTCGTCCCCGCCGGACCCGACTGCCGGTACCGGTCGAGTCTGCCCGCAAGCTGGGGAGGTCCGGGCCCGGGAGCGCGGACCGGGACGGGCTGCGGCGACCGCGACCGCGACCAGGGTGAGCACCACCCCGGCGTAGGTGTTCGGTCCGGGCGGCCCGGCGGTCGGGATGGCCAGGTCCAGCAGCAGCGCGCCGAGCACGTTGCCGGCGATCGCCGACAGGCCGAGCAGCAGCACTCCGGTCACCCGTACCACCGCCACGGCGGTCCCGATCACCAGCATCCCCAGCAGGCCGCCGGCGTAGAGCCACGGCTCCGGCGGCAGGGCACCGGTCGGCGCGCCCCGGACCGCCACCCCCACCGCGAACGCGACCAGCAGGGCGGCCGTCCCGGCCACGAAGTTGACGAACGTCGCCGGCCAGATCGCTCCCGCGGCGGCGGCCCGGACCCGCCCGTTGACCGCCTGCTGCCAGGCCACGCCGAGCCCGGCCAGCAGCGGCAGGACGGCTAGTCCGAGTGCCCGCGGCGCGTCCAACCGATCGGCCAGCGCCAGCAGGACCGCGGCCACGCACAGGGTCGCCCCGGCCACCCGGGTCGCGGTCACCGGCTCGGCCCGGCCGGGACCGAGCCCGGCCCGGTCGACCGCCAGCCCGCTGGCCGACTGGCCGGCCACCAGCGCCACCGTGAACACCGCCACCCCGAGCGTGGCCACGGTCAGGCCCTGGCTCGCCACCACGAACCCGCCGCACACGCCACCCAGGCAGTGCCACCACCGCAGCGAGCCGGCCCGCAGCGCCGCCCGGACCGCCCGCAGCCCGCGCCGCCCCGGGCCGGTCGCCGCGACCAGCACCGCCAACACCGCCAACCCGGTCCCAAACGAGACAACGGCGGCCGCCACCCCGTCCCCCAGCCGGACCGCCAGCTCGCCGTTGATCCGGGCCTGCATCGCCATCGCCAGCCCGGAACCGCCGGCGAGCAGCGCTCCCAGTGCCCGGCGCCCCGTCACGCCACCAACCTAGCCGGTGGCGGGGCCAGCGGTTCCCGCCGCTCGGTCAGGCCTGGTTGCGGACCCGGTCGTAGGTCAGGCAGATCGCGCCGGTCTCGGTCGTCGCCAGGTCGGTGAGCGACCAAGAGGAGGACGGAATGCCGTCCTCGAACAACCGGGCACCGCCGCCGACCAGCTCCGGGCAGAGGGTGATCGTGAGTCGGTCGAGCTGGTCGGCCTCGAGCAGGGCCTTGATGACACTGCCGCTGTTGAGCGCGATGATGTCGCCGCCGGCCTGCTCGCGCAGCTGTCGGACCACGGTGACCGGGTCGTCGCCGGCGATCCGGGAGTTCTGCCAGGGCGTATCGGTCAGGGTGGTCGAGAAGACGATCTTATCGACCGAGTTGAGCCACTGTGCCGTGGTGCGGTCCCGCGGCTCGGCGTTCTCGTCCTCGGCGACGGTCGGCCAGTAGCCCCCGAAGCCCTGGTAGTTCTTCCGGCCGAGCAGGACGGTCGTGCCCGACCCGGCCATCCGTACCATCAGGTCGCGCGGCGGGTCCGAGACGGCATGCGGTGTGATCCAACCCATGTCGTAGTCGCCGCCGCGCCCGTTGACCCGGCCGTCGAGGGAGAGCGAGATGTTGCCGACGACCGTACGGCCCTGACTGGTGGTGTTCTGTGCGGTCATTGTCCGTTCCTCCGGTTCGGGCGCCCCGGCGGCGCCGTCTGCCCTCGATCGTGGCGGCCGGGCGGCCCGGGAACATCTGCCACCTGGCCGATCTCCCGGAACCCCGGGGGGCGGAGGTGGTGAGAGACTTCCCCCGATGTCTGAGGTCCGGCACGTCCCGCCCGAGCTGTCGTCGTTCGTCGGCCGCGCCGCCGAGCTTGCGGCGATCGGCGAGCTGGTCGCCGCCGGAGAGGTCGCCGCCGGAGGGGTCCTTAGCCTGGTCGGCCCGGGCGGGTGCGGGAAGACCCGGCTGGCGATCCGGGTCTGTCACGACCAGGCCGAGTCCTGGCCGGACGGGGTGGTCTGGGTGAGCCTGGAGCACGAGCCCGACGGGAACCAGGTCGTCCACCGGATCGCCGAGGCGCTCGACATCCTCCTGCCCGCCGGGTCCGACCCGTTGCCCGCGCTCACCCTCGGCCTGCGGGACCGCGAACAGCTGATCGTGCTGGACAACTGTGAACAGGTCCTGGACGGCGTGGCCCACGCCATCGCGGCGATCCGGGCCGGCTGCCCGCGGGTCGGCGTCCTCGCGACCAGCCGGGCCACCCTCGGTGTCGACGGCGAACGGGTGTGGCGGGTTCCGGCGATGGACCTGTCCGACGCGCTCGAGCTGTTCCTGGAACGCACCCGGACCACCGAGCGAGCGGCGGCGACCGGCCCGGATGCCCGCGCCCGGGCGAGGCGGGTCTGTGACCGGCTCGATCGCCTGCCGCTGGCGCTCGAGCTCGCGGCCAGGTGGGCGGGCACGCTGTCGCTGGCGCAGATCGCCGACTCGCTGAGCGACCCGTACGCGCTGCTCGCCGACGGCGTCCGGACCGCGCCGTTCCGGCAGCAGACGCTGGCCGGCTCGATGCGGTGGAGCCACGACCTGCTCGACCCCGACGAGCAGGTGCTGTTCCGGCGGCTCGGCGGGTTTGAGCCCGGTTTCACCGCAGACGCGGTGGTCGAGCTGGCCGCTCTCGAAGCGCTCCCGGGCGGGCAGGTGCCGCCGGAACGCCGGCTGGCGGCGTTGCGGGGCCTGGTCGACAAGTCCCTGGTCGTGGCCGACCCCACCGGCCCGGTGGCCCGGTACCGGATGCTCGGGGTGATCCGGGCGTACGCGCTGGCCCGGCTGGCCGACGCGGAGGAGTCGGAGCTGGTCCGGGACCGGCACCTCGACCTCCAGCTCTCGCTGCTGGAACGGCTGGCGCCGCTGCTGGAGACCGACAAGGACAGCTGGCGGATGCGGGTCGCGGCCGAGTACCTCAACCTCCGCGCCGCTGTCGAGTGGGGACTGTCCCGGGTGGATCCGACCCGCGGGCGCCGGCTGGCCGCGGGGATGGCCTGGCTGTGGCACCTCGGGAGCAACGGAACCGACGGGGTGCGGTTGCTCAGGCTGGCGGCCGAGCGCGGTTCCGGCGAGCGGACCCCGCTGCAGGCGCAGGTCCTGGTGTCGCTGGCGCTGGTGGTGGACACCAACCTGCCGGGCGGCGAACGGTACGAGGTGGCGCGGGCTGCCCTGGACCTGGCGGCCGAGGTCGGCGCGCCGGCGGCCGGCCGGCTGGCGCGCTCGCTGGTCGGCGTCGGGCTGCACGGGTCGGACCTCGGCCGGGCGCGCGCGGAAGCGGTCCGGGCCCGGGACGAGGCCGCGCAGGCCGGCGACGGGTTCGTCGCGGACGCGTCCGGGGCGCTGGTCGGGCTGGTTCACCTGCTTCGGGACGAGCACCGGGAGGCGATCGATCACCTCGAGCCCGCCCTGGACGGGCTGCTGCGGCGGGGCGACCGGGGCGTGGCGTCGTCCAGCCTCGGCTGGCTCGCGCTGGCCACCGCCCGGTCGGGCGAGCTGCGGCGGGCGGGTGAGCTCGCCGAGCGGGCCGTGGCGACCGCGGAACCGTTGCGGGACTTCCACCGGACCGGCATGGCCCGCAGCGTCCTGGCCGAGATCCGGGTGCTGCAGGGCCGGATCGAGGACGCGGCGGCCGCGCTCGACCCGATCGACCGGCTGCTGGCGGACTCCGACGACCCGGCGTTCATCCCCGGATGGGAGCGGATCAAGGCCACACTCGCGCTCCACCAGGGGCAGCCGTACGAGGCGGTCCAGTGGTGCCGGCGAGAGGGCCGGTGGCAGGCCGAGCCGACCGACGACGCGCTGACGCCCGAGACCCGGCTGGTGCTGGCGACCGCCCTGCGGGAGTCGGGTGACCGAGCGGCCGCCGGGCAGGTGCTCGCGGCACTGGCCGACTCGCCGCTGGCCCGGGACATGCCCCGGGTCCGGGCCGGTGGGCTGGAACAGCAAGCGCTGCTGGCCGACCCGACCGACCCGGAGCGCGGGCTGGCACTGCACCACGAGGCGATGCGGATCCGGGCCGAGCGGGGGCTGGTTCTCGAGTGCATCAACAGCCTCGAGTCGCTGGCCCGGCTGGCGCTGCGGCGGGGCGCCGCGGTGCCGGCCGGAGTCCTGGTCGGCGCCGCCGAGCGGGCCCGGTCGCAGGCCGGAGCGCCGCCCGACTCGCCGCTGCGCGGACCGGCCGAACCGGGCAGCGCGCGGCTCGCGGAGCCGGCCGTACGCGAGGCCATCGAGCGAGGGCGGGCGATGGAGCTGGCGGCGGCGGTCGGCTACGCCGCCCGGTCGCGCGGGCCGCGTCGCCGGCCCGACTCCGGCTGGGCGAGCCTGACGCCGGCCGAGCGGTCGGTGGTCGGGCTCGCTGTGCGGGGCCTGTCCAACCCGGAGATCGCCGCCCGGCTGTTCATGAGCCGGGGCACGGTCAAGACTCACCTCGGGCACGTGTACGCCAAGCTGCAGGTCGCCAACCGCACCGAGCTGGCCCGGGTGGCCGCGAGCAACGCCGCCGACCCGGGCTGAGCCGGCCGGACCGGACTCGTCAGACCGGATCGGCCAGCGGCTGGCCGTCGAAGTCCACCACCGCGTACCGGGCCAGCTTCTCCAGCCGGTGATAGGAGTCGATGACCCGGATCGTGCCGCTCTTGGAGCGCATCACGATCGACTGGGTGTACGCCCCGCCGGCCCGGTACCGGACGCCCCGCAGCAGATCCCCGCTGGTGATCCCGGTGGCGACGAAGAAGCTGTTCTCCCCGCGTACCAGGTCGTCGGTGGTCAACACCCGGTCCAGGTCGTGGCCGGCGGCGACCGCCTTGGCCCGCTCCGCGTCGTCCCGCGGCCACAGCCGGGCGTGCATCGCTCCGCCCATGCACTTGAGCGCGCAGGCCGCGACGATCCCCTCCGGGGTGCCGCCGATCCCCATCAGAACGTCCACGTCGGACTGCTCGCGGGCGGCGCTGATCGCGCCGGCGATGTCTCCGTCGCTGATGAACCGGATCCGCGCCCCGGCCTGCCGCACCTGCTCGACCAGCTCGGTGTGGCGGGACCGGTCCAAGATGCACACCTGCAGCTCGGAGACGGCCGAGCTCTTCACCCGCGCGATCCGGCGCAGGTTCTCGGTCACTCCGGCGGCCAGGTCGATCACGTCGGCCGACTCCGGCCCGACCGCCAGCTTCTCCATATAGAACACCGCGCTCGGGTCGAACATCGCGCCCCGCTCGGCGACCGCCAGCACCGCCAGCGCGTTCGGCATGCCCTTGCTCATCAGCGTGGTGCCGTCGATCGGGTCCACCGCCACGTCCACCGCCGGACCGGTGCCGTCACCGACCTGCTCGCCGTTGAACAGCATCGGCGCGTGGTCCTTCTCACCCTCGCCGATCACCACCACGCCGCGCATCGGGATCGAGTTGATCAGGCGGCGCATGGCGTCCACGGCGGCGCCGTCCCCGCCCTCCTTGTCGCCGCGGCCGACCCACCGGCCGGCCGCCATCGCCGCCGCCTCGGTGACCCGGACCAGGTCCAGCGCCAGGTTCCGGTCCAGGTCCTGCGGGGTACGCGGGGTGGGAGTGAGGCTGGTCATGGCGGGCACCTCCCTGCGGGCATCTCCCTGGTGGCATCCTGGCATACGTGGACGACACCGCACCGCCCGACCGCCCGCCCAGCCCTCCCGTTCCCCCACCCAGCCGGCGGCCGCGGGACATGGTCATCTCGCTGTTGGTGCTGCTGGTGCCGGTGGTGCTGTTCGTCGGCGTCTACCAGGTGCTGTCCGGGCGGACCCGGCCGGTCGAGGTGGACCCGCAGCCGGCGCTCGCGGCGGCCGCGGCGGCCGGGCTGGAGGTGTCCACCCCGGAGGGCCTGTCCGCCGGCTGGGTGCCGGTGAGCGCGGTGTTCCAGCCCGGCGAGGCCGGGGACACGCTGCGGGTGGGGTACGTGACCCCGGATGGCGGGAGCGTGCAGCTGGCGCAGAGCACGGTGCCGCCCGAACAGCTGCTCCCCGGCGAGCTGAAGGACCCGGCGACGCCGGCCGGGGCGGTCGACCTCGCCGGCCGGCCCTGGCAGGCATACCCGCCCCGGGCCGGGGAGCGGGCGCTGGTGCTGCTGGAGCCGGAGCTGACCACGATCGTGCGGGGCACCGCGTCCGAGGCCGAACTGCGCGACTTGGCCACCACGCTCGGCCCGCCGCCCGGTTAGGAGATCTTGGTCGCTAGCGGTGTGTCTCAGGAATGGCTTGCCGTTGCCGCCCGAACCGAAGGTGGGTTGTTAGCGTGCCACCGAGTAGCACCAGGTGGCACACGGTGCTAGTGTGGGTGCATGGCAACCGAGCTCACGCAGCGAGACCTCCGCGCCAGGTCGGCCCAGATCATGGATGCGGTCGAGCACGGTGAGGAGTTCATCGTCACCCGCAACGGCACGCCGGTCGGCGAGCTGATCCCGCTGCGCCGGCACCGGACGGTCACGCGCGAGCACTTCGCCGCGGTGTCCGCGAACGCACCGGTCATCGACGCGGCGCTGTTCCGGGCCGACGCGGACCGGGCTGGCGACCGCAGTCTCCAGGACCCCTATGTCCGATGAGGTGCACGGCCTGCTCGACACGAACATCCTGATTCTGCGGAGACTGATCGACCATGCCCAGCTACCGGAGGCGATGTCGATAAGCGCGGTCACGCTCGCCGAGCTGTCCGCAGGTCCGCATCACACCAGCGATCCAGATGAGCGGGCACGCCGGTTGGACGTGCTCCAGCGGGCTGAGTCGGAGTTCGACCCGTTGCCGTTCGACGCGGAAGCTGCCCGAGCGTTCGGGCGGGTCACCGCCGCGGTGCTGGCGGCCGGCCGCAAGCCGCGACCACGGGTCCCGGATCTGATGATCGCGAGCGTCGCCATCGCCAACCGGCTGCCGCTCTACACCACCAATCCCGACGACTTCACCGGGCTGAGCCGGCTGCTGACGGTCGCAAAGGTGGCGGTGCCCGGCTGAGTCTGGTCAGCCGGGCGGGGCGGGGTGGGCGGCGTCGAGCCGGGCCCGGGCGCCGTCCAGCCGGCGCTGGCAGATCGCGGCCAGCGCCTCGCCCCGCTCCCACAGCGCCAGCGCCTCCTCCAGCGTGCACCCGCCGGCCTCCAGCCGCTCCACCACCGAGGCCAGCTCGGCCCGGGCCTGCTCGTAGCTCAGCTCAGCCACCGCCGGACCGCCTGCGGGCGACGGGTGGTCCGGGCGCTGGGAAGCCGGTTCGGTCATAGCGCCCAAGTCCACCACGTGGCCGCCGGTGCCGGAACGGCGGGGCGACCCGCGTACCCGATCCGTGACTCTGCACATTCCTGCGGTACCGGAATACCCTGACTCTGGGCGTTGCAGCTGGGCGAGGTCGCGTGGTCGAACATCATGGACCCGGGGTACCACTCT
This sequence comes from Micromonosporaceae bacterium, assembly GCA_009377645.1. GTDB lineage: Bacteria > Actinomycetota > Actinomycetes > Mycobacteriales > Micromonosporaceae > Natronosporangium. Next base: position 11,589 of record WHTQ01000074.1, on the reverse strand, counting down.
CAGGATCGATTCGTCCGCGGGTCTTGACAGGCGCTCCGGCTGGCCGAGAATGATCTTACGGCGGCGGAGTGGGAGGGCGTGTGCATCGGCCCACTGGTGAAGCGCACCCGGTCGGGGTGGCGGGGCTGGCGCCGGCCTTCGTCGGCCGGAAGCGCGAGCTGGCCGAGCTGGCCCAGGCGCTGTCCCGACCACCGGCGGTGGTGCTGGTGGAAGGGGAGGCCGGGATCGGCAAGAGCCGGCTGCTGCAGGAGTTCCTCGCCTCGCCGGCCCGGCTCCGGCTCGAGACCCTGGTGGCGGTGTGCCCGCCGTTCCGGGATCCGTTCACCCTCGGTCCGATCGTGGATGCGCTGCGGCAGGCCGCCGAGACCGTCCGCGGGCTGCGGTTCACCGCGCTGGTGGGGGCGCTGCGGCCGATGTTCCCCGAGTGGGCGGACCACCTGCCGCCCACCCCCGAGCCGCTGGAGGACGCCACTGCCGGGCGGCACCGGCTGTTCCGGGCGCTGGCCGAGCTGCTGAGATGCCTCGATGTCGGTGTGTTGGTGGTCGAGGACGTGCACTGGGCCGACGAGGCGACTCTGGAGTTCCTGCTGTTCCTTACCTCGCGCCGGCCACGATCGATCAGTGTGGTGGTGAGCTACCGGCCGGAGGACGTTCCCCCCGAGTCGCTGCTGTTGCGCCTGTCGTCCCGCCTGCCGGCCGGCACCACGCAGGTACGGGTCACGCTCGAGCCTCTGGCCATGCCCGCTACCGCCGGCCTGGTCTCGTCCATGCTCGACGGCGGGTCGGTGTCGGAGGCCCTGGCCCGCTTCCTGCACCAGCGCACCGAGGGCCTTCCGCTGGCGGTCGAGGAGTCCGTACGGCTGCTCCAGCAGCGAGCCGACCTCGTTCTGCGGGACGGCCAGTGGGCCCGGCGAAGCCTGGACGACCTGCCGGTTCCCCCGACCGTGCGGGACTCGGTCCTCGAACGCGTACCGCGGCTCAGCCCCGCCGCGCAGCGGGTGCTGCAGGCGGCTGCGGTGCTCGGCCAGGCGGCCGACGAGACCCTCCTGGCGCAGCTCGCGGGCCTGACCGGCGAACCGGCCCGGGCGGCCCTGACCGAGGCGGTCGGCTCCGGCCTGCTGGGGGAGCGCGAGCACCGGAAGCTGGCGTTCCGGCACGTGCTGATGGGCGCGGCCGTGTACGAGGCGATCCCGGGTACCGAACGCCGCCGCCTGCACCGGGCCGCCGGAGCCACCCTCGAGCAGCGCACCCCACGCCAGGTGTCGCAGCTGACCCGCCACTTCCGGGAGGCGCAGGACACCGCGAAGTGGTGCCGGTACGCGGACCAGGCCGCCGAGCTGGCCATCGCCTCGGGCGACAGTACGGCCGCGGTCGCGCTGCTCAACGAGCTGCTCGCCGGTGCGGAGCTGCCGCTCGCGACCCGCGCCCGGCTGGCGCGCAAGCTGGCGATCGCCGCCATCTACTGCATGGAGGCGATGGACGACCTGGTCCGGCACGCCGTCGGCACGCTGCAGCGGATCCGGGACACCCCGGAGCTGGGGGTGGCGGAGCAGGGCGAGATCGGCGGTCGGTTGGGGCGGCTGCTGCTGCAGCTGGGGGAGTTCGAGGCGGGGCGGGTCGAGCTGGAGCGGGCGGTTGCCCAGCTGGGCCACAACCCGGTCGAGGCGGCCCGCGCCATGACCTCCCTCGGGTTCCCGGTCGCACCGCCCTGGCCGGCCAGGGTGCACCTGCGCTGGCTGCAGCGAGCCTCCGAGCTGATGAGTGACGCCAGGTCGCCGGCCGAGTGGCTCCCGCTGACCGTCAACCGGGTGACCGCCCTGCTCCAGCTCGGCGAGCCGCGGGGCTGGGCGGTGGCGGCCGAGCTGCCCACCGACCCGGCCAGCCCACAGGAGCGGCAGCTGATCGCGCTGGGCAACCTGAACATCGGGGACGCGGCGATGCGGTGGGGCCGGTTCGCCGAAGCCCGGCAGCGGCTGGCCAGCGCCCAGCAGCTGGCGTCCAGCAACCGCCACTCCCAGCTGCGCGACCACGTGTTGATCAGCCAGGCGCATCTGGACTGGTTCACCGGTGCCTGGGAGGGTCTGCCGGAGCGGGTGGCCGCGTTCGGCGAGCGCGACGACGTGGACCCCAAGGCGGGCCTGGAAGCCACCCTGGTGGCCGCCCTGCTGCACGCCGCCGGCGGTGCCCGGCGCCGGGCCGAGGAGCAGCTCCGCTACGTCCTCGGCAAGGCCCGGGGGCGCACCGCCGCCGCGTTCCCGCTGGAGCCGGCCGCCGCGCTAGCCCGCTCGCTCCTGCTGGATGGCCACGTCGACGACGCGCTCCGGCTGACCGGCGATCCGATGCAGACGGTCACCGCCAAGCGGATCTGGATCTGGGCCACCGACATCGCGCCGGTCCGGATCGAAGCCCTGGTCGCCGCCGGCGAGATCCCGGAGGCGACCCGGCTGGTCGCGGCATTCGCGGCCGGGCTGCGGGGCCGGGACGCCCCGGCTCCCCGGGCCGCCCTGGCGGCCTGCCGGGCACTGCTGGCCGAGAGCCGGGGCGACCAGGTCCGCGCCGCCGCCGCGTACGCCCGCGCCAGCGCCGCCTGGGCCCGGCTGCCCCGCCCGTACGACGCCCTGCTCAGCCGGGAGCGCCAGGCCAGCTGCCTGCTCGCGGCGGACCAGCCGGAGGTCGGCCTGCAGTTGCTGTCCGGGGTGCTCCGGGACCTGACCGGGCTGGGCGCGCACGGCGACGCGGACCGGGTCGCCGCCCGGCTGCGCGAGCTGGGTGTGGAGGCGCCGCGACCATGGCGGGGTGGGCGGCGCGGCTTCGGCGACCAGCTCTCCCCGCGAGAGCTGGAGGTGGTTCGGCTGGTGATGGCCGGCCAGACCAACCGGCGGATCGCCGAGACCCTCTCCCGGTCGCCGAACACGGTGGCCACGCAGCTCAAGTCGGCCATGCGCAAGTTGAACGTCTCCTCCCGCACCGCCCTGGCGGTCAGCGTGATCGAGGCACAGGCGGCGCTCGACCAGCCGCCGTCCGGCGACCGACGGTGATCGCTGGGTGCCCGCCGGGCCGGGTACGCCGAACATTCGCTTCTTTAGGTGATTGCAAGCAGCCAGCGCCCGGCCGAGACTCCGTCCACGACGTGACGTCGAGGAGACCGGCCGATGAACCATCCGCCGGTGCCCGGGGCCAGCCGTCACCTGATCGAACAGGAGATGTCGACGATGTTGCCACCCCCACCCGCCGCCCATCCCAGCCGGCGGCGACGCAGAGCCGCCGCGCTGGCCACGGTCCTCACCCTGACCGGCGCCAGTCTGGCCATCCCCGCGCCCGCAACTGCGGCCCCCGACGTGCCGGCGAACCCGGCACCGGGTCAGACCGCGGCGCAGCCCACCCCGCTGGCGGGCGTGGCTCCCGGCGAGCACGAGATCACGCTGCTCACCGGCGACACCGTACTGCTGACCGTCGCCGCTGACGGCCGGTACCAGGCCACCATCGGCGAGCCCGCTCCGCGCCCGGACGGATCGCCGGTCGAGTCGTTCGAGAGCACCTCCGAGCCCGACGGCGTGTACGTGGTCCCGTCGGATGCCCAGCCGGCGATCGAGTCCGGGCTGCTGGACCGGGAGCTGTTCAACATCACGTACCTGGCCGAACACGGCTACACCGACGCCGAGTCCGACCACCTGCCGATGATCGTCACCTACCGGGAACCGGTCGGGCGGGCCAGCGAGCGCAGCGCGGCCCCGGACGACGCCGACCTGGCGCGGCACGCCGAGCAGCTGCCGGGCGTGACCGACGCGGTCGGCCTGTCCAGCATCAACGGCGGCGGCGCCGGGCTGGCGAAGGACCGCGCCGGGCAGTTCTGGCAGCAGCTCCGCGGCGCGCAGCCCGACCCGGCGCAGGACGTACGCCAGGTGTGGCTGGACCGGGTCGTCGAGGTCGACCTCGACGCGAGCGTGCCGCTGGTGGGTGCTCCGCAGGCGTGGGGAGCCGGCTACGACGGCACCGGCACCACGGTGGCCGTGCTGGACACCGGCATCGACGAGACCCACCCGGACCTGGCCGGCCAGGTCGTCGACTCGAAGAGCTTCGTCCCCGGAGTGGACAGCGTCAAGGACGGGCACGGTCACGGCACGCACGTGGCGGCCACCGTCGCCGGCACCGGTGCCGCCTCGGACGGCGTGCGCAAGGGGGTGGCTCCCGGCGCCGATCTGGTCATCGGCAAGGTGCTCAGCGACGGAGGCTCCGGTTCGACCTCCGGGATCATCGACGGTATGGAATGGGCTGCCGAGGACGCGGGAGCCGACGTGGTCTCGATGAGCCTGGGCAGCGGACCGACCGACGGCACCGACCCGGCCAGCCAGGCGGTCAACCGGCTCACCGCCAGCACCGGCACTCTGTTCGTGATCGCCGCCGGCAACGACGGACCGGGCAGCCAGACCATCAGCGCGCCGGGTGCGGCGGACGCGGCGCTGACCGTGGCCGCGACCGACAAGCAGGACCAGCTGGCAGACTTCTCGAGCCGGGGGCCCCGGCTAGATGGCGCCCTCAAACCCGACATCGCCGCACCCGGGGTGGCGATCGTGGCAGCCCGGGCCGCCGGGACCGCGCTGGGCTCGCCGGTCAGCGAGCTCTACACAGCCGCGAGCGGGACGTCGATGGCGACCCCGCACGTGGCTGGCGCTGCCGCGATCCTGGCGCAGCAACACCCGGACTGGCGGGCGGCACAGCTGAAGTCGACCCTGATGAGCACCGCCAGCGACGCCGGCTACTCGGTCTACGAGCAGGGCGCCGGGCGGCTCGACGTGGCGCGCGCGGTCGGCCAGGTCGAGGTGTTCGCCGCCACGCCGCACCTGGACTTCGGTCTGATTAACGAGGACCAGGTGGAACCGGTCAGCCAGCAGGTCACCTACGTCAACGAGTCCGACCAGCCGGTCACCCTCACCCTGGCCCCGAAGCTGGTGGACCTGGACGGCAGTCCGGCGGCCGGCGGAGCCCTGACGGCCGACCAGACCGTGACCGTTCCGGCCGGTGGCACCGCCGCCGCCACGGTCACGCTCGATCCCACCCTGCTGGTGGCGACCGGCTACTCAGGTGCGTTGACCGCGACCAGCGCGCAGACCGGCGTGCACCTGGTCACCCCGGTGGCGGTCGACAAGCGGCTGGTGTTGACCGTCCACACGCTTGACCGCAACGGTGAACCGGCGCCACCGTTGAACGGTAGTACCAGCGGCGGGGCGTATCCGATCTGGGTCCTACCCGTGGACCTGTCAGGCACCGGCAACGCAGGCGCCACCGCGGCCGCCGTCCGGCCGCTGCGAGCGGCCGACCTCGCCGGCAGCTCGGGCGGGGCCGGACCCTCGGAGGATGGCACGACCCGCGTTCTGGTCCGGGCCGGTACCTACCACCTCCAGCAGAAGCTGTGGTGGGCTGACAACGATGTGCAGAAGTGGGCGGAGCTGGTGGATCCGCTCGTCGAGGTCACCGGCAACACCGAGATCACCCTAGATGCCCGGCAGGCCGTGGAGGTCTCGTTCACCACGCCCCAGGACACGGTCCCCTTCGGCTTCGGGCGGCATGTGGAGCGCTCGCTGGCCGACGGCACCCTGTTCGTCGGCGCTGAGCTGGCGATCGCCCCCACCTCCTTCCAGTGGAGGATCTTCGTCACCCCGACGGAGCCGGTCACCACCGGGGTCTTCCGGTACTCGATCAAACGCGAGCTGTCCAACCCGCAGCTGACCATGCACGTGCGCTCTCCGCAGCCCGTCGACCTGCACCCGTACTACCGGGCATGGGATGATCGTGGGGAGTCCTTCGGGTATGTGAACGTCTGTGCCGGGTGCGAGGACTGGGTGCCGTTCACCGGGGAGCAGGCGCTCGAGCTTGTCGATGTCGGCTTCGCCCGGCCCGAGGACGTTGCCGGGCTCGACCTCGACGGCAAGCTGGCCCTGTTCCAGCGGGGCGAAGTCCGGCCCGGCGATGACGTGCCGTACAGCGGTATCTGGATCGACCGGATCAAGCATCTCGAAGACGCGGGCGCCGTCGGCTACCTCGCGTTTTCGAACCCACCGCCCGGCTACGAGGATCATATGTCGTTCACTGCGCCCAACTGGAGCTACGGCACCCCGTCTGGTGGCGGTCCGAAGGTGATCAACCTGCCCGAGGCGCAGATCTCGCGGAGCGAGGGTCACCAGCTGCAGGAGATGCTCAGCCATGGTCCGGTGACCATCGACGTGGCCGGTGACCCCAACATCCACTACACCTACCAGCTCCAACCCTGGGAGGAACAGCAGATTCCGGATTCGCTCGACTACTCGTTCAGCCATCGGGACCTGGCCAGGATCGGTGTCCACCATCATCTGTCCGACGCGGACCAGGAGATCGGGCTTGCCAGAGGCAACCGGGTCTGGTACGCACACAAGCCCGGCACCAGCTTCATCTTCTCCAAGGGGGCGGTCTCGGCTGCGCCGCGGGTTCTCCCTGAATACGTCGGTCCACTCTCATCCGACACGGTCTGGACAGGAGACCAGTTCTACTCGGGAGCGGGGACATCGGTGCAAACGCTAGTCCACTTGCCTCCGAGGGTGTTCGATGAACCCGGTCGCGCTGACCAACACTTGAACGTGGTGCCGTTTGCGCCCGGCGCGGTTTCCCTGGACGCCTGGCTCGCGGCCCACCCGGCGACGACATTCGGCTACGAGGTGTGCTCGATGTGCCGCGAAGGCGACACGTTCGTGCCCTTCTACTTCCCCACCGCGGGCGACGGCCAGTTCCTGAGCCGGGGAACGTTGAGCCTGAACACGTCCTTGTTCAAGGAGAACGGTGAACAGATCCCGCTCACTCCGCTCACCGTCGGCATCCTGCCGGGCTTCCGCCTGCCCGGCGAACCGGAGGTCTACCGGTTGGTGCACAACGACCCGCTGCGCAACGTCGACACCACCTGGACGTACGCCTCGTCCCGGCCAGAAACCGGCAGCGCAGCACCTGGCTACATCTGCTCGAGCCTGCTGGTGGGCATCGAGTCCCCGGGCCCGTGCCGGCCGGAGTCGTTGATCTTCCTCAACTACGACCTGAGCGGCAGCCTGCAGCTGGATAACACGGTGCCGGTGCCGGGTTGGCAGCGATTCGCCGTCACCGCCTACAATGGCCAGTCCACTCAGCCGGCGCCGCAAGTTACGGGGCTGCGGCTGTGGACCAGCACCGACGGCGGCCAGACCTGGGACGAGGCACGGGTGGTGCCGGACGGCCGGGGCGATGGCAGCGGCCGGAGCTTCCACGTCATCGCCACCTACCCGCGGCTGGACCAGGCCAGCGGCACTGCGGTGAGCCTCCGGGCCGAGGCCTGGGACGCCGCCGGCAACCGGGTAGAGCAGGTGATCGAAAGCGCGTTCGAGCTGACCGATCGCGCGCCGGCCGACCTGCGGTAGGCGACGGCCGCCGGGCGGGGACTTCGCGCCCCGCCCGGCGGCCGGTCCGCCGGCTCAGGCGGGGAGCCGGGCGCGCTCCACCCAGCCGTGCTCCTCCAGGTACGCGAGCACCAGCTCGACCGAGTCGTCCACGGTCCGGGAGCTGGTGTCGAGCACCAGGTCCGCGTCGGTCGGCTCCTCGTACGGGTCGTCCACGCCGGTCATGCCGGTGACCTTCCCGGCCCGGGCCTTCGCGTACAGCCCCTTGCGGTCCCGCTGCTCGCACACCGCCAGCGGGGTGGCGACCCAGACCAGCACGAACCCGGCCCCGGCCGCCCGGGCCATCTGCCGCGCGTCCGCCCGGGCCAGCGCGTACGGCGCGATCGGGCAGCAGATCGCCAGCCCGTGATGCCGGGCGATCTCGGCGGCCACCCAGCCGACCCGGCGGATGTTCGCGTCCCGGTCGGCCTTCGAGAAGCCGAGCCCGGCCGACAGCTCCCGGCGCACGATGTCGCCGTCGAGCACCGTGACCGTCCGCTCACCGACCTCCCGCAGTGCCGCCGCCGCCCCCCGCGCGACGGTCGACTTGCCGGACCCGGACAGGCCGGTGAAGAAGACCACCAGCCCCCGGTGCCGCCGCGGCGGGCGGGCCCGGGCCAGCTCCTTGGCCACCGCCGGCGGGGTGTGCCACTCCGGCAGCGGGAACCCCCGGTCCAGCAGGTCGTCGAGCTCGGAGTCGGACAGCGGTGCCCGCTGGTTGCGCAGCGGGATGTCGTCCCGGCCGCGCCACTGCCCGTCCCGGCCGTCGTAGGCGAGCTCCCGCGGCACCAGCACCCGCGGCCCGCCGCCGGACAGGGTCGGCCCGCCGGCCAGCAGGTGGGTGACTCCGTACGCCTGCGCCACCCGGGCCCGGGCCAGCGCGTCCCGGACCTCGTTGCGGCGCCGGCGCAGCGGCACCGTGACGATGGTCGCCGGCGGGAGCCGGTCCCGGGCCGCCAGCACGCACCGGACCAGCGCCTCCGGCGAGAGCCCGTCCCGGTCCGGCTCGGCCACCGGGATCATCACCACCAGGTGCGCCTGCAGGGTCCGGGTGGCGTGCACGATCTGGGCCAGCTGCGGCCGGTGCAGCGGCCGGTCCACCACCACCCCCACCACCCGGCCGTCCGGCAGCTGGTCGCGGACCTGCTGCGGGGTGTGCCGCAGGGCCCGGAACGGCCCGTGGGCGGGCTCCCCGATCCGGCGCACCGGCCCGCCGATCCCGCTCATCCCGTCCCGGGTGGGCCAGGCGTCGACCACGTCGACGGCGGCCACCGGAGCGCCCTCGGTGTCGGTCACGATCAGCGCCCGCTGCAGCGGGTTGCCCAGGTCGATCCCGTCCAGCAGGTCGCCGGGCACCTGCAGCGAGACCGGCAGCGGCCACCGGGTGCCGTCGGCGAGCTGCCCGCGGGTCACGATCGCGGTCAGGTCGGCCCGGGTGGGCAGGCTGCTCAGCGGCGTGAACGCACCGGTCAGCAGCAGCTCCAGGTCGGCCAGCTCGGCCGGCTGCGGAGTGTACGAGGGTGCGCCGGACAGCACGTCCTCGGGCAGCACCCACCCGGCACTCATGTCGATGTCCTCCTGTTTGCGGCGCAGAGCCCAGTCTGGCACCCGGGTACCGGTTCCCGCTGCCCGGGTGGTGGAGGGTGAACGTCCCGGAGTCGGCCAGGTCACCCGAGCCGGCTACAGCACACCCTCCAGCCGGTCCTTCAGGAAGCCCGGGCTGAGCAGCTCGAAGTGGTCGGTGCGCGAGCATTCCAGGTCGTTGAGGTCCAGCCCGCGGGCGGCCGCGGCGTGGGCGACCGAGTTGAATATCGTCTCGTGGTTGAAGGACAGGATCACGTGGACCCCCTCGGTGACCCCGACCAGCTGGCCGACCGCGTCCAGGAACGGGTCGTGGGAGTCGTGGTTGAACCGGCTCGACACCTCCTGCGCGTACCGCCACACCTGCGCGAAGTTCTTCGACGTGATCTTCGCCAGGTACTCGCACAGGTACCGCAGCTCGGAGCGGTCCTTGGCCGAACGCAGGATCGCCACCAGGTCGCGCAGCGAGCTGTCGGTGTCGACCCGGGCGATCCGGGCGGAGAAGGTGGTGGTGCTGCGGTTGATGTTCGGGTCCAGCAGGACCGCCTTGCGCAGCTGCAGGTCCCGCAGCACCTCCGGGGCGAACTCCAGCAGGAACAGGATCATGTCGGCACCGAACGAGAACCCGACCACCGTGATCCGCTTGCGCGGGTACGCAGTCCGGAGCCGGCGCAGCGCGTACGCCACCAGCTGGGCGTGCGCCTGCAACGAGATCGGCTGGTAATGCTCGTCGTCCCGCTCGGCCGGGTTGAAGCCGTAGAGCGTGAGCGCTACACAGTGGAACTTGCTCTCGGACAGGTACGGGCGGAAGTCGTTCGCGTCCAGCCCCAGGCCGGGCAGGAACACCACCAGGTCGGCGGAGCGCCGGCGGGTCTCCAGGTACCGCAGCGACCGGCCCACCACCGCGTCCTCGTCGCTGACGATCCCCTCCAGCGCGTCCGCCCGGATCGCGATCTCGCCGGCCGTCACGTCGGCGACCCGGCCCCGGCGGAACAGCAGCTCGTAGATCAGGACCCCGGACACGCTGGCCACCACCGCGGTCACCGCGATCGGCAGGCCGGTGGTGACGAAGCCCCGCCCGGAGGCCTCCAGCACCCGCCGCAGCTCGGCCGAGTAGAGGCTGGCGACCAGCCCGAACGCCGACCCGGCGACGCTGGCGGCGGTCATCCACCAGCGCAGCCGTCGGCTCCGGGGGCGGGAGTCGACCGGTTGCATGATGGCGCGTCGCCGCATCGGGGGTGTCCTCTGGTCTCTCGGGCCGGGTGGCGGGGGGCTATCCGCGCTCGAACCGGATCGGGTAGCGGGCCACGAACCGGTCGAACCACTCCAACGGGCGCACGACGCCGGTGAAGTGACCGTCCGAGACGGTACACACCCGGCGCAAGGTCGGGTCGGCGTGGTCCCGCACGCTGACCGTGCAGCCGGGTCGGGCGAGGCCGTCGTTCGGTTCGGTGACGATCACGAACCCGGGCGGGTGCAGCGACCCGGCGAGCGTGTCGAGCACTTCCGCCCGGCTGGCCGGGTCAAGCTCGTAGAGGGTGTAGGAGAGATTGACGGCGTTGATCCCCTGTCCTCGCAGGAACACTCCGAGCGCGGCCCGGTCGGTCAGGTCCAGCTCGTGGTAACCGACCTCCACCGCCCGCACCTCGGGCCGCTCCAGCGCATCGGTCAGCTCCCGGAACTGCGCGGCGTAGAAGGGCGACGGGCCGTAGCAGGACTGGACCCAGCGCTGGTCCGGGAACGGCCCGCGGTCCACCCCGTACCGGGCGGCGAGCGGGATCGGCTGGTACGCCGGCCGCCCGCCCGGCCAGGTCAGCTCCGGCGCGTAGCGGTCGAACAGCGACTTGCAGTTGAGCTGGCGCGGCAGTACCCCCAGCCCGGTGCCCAGGTCGGCGAAGGTGGCGGGCTGCTCCTGCCGGGCGAAGTACGCGGCCAGCAGCACCTGCGGTACGAGGAACCGGCGCGCTCCGGTGAACGAGTTCTGCCGCCGGGTCAGGACCTGGTCGATCTGCCGGCGGTGCCGCGACAGCAATCCCTCCAATGTGGCCAGCCGCTGCTCGACCGGCCGGTCGTCGACCAGCCGCGGGAACCCGGCCGGGTCGACCGACTTCACGGCGATGCCCAGCAGGGTGACCAGGTGGGTGTCGCTGCTGGTCGGCCGGCCGGCCAGCGCGGCGGCGGCCAAGTCGTGCAGGTGTGGGGTGTCCGGGCGGGACAGGCCGTGCGCGAGCAGCCGGTAGAGCTCCCGCCAGCCGTGATCCTGGGGGTGCCGGCCCAGCTTGCTGGCGGCCGCACGGACGCACTCGGCGCCAGGCCGGGGGGTCATCGGTGGGTGGCCTCCATCCAGCGCACGCCCCGCCCCCGCGCTGGCGATATGTGATTGACCGCTTTCGTACGGTGGCCAAGGTATCACGCCCGGCCTATCCGGTCTAGACCCAATACCGGTGACTTAAGGTCGTGTTGTCCGTTTGACCCGGTTGGTTTTGGTCGCGCCGATGATGGTGACGGTTGGATCGGCTGGGCGGTCTGGGATGCGGTGTGCGGCGCGTTTGAGGGGCCAGCTGGCGATTTTGCG
>WHTQ01000003.1 GCA_009377645.1 Micromonosporaceae bacterium | reverse complement strand
GCAGCCCCGATCCTCGGAGGTGACGTGATGACGGACCCGGCCCGGGTGCGCCGGCACGCGGAGCGCGTGCGGGAGCTGGTGGCTTCGGTGGTGCGTACCCAGATCAAGGACCCCCGCCTCGGGATGATCACCATCACCGACGCGCGGATCACACCCGATCTGCGGGACGCGACGGTCTTCTACACCGTGCTCGGGGACGCCGCCGCCCAGACCGGCACCGCGGCGGCGCTGGCCAGCGCCAACGGGCTGCTGCGCAGCACCGTCGGCAAGGCGCTGGGGCTGCGGCACGCGCCGACCCTCACGTTCGTGCTCGACGTGATCCCGGAGCACGCCAAGCACATCGACGAGCTGCTCGACGCCGCCCGCTCGGCGGACGCGGAGGTGCAGCGGCGGGCGGCCGGCGCGCGGTACGCGGGTGACCCGCAGCCGTACCGGGTCGAGGAGGACGACGCGGACGACCTGGCGATCGTGGACGACGCGGCCGTCGCGGACCAGCCGGCGGGGGACTCCCGGTGAGCGAGGGCTGGCCGGCGGGCGCCGGCGTCGCGGGCGGCGACGGCTCGGGCGGCGACGGCTCGGGGGTGGGGGCACCCGACTGGTCCGCGGCGGTGGCTGCGGTCCAGAAGCTCCCGCTGGACGCCTCGGTGCTGCTGGTGTGCCACGTCAACCCGGACGGCGACGCGATCGGCAGCATGCTGGGGGTCGGGCTGGGGCTGCGGTCGCTGGGGTTCCGCCGGGTGCAGGCCACGTTCCCCGGGCAGCTGGAGGTGCCGGAGCCGTTCGCCGGGCTGCCCGGTCTGGAGCTGCTGGTGCCGGCCGCCAGCGCGGTGCCGGCCCCGGACCTGATGATGTGCTTCGACGCGGCCAGCGCCTCCCGGCTGGGGGAGCTGGCCGACCGGGTCGGCGCGGCCGGCGTGGCGGTGGTGCTGGACCACCACACCTCGTACACCGGCTTCGGTACGGTGCACCTGGTCGACCCGCAGGCGGCGGCGACCGCGGTGGTCGCCGAGGAGCTGCTGGGGCGGCTCGGGGTCACGCTGGACGCCGCGATCGCCGAGTGCCTGTATGTGGCGCTGGCCACCGACACCGGGTCGTTCAAGTTCGACATGACCACCCCGGCGGTGCACCAGCTCGCCGCCCGGCTGCTCGGCACCGGCATCCGGCCGGCCGAGATCTCCCGGCGGGTCTTCGACACCCGGCCGTTCGGCGCGGTGCGACTGTACGGTGACGTGCTGACCCGGACCCAGCTGGAGCCGGCGGCGGCCGGCGGGCGGGGTCTGGTGTGGACCTACACGACTCTGGACGACCTGACCCGGCACCAGCAGCGACCGTACGTGCTGGAGCCGCTGATCGACGCGGTCCGGTGCACCGCCGAGGCGGACGTGTCGTGCGTGATCAAGCAGATCGCGGCCGGCGAGTGGGCGGTGTCGATGCGCAGCAAGGGCGCCAGCGACGTCAGCGCGGTGGCGGTCGCGCTGGGCGGGGGCGGTCACAGGCTGGCGGCCGGCTTCACCGGGTACGGCGAGCTGGCCGACGTGGTCGACGCGATCCGAGCCAAGCTGGCCGGCCCGGCCGGCAGCCCAGCCTGACGGCGCTGTCTCGTCATCTGGGAATCGGGTGCGGGATGTGGGACTGAACGATAGCTTGGACGGGTGAGGCGCACCGTACTCATTCTTAGCCGCCGCAGCGGGGCCTGCATCTGACCGGCCAATCCCGCTGCGGAGACCGGCGTTGGCCGACCCGACCTTGCGGGAGAGCGAGTGCGGTGCATCCCGACCGGACCTGGCACCAGGGTCAACCGACCCGGGCTTCCGCCACCCGCCGAGCGTCGCTCCGGTGATCCCGGACCGGTGGCTCCGGCGGCGACCTCCGACCGACCCATCCGGTAGCCCGAATCCCCAGTAGCCAGGGAAGGACATGACCGTGAGAGCACCCAGGCCGAAGCCGGCCGAGGACGCGCGTGAGCAGGCTCGCCGCGCGCTGCAGACCTCGATGGACGTCCGGCAGTAGCGCCAGTAAGCAAAGATCGCATAACAGTCGGTACCGGGCGGCTGGGTTTCCCCTAGGGAGCCCAGTCGCTTTGCTCGGGGTCAAATCCGGGTGATCTCACCAGTAATGCGGTTGGGTGGGATGGGACAATGAGCGTGGGCGCGTGAGTGAAGGGCGGGAGGTTCACGTGCAACGCTGGACGCTGGCACGACGGGAGGGGCGTCGTCGCCGAGCCGGTGCGCCGCTGGCCGGGCGGCTGCTGCGGCCGCCGAACCGGCTGCGAACCGGCCTCACCTTGGCCGGGCTCCTGCTCGTTACCGCCGGCACCCAGGTGATCCCCAAGCTGCCGCTGTCCCCGGTCACCGTCACCACGGTCGCCGCCGCGCTGCCGGGCGTGCCGTTCGAGACCCGGATCGAGGCCAACCTGGACCGGGTGGTCGCGGCGTTCGGTGGTGCCGACCCGGACCGGGCACCGGTCTACCAGACCATCCTCGACCAGGGGCTGCAGCTGCTGGACTTCGAGCCGGACGCGAACCAGGGCCAGGGAGCCTGGGCGGAGCTGGTGGGCAGCATCGACGAGCGCACCGAGACGGTCGGCATCCTGGTGCCCGGCGGCGCCGCGTACATCCTGGACAAGAACTTCCGCAAGTACCATCAGCGGGCCTCCGACCTGGTGGCGGCCAGCAACGGTCGGCTGGCGGTGGTGGTGTGGGCCGCCGGCTCCTTCCCGAAGGGTTGGCTGCAGGGCGCGCTTACCCGTTACCAGCAACCGCTGGGCCGCGCCCTGGCGGTGTTCTCGCACGAGCTGCGGACCGAGATCACCAGGCGGGCCGGCCCGGACGCGGACGTGCGGATCGTGGCCGCCGGGCACTCGTTCGGCGGTGCCATCGTCGGCGCCGCCGAGCGGTACGGGCTGGAGGCCGACGCGGTGCTGCACATCGCCTCCGCCGGGATGGCCGACGTACGCGACCCGTACGACTACCCGATCCCGACCCGCCCCCGTTACTCGATCACCGCGCCGGGTGACCTGATCGGGTTCGTGCAGGGGCGTCCGGCTCCGCCCGGGATGGGGCACGGCCCCGACCCGGACCGGTTCCGCTGTGTCCGGACCCTGCCGACCGGCCGGTTCCCGGCCGACCCGGGACTGCCCGACGACCTCGGTGTGCCGCTCGGGGACCGGGCGGGTGACGAGATCCGCGGCATCCACTCGCACAGTGACGTGTTCGTGAAGTTCTCGGACGCCTGGTGGCAGATCTACTGGGTGTTCGTGGACGCCGCACCGCCGACCCCGGATTGCCCGCCACCGACCAAGCCGGAGCCTGTCCGGGCGCGGGTCCTGCCGCTGGCGGTGCCGCGGGTGGTCACCGGCAGCCAGTGCCGGGCCGGGGGCGGGCTGCGCCCCGGCGGCCGGCACCGGCCCGGGCACGGGCATGGGCATGGGCATGGGCATGGGCTCACCGGGCCCGGGTCAGCAGGTGTCCGGGACGTCCAGTGACCCGGACGGGTCGAAGATCTCGTCCGGGTCGTCGGGCCCGGCGCCCCCGGGGCCGGGCTCGGTCTGGGGGCTGAGCAGGCCGTCCTCGAAGACGGTGCAGTCGATCCCCCAGGCGTACGCCTCACCGTCCCACAGCCACAGCCCGAGCGAGGTTTCGGCGACGTCGTCCTCGTGGGCCACCTGCCACACCAGCTCGTCCCGCACCACCACGATGCCGTCCAGGTCCGGGTCGTCACCGGGGACCGCGAAGGCGTACGCCCAGACGAAGCTGGTGACGACCTCGATCACCCGGAACCCGCCCTCGTCGACGGTCGCCTCGTAGGTGACCTCGCCGTCGACCCGGGGCGCCGGCTCCGCCAGCTCCGCCCCGTCGGCGACCTGGCTGGCGAAGTAGCTGAAGTTTTCGGTGTCGAAGTCCTCCTCCAGGCCCTGCCGGTTGTCCTCGGACACCAGTGAGAGGAACGGCTCCGGGTCGTGGTCGACCAGCATCGCCTCGTCCAGCCGGGTGGCGACCAGGGCCTCCTCCACCTTGTCCAGGGTGTCCGCCACCTGGTCGGCGGTGAAGTCGCCGACCGCGTCCGGCTCCGGCATCTGGATCCCGTCCGCGCCCTCGGCGAACGCGGCGGCCGGGCTGGCCGCGAACGGGTCGTCGGAGACGACCGGCGGGTCCGGGTCCGGGTCGAGCTCCTGGTCGTTGAGCACCCGCACCGCCACGACGGCGATGCCACCCAGGCACAGCACCAGCCCGAGCCCACCGGCGATCAGCGCGATAGTCAGCCCGGTCCGGCGGCGCCGGGGCGGCGGGGCGGGCGGTCCCCCCGGCGGCCACCCGGCCGGCTGGCCGCCGCCGTACTGGCCGCCGTACTGCCCGGTGCCGTACTGGCCACCGCCGTACTGCCCGGTGCCGTACTGGCCACCGCCGTACTGGCCGCCGCCGCCGCCGTACGGGTCCTCGCCCTGGGGCGGGTAGCCCGGGGCGGCCGGTTGCCCGTAGCCGGGCGGCGCGTAGGGGTCCGCCGGGTAGGCCGGCTCCGGCGGGTAGGGCTGGGGCGCCGGGTACGGCTGCGGCGCCGGGTAGGGCTGGCCGGGCGGGTAGGAGGAGCCTGGCTGTTGGTGTGGGTCGTACTGGCCGTACGGAGGGTTCGTCATGAGGGGTCTCGCCTTACCGGGTCGGATCGGGTGGGTCGGGTCGGGTCGTCAGGCAGGAGCTATTGTGCCAACGGCGCACCACCAGCCGGAAGGGTGCCCCGGTCACCGGCCCGTTCGAACCGGGCGAAGACCAGGACCAGCAGCACCAGCACCACCCCCGGACCGGCCAGCCAGAGCGGGCGCTCCAGCCACCACCGGGCGGTGGGCTCGGAGCGCAGGTCCACCCCGAGCACTCGCAGCGCCGCCAGCACCACCAGCAGCGCGGTCATGTGCCACAAGAAGACGGTCATGATCACCGAGCTGGCGGCCACCACCGGCTTCCAGGCTCGGGGCCGGCGCAGCCAGCGGGTCACCGGCTCGCGTACCCACATGATCACCCCGAGCTGGAGCACCGCCACCGCCGCGATCGTGGCGGTGGCGGGCAGGATGTTGCTCCGCTCCTGCCCGACCGTGGCCACCATCGACAGCGGGTACGCCGGGAGGCGGGTCAGCAGCGCCAGCGCGACCACTCCGGCGGCGGCCAGCGCGACCGCCCCCGGCCGGCCCAGCCGGGCCAGTGTGCCGTCCCGGTAGAAGTAGCCGAGCTGGTGGATCAGCACCCACACCAGCGCGGTGTTCAGCCAGGCCAGCCACCCGACGCCGGCCGCGAACCGGCCCAGGTCGGCCAGCCCGACCGCGGCGGCCAGCGCACTCAGCGTGAGCCAGCGGGCACGCGAGTGGGCCGTGGCGGTGACCGGGGCCAGCAGCACCACCCACAGGTAGGCGAGGATGAACCACAGCGGGGTGAACACGATCCAGCCGTACCGGAGCACCCCCGGGTAGCCGGGCACCACCAGGTGGGCGACCAGCTCGAACCCGGCCCACACCGCCAGGAACGCCCCGATCGGGACCAGCAGCCGGCGCAGCCGGGCGCGGTAGTAGCCGGCCCATCCCCGCCCGTCCCGCCCCGCCCGCTGCGCCGCCCACCAAGCGGCGGAGTTCGCATATCCGCCCACGACGAAGAAGACCGGCACGATCTGCAGCAGCCAGGTGGCCAGCCAGCCGCCGGGCACGTGGTGGATCGGGTTCGGCATCACCCACCGGTCGCCGGACCAGTAGAGGATCGACAGCGACCAGTGCCAGGCCACCACCACCCCGATCGCCAGCACCCGGAGCAGGTCGACATACCGGTCCCGGTGCTCCGGGGTGCCGGCCACCATCGTGTCCAGCCGGCGGCTCGCGGTGCGCAGCGCGCGTCGCGGTCCCATCCCCGTACCACACCTCCTTGGCAGACCTCCCGGCCACTAGCCCTGTGTGCCAATCTAGGTGACGCAGGCAAGACATGGAGGCGGAGCCGTGGTGGCTACGGACGGGCTCGTGGTGGTGGACAAGCCGGGTGGGATGACCTCGCACGACGTGGTGGCCCGGGTGCGCCGGCTGGCCCGGATCCGCCGGGTCGGGCACGCCGGCACCCTGGATCCGATGGCCACCGGGGTGCTGGTGCTCGGGATCGGGCGGGCGACCCGGTTGCTCAGCTTCGTCAGTGGCGCCGAGAAGGGGTACGCGGCGACGATCCGGCTCGGTCGCAGCACGGTCACCGACGACGCGGACGGCGAGACCGTCGCGGAGGTGTCGGCCGGCGATGTGACCGACCAGGCGATCCGGACCGGACTGGCGGCGCAGACCGGCGAGATCGATCAGGTGCCGAGCGCGGTGAGCGCCATCAAGGTCGCCGGCCGGCGGGCCTACCAGCGGGTACGCGAGGGGGAGGCGGTCGTGCTGCCGGCGCGCCGGGTGGTGGTGTCCCGGCTGGACGTGCTGGCGATCCACCGGGTTCCCGACCGGCCCGGACTGGTCGATGTGGACGTCGACCTGGCGTGCTCGTCCGGCACGTACGTCCGGGCGATCGCCCGGGATCTGGGGGCCGCCCTGGGCGTCGGTGGGCACGTGAACGCGCTGCGACGCACCTTCGTGGACGGGTTCACGCTGGCCGAGTCGGCCACAGTGGACGAGCTGGAGCGGCGGGCGCCGGAGCTGGTGACGGTGCCGCTGGCGGACGCGGCCCGGCGGATCTTCCCGCCCCGCCAGGCGAGCGCGGAGCAGGCCCGGGTGCTCGCGCACGGCGGTCGGCTACCCACCGTCGGGAACCCCGGCCCGTACGCGGTGTTCGCCCCCTCCGGGGAGGTGGTGGCGATCGTGACCGAGCGGGACGGACTGGCCCGCCCGGACGTGGTGCTAGCGTCGACTCCCGACCCAACCTAGGTGCGGCGGGGGGAGCGGGCGACATGCAGCGGTGGCGGGGGTACGAGTCGGTGCCGGCTGGCTGGGGCCGGTCGGTGGTCACGATCGGGGTCTTCGACGGGGTCCACCGCGGGCACCAGGAGGTGATCGGCCTGGCCGTGAAGCAGGCCCGGGAGCGGGGGCTGCAGTCGGTGGTGGTGACCTTCGACCCGCATCCGGCCGAGGTGGTGCGGCCCGGGTCGCATCCGGCGGTGCTGACCGAGCCGGCCCGGCAGGCGGAGCTGATCGAGGCGCTGGGAGCCGACGCGCTGTGCGTGGTGCCGTTCACCCCCGACTTCTCTCGGCTCTCACCGGAGGCGTTCGGGCACGACGTGCTGGTCGAGCACCTGCACGCCGCCGAGGTGGTGGTGGGGGAGAACTTCCGGTTCGGGCACCGGGCCGCCGGGGACGTGGCGCTGCTCACCGAGCTGGGCCGCCGGTTCGGCTTCACCGTCACCACGCCCCCACTGGTGACAACCGATGACACCGTGTTCTCGTCGACCTACATCCGAGCCTGTGTCGCGGCCGGGGACGTGGCCGCCGCGGCCACCGCGCTCGGGCGCCCGCACCGGCTGGAGGGGGTGGTGGTCCGGGGCGACCGGCGGGGTCAGGAGCTCGGCTTCCCGACCGCCAACCTGCTGCCCGGACGGCACGTGGCGGTGCCGGCGGACGGGATCTACGCGGCCTGGTGCCAGCGGCGTGGCCAGGCTCACATGGCCGCGGTCTCGATCGGCACCAACCCGACCTTCGCCGGACGGGAGCGCCGGGTCGAGGCGTACCTGCTCGACTTCGAGGGTGACCTGTACGGCGAGCGGGTGGCCCTGGACTTCGTGGCCCAGCTGCGCGAGCAGCGCACCTACGACGGGGTCGAGCCGCTGGTGGCGCAGATCCGGCAGGACGTGGCGCAGGTGCGGCGGGTGCTCGACCGGTGACCCCGGCCCCGGGTCCTGGCGGTTCCGGC
Source organism: Micromonosporaceae bacterium (assembly GCA_009377645.1). GTDB lineage: Bacteria > Actinomycetota > Actinomycetes > Mycobacteriales > Micromonosporaceae > Natronosporangium. The sequence continues at coordinate 115,753 of WHTQ01000003.1, read as the reverse complement.
GGTTCCGGGCAGCCGCGGGGGCAGGCAATCCCGGACGTACCTGGGCGGGCTGGTAATCTGGGCCCTGCCGGTGGCACACCGGCGAGGTCCTGTGCGCCTGCTCGACGCCGCGGGCCGGGGCCAACCCACCTGACCAGGATAGGGAGACCATGGCGCTCGACCAAGCCACCAAGACGAAGATCATGAAAGAGTACGCGACCCGGGACGGCGACACCGGTTCCCCGGAGGTCCAGGTCGCGGTGCTCACCGAACGGATCAAGGACCTGACCGAGCACCTCCGGGTGCACCAGCAGGACCACCACAGCCGCCGCGGGTTGCTGCTGCTGGTCGGCCGCCGCCGGCGGCTGATGGGCTACCTGCAGAAGACCGATGTCGAGCGGTACCGCGCCCTGCGGGACCGGCTCGGACTGCGGCGGTGAGGCGAGGGGGAGTGGCGGCCACGCTGCTCCCCTCACCCGTGAACGTCACCGGTACGAACGTCGCCGGTAACCGAAACCGGGGCGCAGCACGAGTCCGAGGAGCCACCGGCGCACCGGTCCTCGGTAGTGGCCTCCGGGTCCGGCGGGCAGACCGCCACCCCCCGGGGGCTTCGATCGAAGACCGGCCCGCCCACGCAGCTTCTTCCGGGTTCGTGTGCCCCACGACCAAGGAGCACAGACGTAGATGAATAACAGTCTCGGGACCCAACACGCCACGGCGGTGATCGACAACGGGCCGCTCGGCACCCGCGAGGTCACCTTCTCGACCGGGCGGCTGGCCCAGCAGGCAGCCGGATCGGTGATCGCCTCGCTAGGCGACACGCTGGTGCTGTCGGCGACCACCGCCAGCAAGCAACCCAGGGAGCACCTCGACTTCTTCCCGCTGACCGTCGACGTGGAGGAGCGGATGTATGCGGCGGGCCGGATCCCCGGCTCGTTCTTCCGCCGGGAGGGCCGCCCCAGCGAGGACGCGATCCTCACCTGCCGGCTCACCGACCGGCCGCTGCGGCCCAGCTTCACCAAGGGGCTGCGCAACGAGGTGCAGGTGGTCGCGACCATCATGTCGCTCGACCCGGCGCACCCGTACGACGTGATCGCGATCAACGCCGCGTCGATGTCCACCAAGCTGTCCGGGCTGCCGTTCTCCTGCCCGATCGGCGCCACCCGGATGGCCCACATCGACGGCCAGTGGGTGGCCTTCCCCACCCTCGCGGAGCTGGAGCGGGCCACCTTCGACATGGTGGTGGCCGGCCGGGTGCTGGCGGACGGGGACGTGGCGATCATGATGGTGGAGGCGGAGGCGACCGAGCACGTGCTCGCGCTGGTCGCCGCCGGTGCCCCGAAGCCGACCGAGGAGGTGGTGGCCGGCGGGCTGGAGGCGGCCAAGCCGGCGATCCGGGAGCTGTGCCGGGCGCAGGGTGAGCTGGCCGCGACCGCCGCCAAGCCGGTGACCGAGTTCCCGGTGTTCCTGGACTACCCGGACGACATCTACGACGCGGTCGCCGGCCGGGCCCGGACCCAGGTCGCCGAGGCGCTGAAGATCCCCGGCAAGGCCGACCGGGAGGCGGCGCTGGACCAGCTGAAGGATGACACGCTGGCGGCGCTGGCCGAGTCTTACGAGGGGCGGGAGAAGGAGGTCGGCGCGGCGTTCCGGTCGCTTACCAAGGCCGAGGTCCGGGCCCGGGTGCTGCGGGAGCAGGTGCGCATGGACGGGCGCGGGCTGCGCGACATCCGGCCGCTGACCGCCGAGGTGGACGTGCTCCCGCGGGTGCACGGGTCGGCGCTGTTCGAGCGGGGGGAGACTCAGGTCCTGGGCGCCACCACGCTGAACATGCTGCGGATGGAGCAGGCGATCGACACCCTCTCACCGGTGTCCAAGAAGCGCTACATGCACAACTACAACTTCCCGCCGTACTCGACCGGGGAGACCGGCCGGGTCGGCTCGCCGAAGCGCCGCGAGATCGGGCACGGCGCGCTGGCGGAGCGGGCGCTGATTCCGGTGCTGCCCGCCCGGGAGGAGTTCCCGTACGCGATCCGGCAGGTCAGCGAGGCGATCAGCTCGAACGGCTCGACCTCGATGGGCTCGGTCTGCGCGTCCACCATGTCGCTGCTGGCGGCCGGGGTGCCGCTGAAGGACTCGGTGGCCGGGATCGCGATGGGGCTGATCTCCGACGAGGTGGACGGCAAGACCTCGTACGTCACCCTCACCGACATCCTCGGCGCCGAGGACGCGTACGGCGACATGGACTTCAAGGTCGCCGGGACCCGCGAGTTCGTCACCGCCCTGCAGCTGGACACCAAGCTGGACGGCATCCCGTCCGATGTGCTCGCCGGGGCGCTGGCCCAGGCGCACGACGCCCGCCACACCATCCTGGACGTGATGGCGGCGGCGATCTCCGCGCCGGCGCCGATGTCGGACTACGCGCCGCGGGTCACCACCGTCAAGATCCCGATCGACAAGATCGGCATGGTGATCGGCCCGAAGGGGCAGACCATCAACGCGATCCAGGACGAGACCGGGGCTGACATCTCGATCGAGGACGACGGCACCATCTACGTCGGGGCCACCGACGGCCCGTCCGCGGAGGCGGCGGTCGCGCAGATCAACGCGATCGCCAACCCGACCATGCCGAAGGTGGGCGACAAGTTCCTCGGCACGGTGGTGAAGACCGCCGCGTTCGGGGCGTTCGTGTCGCTGCTGCCCGGCCGGGACGGGCTGCTGCACATCTCCAAGGTGGGCGACGGCAAGCGGGTGGAGCGGGTCGAGGACTTCCTCAACGTTGGCGACAAGGTCGAGGTGCAGATCGCCGACATCGACGGCCGCGGGAAGATCTACCTGGACAAAGCGGGCGCTGCCGGAGCCGAGTCGCCGGCCGGCGGCCCGGACCGGCCGGCCGGCGGTGCCGACCGCCCGGCCGGCCGGGACCGCAGCGACCGAGGCCCCCGCGACCGCGGGGACCGGGAACGCGGTGAGCGCGGCCCGCGCCGGGACGGCGAGCGTGGCCCGCGCCGGGATGGCGACAGCGGTCCGGGGCGCGACGGTGACAGCGGTCCGCGCCGGGACGGTGACAGCGGTCCGCGCCGGGAGGACGACGGTGGCCCGGGCCGGGACGACGCCGCCGGGCCGGACGGTGACGCCGGGCCGGACGACGATCGCGGCGGCGACGGACGCCGGCGCCGGCGGCGGCGCGGCTGACCGGGTAACCGGGATGCCTGCCGGCCGAGTCCGGGCGGCGGCGCCGGCGGGCGCCCCGGCCCGGAAGCCGGGTAACCGCACCGCCCGCCCGCCGGGCAGCACGATCCGCCGGACCGTGCTGCCCAGCGGGCTGCGGGTCCTCACCGAGGCGGTGCCGGCGATGCGCAGCGCCACCTTCGGGATCTGGGTGCAGGTCGGCTCCCGGGACGAGACCCCCCGGCTGTCCGGGGCGTCGCACTTCCTGGAGCACCTGCTGTTCAAGGGCACCCGGCGGCGCTCCGCATTGGACATCTCGGCCGCGATCGAGGCGGTCGGCGGGGAGACCAACGCGTTCACCGCCAAGGAGTACACCTGCTACTACGCCCGGGTGCTGGACCAGCACCTGCCGCTGGCGATCGACGTCATGTGCGATCTGGTCACGGACTCGGTGCTGGCCGCCCCGGACGTGGAGACCGAGCGGCGGGTGATCCTGGAAGAGATCGCGATGCAGGACGACGAGCCGGGTGAGCTGGTGCACGACCTGTTCGCTCAGCTGGTCTACGGCGGGCATCCGCTGGGGCGGCGGGTGGCCGGCACCACCGAGTCGATCGCGGCGATGTCCCGGCGGCAGATCCAGGGCTTCTACCGGCGCCGGTACACCGCGCCGTCGATGGTGGTGGCCGCGGCCGGCAACCTCGACCACACCGGTACGGTGCGGCTGGTGCGGTCCGCGATGACCGGCACCCCGCTCGGCGACGGCACCGCCGACCCGGCGCCGGTGCGCGGCCCGGACGGCGGTACGCCGCGGGTCCGGGCACCCGGCGCGCTGGTCGACCAGAAGGACACCGAGCAGGCCCACCTGCTGGTGGGGTGCCCGGCGATCGGGCGCACCGACCCGCGGCGGTTCGCGCTGGACGTGCTGAACAACGTGCTCGGTGGTGGCATGTCCAGCCGGCTGTTCCAGCAGGTGCGGGAGGAGCGCGGGCTCGCGTACTCCACCTACTCCTACACCGCCCGGTTCGCCGGCACCGGCCTGTTCGCGGTCTACGTGGGGTGCGCCCCGGGCAAGGTGGAGGAGGTGCTGGACCTGGTGCGCGCCGAGCTCGACCGGGCCGCCCGGCACGGGATCACCGAGCCGGAGCTGGCCCGCGGCAAGGGCATGCTGGCCGGCAGCGTGGTGCTGGGGCTGGAGGACACCGGCAGCCGGATGGGTCGGCTGGGCAAGGGTGAGCTGCTGTACGACCGGCCGCTGACCGACGACGAGCTGCTGGCCCGGATCGACCGGGTGAGCCTGGCCGAGGTCAACGAGCTGGCCGCGGAGCTGCTGGCCAGCCCGATGTCGCTGGCGGCGGTCGGCCCGCTGCACCCGAACGACCTGCCGGCCGGATAGCTCCCGTCCACCGGCCACCGGCGCGGTGGGTTAGGTTGTGCCACGTGACTGAGGTGAGCGAACCGACCCGGGTGGGCGTGCTGGGCGCCCGCGGCCGGATGGGCGTCGAGGTGTGCAAGGCGGTGGACGCCGCGCCGGACCTGGAGCTGGTCGCGATGATCGACCAGGGGGACTGGCTGTTCAACGCCTCGGACGCGGCCGCCGAGGTGGTGGTCGACTTCACCACCCCGGAGGTGGTGATGGACAACCTGCACTGGTGCATCGACCAGGGAATCAACGTGGTGGTCGGCACCAGCGGGTTCACCGAGCAGCGGCTGGCCCGGGTGCGCACCTGGCTGGCCCGCAAGCCGGAGGTGGGGGTGGTGATCGCGCCGAACTTCGCGGTCGGCGCGGTGCTGATGATGGAGTTCGCCACCCGGGCTGCCCGGTTCTTCGAGTCGGTCGAGATCATCGAGCAGCACCATCCGGACAAGGTGGACGCGCCGAGCGGTACCGCGCTGCGGACCGCCCAGCTGGTCGGGCAGGCCCGGGCGGAGGCGGGGATGGACCCGATGCCGGACGCCACGACGACCGAGCAGGCCGGTGCCCGCGGCGCCGAGGTGGCCGGGGTGCGGGTGCACGCGGTCCGGGCGCGCGGGTTGGTCGCGCACCAGGAGGTGTTGTTCGGGACCGCCGGGGAGACCCTCACGGTGCGGCACGACTCCTACGACCGGGCGTCGTTCATGCCCGGGGTGCTGCTCGCGGTGCGCTCGGTGCGGCAACGGCCCGGGCTCACCGTCGGGCTCGGCCCGCTGCTGGACGGGTAGCCCGCGCTACGCACGCTGGCGCGGCCTCGTGGCTCCCCCGCCGCGCCACGAGACCGCGCCGCATCCTATGAGACGTCCGGCTCGGTCGGCTGGTTCCCGGGCTCGGTCGGCTGTTTCCCGGACTCGGCCGGCGGGTCGCCGGGCTCGGTCGGCTGGTCCGCGGGCTCCGCTGGCTCGCTCCCGGGCTCGGCTGGCTGGTCCGTGGGCCCGGCCGGCTGGCTCTGCCGGGGCCGGAGGAAGAACCACCAACCGGCCACCACCGCGGCCACGACCGCGGCCAGGCCGACCCCCACCACCAGCGGGACGACCGAGGACCCGTCGCCGCTACCGGAGGTCAGCTCCTGGTCACCCGGGAGGGCGCCGGGACTGCTGCTCGGATCGCCCGGATCGGCGGAGGCGTCCGGCCCGTCGCCGGACCCGCCGCCCGGCTCGCCGTCACCGCCACCCTCGGCCCCCTGCCCGACCGCACGCAGCTCGGTCCGCTCGCCGGCCGGGGGGGACCAGGTGACGGTGGTCCCGGACAGCTCGCCGTTGTGCTCGGTCACCTCGCCGGGGAAGGTCACGGCGATGGTGATGTCGAAGGTCTCGAGCAGCGCCGCCAGATCCACCTCCCCTTCCGCCGCCGGTTCCTGCGTCACCTCGGACATCCAGACCAGGTCGTTGACCATGCTGAACTCATAGCTGTCGGCTGACTCGTCCCGGGTGATCTGTAGCCCGTCCGGGTCGCCCTGCGAGACCTGGTTCAGGTCGTCGAGGGCCACCTGGTCGAAGGTCAGCTCGGAGCCGGCCCAGGTGCCGTCGTCGAACGGGGCGACGCTCACTCCGTCCAAACTGGTGAGCTGGTCGTTCTCGCTGGCGAACACGTCATCCGGGTTGAGCTCGAGCTGCTCGGCGGCGTCCTTGTCCAGGACCGTCAGCAGGGTGCCGCTGACCGTGTCGCCGTCGATCGCCAGGTCGCCGTCGACCTTCAGGCAGCCGGCCAGCGCCAGCACCAGCAGGGCGATCGCACCGAGCGTCGCCAGCGCCCGGGCCGGGGTGGTTCGGGTTCTCATTGCCGCAACTCTGCCACAGCGCCGCCGCCGCCCGGGCAGGGTCAGGGGGCGTACGCGGTGAGGAGTCGCTCGGCGGCGGGCAGCGCGGCGGCCCGGTCGGCCGGGACCAGGCCCAGCCGGGTCCGCCGGTCCAGTAGGTCGTCGGCGGTGAGCGCACCCTCGTGCCGCAACGCCCAGACCAGCTCCACCCCGGTCACGTCCAGCCCGGGGGCGACCGGCTCGGCCAAGCCCGGGTCCTGCTCGGCCAGCGCCGCCACCGCCGGCGCCTCGACGCCGTACCGGCGCACCAGCCGGGCCGGCGCGTGGAGTCCGGCCAGCTCCGCCCGGCTGGCCGCCCCGACCAGCGGGAGTCGCCGGGTCCGGGACGGGCCAGCGGCCAGCCGGCGGTGGCGTACCGCCGCGTCCACCGCGTCCTGCGCCATCGCCCGGTATGTGGTCAGCTTGCCGCCGACCACCGTGACCACGCCGTCTGCCGAGCTCAGCACGGCGTGCCGGCGGGACACGTCGGCGCTGCGGTCGCGGCCGTCGTCCAGCAGCGGCCGTAGCCCGGCGAACGCGCTGACCACCTGCGCCCGGGTCGGTGCCACCTCCAGTGCGTCCCCGAGGATCGCCAGCAGGAAGCCGATGTCGGACTCGGGCGGGGCCGGCACGTCCTCGACCGGACCGTCCACCGGCTCGTCGGTGAGGCCCACGTAGACCAGCCCGGACGGTTGCGGCACCGCGAACACGAACCGGCCCCGGTCGTCCGGCACCGGGACGGTCAGCATCGCCCCGAGCCCACCGAGGTCCTCCGCCCGCAGCACCAGGTGGGTGCCCCGGGACGGGCGCAGGGTGATCCCGTCCACCAGCTGGTCCGCCCACACCCCGGCCGCGTTGACCACGGCCCGGGTGCGGATCGTCAGTTCGCCGCCGCCCAGCTCGTCACGTACCAGTGCCCGGTCCCCGGCCAGCGACCGGACCCGGCACCGGGTGATGATCCGGGCACCCAGCCCGGCCGCGGTCCGGGCGATCGCGGTGACTAGCCGGGCGTCGTCCTCCAGCTGGCCGTCCCAGTTCAGGTGGCCGCCGCGCAGCCCGGCCCGGCGCAGGCCGGGCACCAGCCGCAACGTCTCCTCAGTGGAGATCCGGGCGGAGCGGGGCAGCAGCGCGGGCGGCGTGCCGGCGGCCCGGCGCAGCAGGTCGCCGGCGGCGATGCCGGCCCGGTGCAGCCGGGCGGTGCCCCGGGGCACGTTGCCGGCCAGCGGTAGCACGACCGGCAGCCGCCGGGTGAGGTGCGGAGCCGTGCGGGTCAGCAGGATGCCGCGTTCCCGCGCGCACTCGTACGCCACCCCCACGCCCAGGCTGGCCAGGTAGCGCAGGCCACCATGCACCAGTTTGGAGCTCCACCGGGAGGTGCCGAAAGCGAGGTCGGCCAGGTCGACGGCGGCCACGGACAGGCCGCGGGAGGCGGCGTCCAGCGCCACTCCGGCACCGGTCACGCCGAGCCCGACCACCAGCACGTCCACCACCGTGCCGTCGGCCAGCTGAGACAGCTCCCGCGAGCGCCGGGCGTGATGCAGGGAGGTGGTTGCCGTGCGGGGTGCGATGCCGGATAGTTTATCCGATGGACGGGATGCGGTGGGACGGTTGGGGCGACCCGGCGGCCACGGTGGAGCTGCCCGCCACCCTCGCGCAGCTGCTGGAGCACGCGCTGGGCGTTAGCCCGGCCGCGGCCCGGCCACCGGTGGCGCCGGAGGCGGTGCGGCTGCCCGAGCCGTCGCTGCCGGCCGCCGTGCGCGACCAGCTCGCGGCGGTCGTGGGGGGCGGTCAGGTCAGTACGGCCGCCGCTGACCGGGTGCGGCACACCCGCGGCAAGTCCACGACGGACCTGCTGCGGATCCGGGCCGGGGAGGCCGACGACGCCCCGGACGCCGTGGTCCGCCCGGCCGACCACGACCAGGTCCTGGCGGTGCTGCGGGTCTGCGCCGCCAGGCGGGTGGCGGTGGTGCCGTTCGGCGGCGGCACCTCGGTGGTCGGTGGGCTGGCCCCGGACCGGGCGGGGTTCGCCGGCACGGTCGCTCTCGACCTGTCCGGTATGGACAGTTTGGTCGCGGTCGACCCGGTCTCGCAGCTGGTAACGCTGGCGGCCGGGGTAACCGGTCCGGCGGCCGAACATCTGCTGGCCGGGCACGGCTTCACGCTCGGGCACTATCCCCAGTCGTTCGAGTACGCGACCATCGGCGGGTTCGCGGCCACCCGCTCCAGTGGCCTCTACTCCAGCGGGTACGGGCGGTTCGACGACCTGGTGGTGGCGCTGCGGGTGGCGACTCCCGAGGGGACTGTCCAGCTCGGCCGGGCGCCCCGGTCGGCCGCCGGACCGGACCTGCGGCAGCTGTTCCTCGGCTCGGAGGGCACGCTCGGCGTGATCACCGAGGTGACCGTCCGGGTCCGGCCGGTCCCGACGGAGCGGGCCTGCACCGGCTGGCAGTTCGACTCGTTCCCGGCCGGGATGACCGCTCTGCGTACGCTCGCCCAGGAGGGGCTCGCGCCCAGCCTGCTACGGCTGTCCGACGAGTACGAGACGGCCGGCGCCGCCGCCACCGGCGGGATCGCGGCGTCGGGCTGCCTGGCGGTGGTCGGGTACGAGGGCCGGGGTGCGCTGCGGCGGCGCCCGGACGTCGAGGCGGTGGTGCGGGAGGCCGGTGGCTCCCCGTTGGACGGTGACATCGGGAAGCCGTGGCGGCAGTCCCGGTTCCGCGCGCCGTACCTGCGGGACGCCCTGCTGGCCGCGGGCGCGCTGGCCGAGACGGTGGAGACGGCGGCGTTCTGGTCCGGGCTGCTGCCGTTGTACGAGGCGGTCCGGGGCGCCCTGCTCGACGAGCTGGCCGGGCTCGGGACCCCGCCGATGGTGCTGTGCCACGTCTCGCACGTCTACCCGACCGGCGCCTCGCTCTACTTCACCGTCGTCTGTGCGCAGGCCGCCGACCCGGTCGGGCAGTGGCGGCGTGCGAAGCAGGCCGCCAGTACCGCGATCGTGGCGACCGGCGGAACCATCACCCACCATCACGCGGTCGGCCGCGACCACGCCGGCCAGCTGGCGGCGGAGATCGGGCCGCTGGGCCTGGCCGCGATCCGCGCGGTCAAGCAGCGGCTCGACCCGGCCGGGATCCTGAACCCGGGCGTGCTGCTCGCGGACCCGGGTGCGTGACTGCCCCAGCGGGCTGCGCCGGCAGCGCCATCCGGAGCTCGGGGAGGTCGACCGCGGTGCCGTCCGGCCGCTGCACCCGGAACGTGTCCCGGGCCCCGTCCGGCCGGAACCCGAACCGCGCGTAGAACCGCTGCGACGGCGCGTTCTCGGCCAGCACCCAGAGCCGGATCTCGCCGGCTCCGCCGGCCCGCAGCTCCTTGACCGCCGCCGCCAGCAGCGCCCCGCCGGCCCCGCGCCCCTGGTGCACCGGGTCGACGTAGAGCGCGAACACCTCGCCGACGGTCGGGTCGGTCTGGTCCCAGTCCTGGTCGGCCCGGTACGGCCCGTACGTGACGTAGCCGACCGGCCGCTGCCCGTGCGGGGCGGGGCCGGCCAGCGCGACCAGCGTGCGGAACGGTCCCGGCTGGGAGCCCGACCAGCGTTCCCGGGTGCGGCGGACCCGCTCGTCGACCAGGCCGTCGAGCGCTTCGAGGACATCGCCGGGCACCATCCCCGCGTACGCGTGCTGCCAGGTCCGGACGTTGATCCTTACCACCTCGTCGGCGTCTGCCGGGGTGGCTGGTCGCACCGTCATCATGCTCTCGGTCCTACCCTGGACCGGCCCCGCCCGGCAAACCGGAATGTCAGACCCACCGCGTAGCCTGCCGGCGATGGCTGCGCAGGACCACCTCGCCCGCCCAGGCCCGGCGGCTGGCTCGGGCTGGCCGACGTGACCGGGCCCGAGCGGGGTGACCTCCCGGCGCTGGCGGGCGCGCTCCGGCGCGCCAGCGCGGCGAGCCCGGACCAGGTACCGTGAGGGGAGCGCCGAGCACGGAGGACGGTCCGGTGACCCAGACAGTCGAGCACCACCCCCACCCGCATCTGGCCGACGATGCCGCCGGCCAGTCCGGGTTCCCGCCGCCGCCCGGGCCGCCGCCGGCGTTCTACCCGAGCCGGCCGCCGGGCCGGTTCGCCGGGTTCATGCTCCGGCTGTGGGCGCGCTCGCCGCGGTGGGTGGCGCCGGTGGCGATCCTGGTCTGCCTCGGCGGCGCGGTGGCCTATGTGCTGGGCCGGGAGCCGATCGACGGGGCGGCGGACGAGACCACCTGCCTGTTGAAGTACACGACCGGATATGACTGTCCCGGCTGCGGTGGCACCCGGGCGTTCTTCTTCCTGATCCAGGGCAACCTGCCGGCGGCCGCCCGGCACCACCTGGTGTTCGTGTTCGCGGTGCCGTTCCTGGTCTACCTGTACGTGGCGTGGGCGGGCAACCTGGTCTTCGGGTGGCGGCTGCCCCAGCTGCGGCCGAGCCCACTGGTGGTCGGCATCTTGGTGGCCACGCTGGGCGTGTTCACAGTGCTGCGCAACCTCCCGTGGGCTCCGTTCACCTGGTTCTACGTCTGAGCGACGCCCGGCCCGGTCCAGGACCTAGGCGGTGGCCGGCAGCGTCACCCGGTGGATGTCGATGTTGCCGCTGACCGTCCGCACCTGCACCGTGAGGTCGGGGCCGGTCCCGCGGCCGCTGCCAGCGCTGTCCCCATCGGTGAACGTCAGGTCGCTGTGGGTCTTGCCGGACAGGGTGTTCAGGTCCAGCCACACCCCGGTGCCGGAGACCACGCCGACCGAGACGTCGCCGGCGACGGTGTTCGTCTTGACCGTCCCCTGCCGGGAGGAGCCGACCGTGACGTTGCCGGACGCGGTGGTGGAGCTCAGGTCGCCGCGGGCGGCCTCGATCTGCACGTCGCCGCTGGCGCTCTTGATGTCCACCGAGCCGACCACCTCCTGAGCCGAGACGTCGCCGGACGCGGTCTTCACGGTCAGCCGCCCGCCGACCCGCACCGCCCGGACGTCGCCGCTGGCCGCGTTCACGGTCAGGTCGCCGGTGACCCCCTCGACATACGCGTCGCCGGAGGCGGTGCTCAGCTTGATGTCCGTCCACTCGCCGTGGCAGGTGATGTCCGCGCTGGCGGCCTTGAGCCGCACGCTGCTGCCGGTCGGGACCCGGACGCTGACCCGCAGCCGGGGAGTCCGGCGCAGCAGCCATCCGCTGACGTCCGGCGCGGCGATCACCAGCGTGTCGCCGGACAGCTCGACCCGGGTCCGGTCGGCCGCCTCCCGGGAGGCGTCGCTGTCGTCGTAGGGTGCGACCTCGGCCACGGCGGTGTCGCGCGGCTCGGCGTGCAGGTCCACGCTTCCGCCGGCCAGCCGGATGTCCACGGTGATCGGACCCGGGGTGGGAAACTCAGGCATGTCGGGTGTCCTCTCTAGGTCATGGGGTCAGGCCTGGGCGAAGCCGGTGGTCCGCTTGCCGAAGCTGGCTCGCCCGGGTGGGAACGGCGGGGGTGGCGGGGGCGGGATGGCCCGCCCAGAGACCGCCCCCGCGATCGCCCGGACCAGCCAGGCGTTGACCGAGATGCCCTCCCCGGCGGCGGCCCGCTCGACCGCCTCCTTCAACCCTTCGGGCAGGCGGAGCGTGATCCTGGCCACGTCTCCCGAGCCCTCCGGCACCCCGGTCGGGGCGGTCGCCGTTGGGGCGGGCTCCGGCTCGGGGTGGGTGATTTCGGCGACCACCAGGTCGGCCTCCCGGCCCCGTAGCCGGACCTCCACGCTCGCCGCGCTGAGCTTGGCGGTGATCTCGGCGGCGGCGTCGGCGAGCGCCTCCATCAGGGTGAGCCGGGCGGACGCGTCCATCGCGCCGGCGAGCAGGTCGGCGGCCCGCAACACCTCGGCTTCCCCGGCTGCGGCGGAGGCGGCCAGGTCCCGCCGGAGCTGGTCCAGGTACGGTGTCAGATCCATGACGCCATCATGACATCAAACGCGACGCCAGTCAAGCCCGTTCGGGATGTCGTCTCGGCGTCATCGTGAGGGTGCGCGGCGCGCGGACTCCGGGGCTGCGGCGCGGGCTCCGGGGCTTGTCGGACCCGGATGGGACGATGAGCGGGACGAGAGAGGAGAGGACGTGTCCGAGATCGTTTCACCGCAGGTCCAGCTGATCGGGTGGACTCAGTTCGAGCCGCCGCCCGGCGTGCCCTGGTCCACCGACGCGGACGGCGGGCAGGCGCTGGCCGAGTTCGCCGGGCGGGCGTGCTACCAGTCGTGGAAGAAGCCCAATCCGGCCACCGCCACCAACGCCGGCTACCTGCAGCACATTCTCGAGGTCGGGCACCTGTCGGTGCTGGAGCACGGCACCGTGACGTTCTACCTCACCGGAGTGTCCCGCTCGCTGACCCACGAGCTGATCCGGCACCGCCACTTCTCGTTCTCGCAGCTCTCCCAGCGGTATGTGCCGGAGCGGGACGCCGCGATGGTGGAGCCGGACGTGATCGCCGAGGACCCGGAGCTGCACAAGCGGTTCGTGGCCGCGACCGAGGCGAGCGTGCGCGCCTACACCGAGCTGCTGGAAGGGCTGCAGCAGAAGTTCGCCGACGTTCCCAGCGCGACGCTGCGCCGCAAGCAGGCCCGGCAGGCGGCGCGCGCGGTGCTGCCGAACGCGACCGAGACCCGGATCGTGGTGACCGGCAACTACCGGGCCTGGCGACACTTCATCGCGATGCGCGCCACCGAGCATGCGGATGTGGAGATCCGCGAGCTGGCGGTGGAGTGCCTGCGGCAGCTGCAGCGGGTGGCGCCGAACGTGTTCGAGGACTTCACGATCTCGGCTCTGGCGGACGGGAGCGAGATCGCGGCCACCCCGCTCACCTGGGAGAGCTGAGGTGCCGGCGGTGGCGGCCGATCGCGCCGGTGCCCGCGTACGGCATCGTCGCCGGCGATGTTGGCAGGTGGCAAGCCCATCCTGGCCGGTTCGGGTTAGGTTGAGAGGATGACTCAAGAGGCGCGGCGGCCGTTCGGCCGCCTCCTGACGGCGATGGTGACGCCGTTTCGGCCCGACGGTGCGCTCGACGTGGACGGTGCCGGCCGGCTGGCCAGCTACCTGGTCGATGAGCAGCGCAACGACGCCCTGGTGATCAACGGCACCACCGGCGAGGCCCCGACCACGACCGACGCGGAGAAGGAGACGCTGCTGCGGGCGGTCGTCGAGGCGGTGGGCGACCGGGCGAAGGTGGTCGCCGGGGTCGGCACCAACGACACCCGGCACACGATCGAGCTGGCCCAGGCGGCCGAGAAGGCCGGCGCGCACGGGCTGCTGGTGGTCACTCCCTACTACAACCTCCCGCCGGAGGCCGGGCTGGTCCGGCACTTCACCGCGGTCGCCGACGCCGCCGGGCTGCCGACCCTAATCTACGACATCCCGAAGCGCGCCGGCCTCGCGATCACCACCGACACGCTGTGCCGGCTGGCCGAGCACGAGCGGATCGTGGGTGTCAAGGACGCCAAGGGCAACCTGGCCGAGACCGCCTGGGTGATCCGCCGCACCGAGCTCGCGTTCTACGCCGGTGACGACGCGATGGCGCTGCCGATGCTGGCGATCGGCGGGGTGGGCCTGGTCGGCACGGCCAGCCACCTGACCGGCGCCGGCACGAAGGAGATGATCGAGGCGTTCGAGCGTGGCGACGTTGCCGGGGCGCGGAGCCGGCACCACGAGCTGCTGCCGCTGTTCACCGGCATCTTCCGGACCCAGGGAGCGATCCTCGTCAAGGCGGCGATGAACGCGCGCGGCCTGCCGGCCGGTCCGGTGCGCCCGCCGCTGGTCGACGCCACCGAGGCCGAGCTGGCGCAGCTGCGGGCCGACTGTGCCGATGCCGGGCTGGCGCTGCCGCCGGCGGCGGGCGACGCATGAGCCGCGGACCGGGTCGGTCGGACACCGCCGGAAGTGGCGGGCTGGAGCATGTGGAGCTGGCGCCTCCGCCACCCCTGCCCGCCGGTGGGATGCGGGTGACCCCACTCGGAGGGCTGGGGGCGATCGGTCGCAACATGACGGTGTTCGAGCACCGTGGTCGGTTGCTGGTGGTCGACTGTGGCGTGCTCTTCCCGGACATGGAGCAGCCCGGGGTAGACCTGATCCTGCCCGACTTCGCCCCGATCCTGGACCGGCTCGGCGACATCGACGCGATCGTGCTCACCCATGGCCACGAGGATCACATCGGTGCCGTGCCCTACCTGCTCGCCCACAAGCCGGACATCCCGCTGGTCGGTTCCCAGTTCACGCTCGCGCTGGTGGAGGCGAAGCTGGCGGAGCGCCGGATCGAGCCGTATACGCTCACCGTGCGGGAGGGCCAGCAGGAGCGGATCGGGCCGTTCGGGTGCGAGTTCTTCGCGGTCAACCACTCCATCCCGGACGCCCTGGCGGTGGCGATCCGGACCGACGCCGGGCTGGTGCTGCACACCGGTGACTTCAAGATGGACCAGCTCCCGCTGGACCGCCGGATCACCGACCTGGCCGGGTTCGCGCGGCTGGGCCTGGAGGGGGTCGATCTGCTGCTGTCGGACTCCACCAACGCGGAGTTCCCCGGGTTCGTCACCTCCGAGCGGGAGATCGGTCCGGTGCTGGATTCGATCTTCGCCAAGGCGGAGGGCCGGATCATCGTGGCGAGCTTCGCCTCGCACGTGCACCGGGTGCAGCAGGTGCTCGACTCGGCCCACGAGCACGGTCGCAAGGTGGCGCTGGTCGGCCGTTCGATGGTACGCAACATGGGGATCGCCCGGGATCTTGACCTGCTGCGGATCCCCGGTGACCTGGTGGTCAGCCTGGACGCGGTGACCGACCTGCCACCGGACCAGATCGTGCTGATGTCGACTGGGTCGCAGGGCGAGCCGATGAGTGCGCTGGGCCGGATGGCCACCGGCGACCACCGGCACATCACGGTCGGCACCGGCGACACGGTGGTGCTGGCCAGCTCGCTGGTGCCGGGCAACGAGACCGCCGTCTACCGGGTGATCAACCAGCTTGCCCGGGGCGGCGCCACCGTGATCCACAAGGACGTGGCGAGGGTCCACGTGAGCGGGCACGCGCCCGCCGGCGAGCTGCTCTACCTGCTCAACGCGGTGCGGCCGCGGCACCTGCTGCCGGTGCACGGTGAGTGGCGGCACCTGCGGGCGCACGCCCAGCTGGGGGTGGAGTCGGGGCTGGACCCAGAGCGGGTGATGCTCTGCGAGGACGGCGACGTGGTCGACCTGGTGAACGGGCGGGCCCGGCTGGTCGGGCACGTCAAGAGCCGGTACGTCTACGTCGACGGCCTGGCTGTCGGGGATGTCGGGGAGTCGTTGCTGACCGAGCGCCGGATGCTGGGCGACGGCGGGTTCATCGCCGCCACGGTGGTGGTGGACTCGGTGACCGGGAAGGTGGTGGGCGGCCCGACCGTGTCCGCGAAGGGGTTCTCCGAGGATCCGAAGGTCTTCGACCCGGTGCTGCAGCTGATCACCGACGCGCTGGACCGGGCCGCCGACGAGGGGATCGCCGACCCGCACCAGCTCCAGCAGGTGGTGCGCCGTACGGTCGGCCGGTGGGTGAACGAGGCGTACCGCCGCCGTCCGATGATCATCCCAACCGTGGTGGAGGTCTGAGCCCGATGGCCGGGTCGGTGTCGTCCACCACCACTAGTGGGGACAGCAGTTCGACGTAGTCGTTGGCCAGGTCGATCGCGCCGGCCCGCCCGCGCCACCGGGCCCGCACATGCGTGAATTCCTGGATGGCTTCCACAGTGGTGGTAGCCGCGTGACCTGCCCGTCCTGGGTGGCTACGCGCGTAGCGAATCCGCGCACAGCGAACAGGCCTGGCGCCGGAGGCTGGCATGCGGTCAGTTACCCGCATGGCGCCACCGCGCAGACTCGGGATCGGGCCCGGCGTCGGTCGGCTGTGGACAGCGTCCACCGCCGGGAACCTCGGTGACGGCGTCGGCCGGGTCGCGATCGCGCTGCTCGCCGCCCGGCTGACCCGCGACCCGGTCGCGGTCGCCGCGGTCACGGCGCTGAGCTACCTGCCCTGGCTGGTGTTCGGCCTACCCGCCGGGGTACTGGTCGACAGGTACGACCGCCGCCGGCTCGCCGCGCTGGCCGGTGCGGCGCGCACGGCCGCGATCGCGGTGCTGACCCTCGCCGCCGCCACCGACCGGGCCACCCTGTGGCTGCTGTACGCGGTGGTGGTGCTGCTCTACACGTGCGAGACCGGCTACGACAACGCGGTCATCGCGATGGTGCCGATGGTGGTTGCCGACCGGGACCTGGATCGCGCCAACGGTCGGCTACAGGGCGCCCAGCTGGTCGCGGACAGCTTCGTCGGCCCGCCGCTGGCCAGCGCCGCGTTCGCGGTGGCGGCGGGGTATGCGTTCGGGATAAACGTGGCCTGCTACGCGGTCGCCGCAATGCTGCTGCTGGGGCTGCCCGCCTCCGGCCGAGCACGACCGGATCCGGCCGGGGCGGCGGTCGAGCGCCTGCCGTCGATGCGCCGGGAGATCGCCGACGGGCTGCGGTACCTGCGCGGCCACGCTCTGCACCGGTTGCTGCTCGGGCTGATGGTGGCCGTCTTCTTCGGCGCGGCGATGGTGAACGCCATCACCGTGTTGTGGACGTTGGACGTACTGGGTGTGAGCGAGTCCTTCTACGGCGTGTTCACGCTCACCATGGCGGTCGGCGCGCTGGCCGGCAGCCAGACCGCGGCGGTCCTGGCGCGCCGGGTGGGCCGCGGACGGACGCTGTGGGTCACGGTCCTGGTCGCCGGGGTGGGCAGCCTGGTCTCCGCGGCGACCACCTCCCCGTACGTCGCCGGTGTCGGCCTCGCCATGGTCGGGTGGGCGAGTCTGGCGTTCAACATCGTCAACGTGTCGCTGCGGCAGCGGCTCACGCCCTCGGCGATGCTCGGGCGGGTCACGGGCGCCTACCGGGCCGCCGTCACGAGCGTCATGGTGGTGGGCGCGGTTGCGGGCGGCGCGGTGGCGTCGGTCGGCGGGCTGCGCCTGCCGCTGGTGATCTTCGGACTCGGGTGCCTGGTGCTCGGCGGGCTGGCCGGGAGCCGGCTCACCAACCAGGTCGTCGACCGTGCCGTCGCCGAGGCGGATTCCGACGCGGACGCGGCGGACGAGCGACCTGGCTGACCTGCGCCGGCGGACCGGCCGGGCGGCTAGCTGGGCTCGGCGCGCAGCAGGAGCCGTTTGAGGGCGCTGGCAACGCTCGCCCGGTCGTCCGGGTCCAGCGGGTCGAGAAACTGGCGGTCGGCGGCGAGCACCGCAGCCAGCGCACGGGTGGCCCGATCCTCGCCGGCCGGGGTCAGCCGGACCAGGATCGCGCGGCGGTCGTGCCGGTCCGGGTGGCGTTCCAGCAGCCCGGCGCGCTCCAGCCGGTCGAGCCGGGAGGTCATGGCTCCCGAGGTGACCAGCGCCGAGGCCGCCAGGGCCTTGGGGTTGGTGCCGGCCGGCTCGGCCCGGCGGCGCAACGTGTTGATCACGTCGAAGTCGCCGAACGAAAGCCCGAGCGGGCGTAGCGCCTGGTCGATCGCCCGCTCCAGGTAGCCGGCGCAGCGCAGCAGGCGACCCGCCACCTCGAGCGGCTCGACGTCCAGCGCCGGGTCGACGCGGGCCCAGGCCGCCACCATCCGGTCGACGTGATCCGTGTCCACGCTCCGACTCTAGCTTGGAATAAAGCTTCTTGGAGCTAACTTGGTATTAAGTAACACAATGACAGGCAACTGGCGACGGATCAAGGAGATGCAATGAGCAGCAATCGCGTGATCATCTACGAGAAGCCCGGCGCTGACCCGGCGACGAGCAGCATCGTCACCGAGCACGCCGGCAGCCGCACCACTCTGCTGGCCCGGGACCCGTCCGCGATCGTCGCCACCGCGATCGCCGCGGTCGACGGCGGAGCCGATCAGGTCGAGCTGTGCGGGGTGCTCGGCCCCACGTGGCACGCCAAGGTGCTCGAGGCGGTGGGCGACCGGGTGCCGGTCGGAGCCGTCATGTTCGGGTTCGAGTCGCTTACCGGCGTCGCCGACTTCAAGGCCCGCTACGGCAAGGAGTTCCTGCGCGAGGCCTTCATCTACCTCCAGCCCGGTTCGGACCCGGCCGTCGACCGGACGGTGACCGAGAACGAGCACGCCCAATCCTGGTTCGTCGCCGTGCCCGACGTCTCGACGGCGGCCGAAGTGGCGGCTCAGCTTGTCGACGGTGAAGGCGTCCGGCTGCTTGAGCTCTACGGCGGGTTCGGACCGGCCGAGGCCGCCCGGGTGATCGAGGCGGTCGGCGGCCGGGCGCCGGTCGGGATCCCGAGCTACGGCTACGCCGGAGCCGAAGGCCGCTAGGCCACCGGTGGCGGTGGCTGGCGGAGGGTGGGCCCGGCATAGGCTGGATGGCGGAGGAGACGCCGTGTACCAGGTCCTGACAACGCTGGTGCTCACCCTCCACTTCACGTACCTGGCGTACGTGGTGGTGGGTGGGCTCCTGGCCTGGTGGTGGCCACGGACGATCTGGCTGCACCTGACCGCGGCCGGCTGGGGGTTGGTGATCGTCGCCAACCCGTGGGGCTGGCAGTGCCCGCTCACCGACGCCGAGCACTGGTCGCGTCGCCGGGCCGGGCAGGCCGGGTTCGACGCCGGGTTCGTCGACCGGTACATCGAAGGCGTGCTCTATCCGGCGGAGTACACGGTGGTGCTGCAGACGCTGGCCGGCCTGCTGGTGCTCGGCTCCTGGGTCGGCTTCTACCTGCGGTGGCGCTCGGCCCGGGACACGGGCCGCAAAAGCGAGGATTCGTCGGAGCGCACCGCTAACGTGTGAGCATGCCCGGCCGTCCCACCCGCACCGCCACCCGGCGCCGCACCAGCACGGTGCGTCGCGCCGGGTCGACCACCCGTGGCCGCCGGACCAGCCGACCGGCCCGCCGCGGGGTGCTGGTCGCGCTGTGGATGGGGCTGGCGCACGGGGTCGGCTGGCTGGTCCGGGCGCTCGGTCGGCAGGCCGCCACCGCCCGGGAGATCGATCCTGAGCACCGGCGCGACGGCGCCGGGCTGCTGGCGCTGAGCCTGGCGATCCTGCTGGCGGTGGCGGTGTGGTTCGACTCGGCCGGGCCGGTCGGCGAGGTGGTGGCGCTGGCCGCCCGGCGGTCGGTCGGTGCGGTCGCCGCGCTGCTGCCGCTGCTGCTGGTGGTCGCCGCCGTCCGGCTGATGCGCGCCCCGGCCGGCCCCGGCTCCCGGGGGCGCGCGATCGTGGGCTGGAGCGCGCTGGCGGTGGCGGTGGCCGGGTTGCTGGACATCGCCCAGCGGCCGGAGAGCCTCACCGACCGGGAGTGGGCCGGCGGCCTGCTCGGCGGCCTGGGAGGGCTGCTGGCCGGCGCGGTGACCCCGTGGGTGGCGGTCCCGGTGCTGGTGCTGCTGGCCGGGTTCGGGCTGCTGGTGGTCACCGCGACCCCGATCAGCAAGGTGCCCGAGCGGCTGGCGTACCTGCGCGACTTCCTGCTGGGCCGGCCGCTGCCCTCCGAGCTGGCCGCGCTCGAGGCGGCCGACCCGGACGAGACCGACGAGGACCCGGACGACGACGAGCCGGCGCCTCCGGCGCGGCGGCGTGGCGGCTCCCGCCGCCGGCAGGGGGTGTTCGCCGAGGACCTGACCCCACCGCCCCCGCCCGACGGCGGACCTGGTGGCGAGGAGCTCACCGACCCGCTCGACCTGGCAACACCGGCCCGCCGCCCGGCCTCACCCGCCCCGCGCCAGCCGCCCGCGCACACCCCCACCCCGGGCCGGGCCGAGCAGCCGTCACTGGTCGGGCTGGCCGGCGGCGACTACTCGCTCCCGCCGGCCAACCTGCTGCGCCCCGGTGCCGCCGGCAAGAGCCGCAGCAAGGCGAACGACCAGGTGATTGAGGCGCTGCAGACGGTCTTCGAGCAGTTCGACGTGGACGCGGCGGTCACCGGGTTCACGCGCGGCCCGACCGTCACCCGCTACGAGGTGGAGCTCGGCCCCGGGGTCAAGGTGGAGCGGATCACCCAGCTGTCCCGCAACATCGCGTACGCGGTGAAGTCGCCGGACGTGCGGATCCTGAGCCCGATCCCGGGCAAGAGCGCGGTCGGGGTGGAGATCCCGAACACCGACCCGGAGACCGTCTCGCTCGGCGACGTGCTGCGCTCCCGGGTCGCCACCGGTGACCACCACCCGATGCTGGCCGGGCTGGGCAAGGACATCGAGGGCGGGTACGTGGTGGCGAACCTGGCCCGGATGCCGCACATCCTGATAGCGGGGGCAACCGGCGCCGGAAAGTCGAGCTGCTTAAATTCCTTGCTCGCCTCGATCCTGATGCGGTCCTCCCCGGACGACGTGCGGCTGCTGCTGATCGACCCGAAGCGGGTGGAGCTGACCGGCTACGAGGGGATCCCGCACCTGGTCCACCCGATCGTGACCAACCCGAAGAAGGCGGCGGTGGCGCTGGACTGGGTGGTCCGGGAGATGGACATGCGCTACGACGACCTGGCCGCCGCCGGGGTCCGGCACATCGACGACTACAACCGGAAGGTGCGGTCGGGCCAGATCAAGGCGCCGCCGGGCAGCGAGCGCGAGATCACCCCGCACCCGTACCTGCTGGTGATCGTGGACGAGCTGGCCGACCTGATGATGGTCGCCCCGCGCGACGTCGAGGACTCGGTGGTCCGGATCACCCAGCTGGCCCGGGCCGCCGGCATCCACCTGGTGCTGGCCACCCAGCGCCCGTCGGTGGACGTGGTCACCGGCCTGATCAAGGCGAACGTCCCATCCCGGCTGGCGTTCGCCACCTCCTCGCTGGCCGACTCCCGGGTGATCCTGGACCAGCCCGGTGCCGAGAAGCTGCTCGGTCGCGGGGATGGCCTGTTCCTGCCGATGGGGGCGTCGAAGCCGCAGCGCATCCAGGGTGCCTGGGTCACCGAGGCGGAGATCGCCGATGTGGTGGCGCACTGCAAGAAACAACGCGCCCCGGAGTTCCGCGACGAGGTGACCGCCCCGACGCCCGACCAGAAGAGGCAGGTCGACGAGGACGTCGGCGAAGACCTGCAGCTGCTGCTGCAGGCGGTCGAGCTGGTGGTCACCTCCCAGTTCGGCTCCACCTCGATGCTGCAGCGCAAGCTGCGGGTCGGGTTCGCCAAGGCCGGCCGGTTGATGGACCTGATGGAGACCCGGGGCGTGGTCGGCCCGTCCGAGGGCTCCAAGGCCCGCGACGTGCTGGTCAAGCCGGACGAGCTGGCGGAGCTGCTGTCGGCGCTGGGCGGGTCCGACGAGTAGCCGTTAGGGTGGCGCCATGCCGACCCCGATCTTCGCCCTGTGCGACCAGCATGTGCAGCGTTCCTGCGAGCTCGACCCGGTCTCGGCCACCTACCGAGGGGTGGCCGGACACTTCGCGCCCGGCACCGACTACAGCCCGGACGGGCACGCGGCCCGGGCCGAGCTGGACCGGGACACGCTGCGCCGGCTGGCCGGCCTGACCCCGACCGGCGCCGCCGACCGGCTCGCCGCCGACCACCTGCGGGAGCGGCTCGAGGCGAGTCTGGCCTGGCACGAGCTCGGGGAGCCGCTGCGGTCGCTGCGGGCGCCGTTCGGGCTGCTCAGCAGGCTGCGAGACGTCGTGGACCTGATGCCGACCGGCGAGCACGACGACCAGTGGCGGGCGGTGGCCGCGCGGATCGCGGCGGTGCCCCAGATGCTGACCGGCGCTCGGAGCTCGCTGGAGGTCGGCGCCGGCCGCGGGCTGCTGGCCGCCCGGCGGCAGGCGGTGGAGGCGGCCAAGCAGGCCCAGCGGTACGCGGACGACGCCAGCTTCCAGCCGGTGGTGGACCGGTACGGCGACGGGCCGCTGCGTGGCGAGCTGGCCGCCGCCGCGGCCGCCGCCCACGCCGGGTACGCGGAGACCGCCCGCTGGCTGGCCGATGACTACGCGCCGCGGGCGGCCGAGGCGGACGGGGTGGGGGCGGAGCGGTACGCGGTGGCCAGCCGGCTGGCGCTGGGCGCCGAGATCGACCTGGCCGACGCGTACGCGTGGGGCTGGGCGGAGCTGCGTCGGCTGGAGCGGGAGATGGCGGCCGAGGCGGAGCGGGTGCTGCCCGGCGCCAGCATCGACGAGGCGGTCGTCCACCTGAACGAGACCGACCTGCTGGGAGGGGTGGACGCCTACCGGGGCTGGCTGCAGGATCGGCACGACCAGGCGATCGCCGCGCTGGACGGGGTCCACTTCGACATCCCGGGACCACTGCGGACGGTCGACGTGGTGACTCTGGACGGCTCGTCGGCGGGGTCGGCGTACTACACCGCGCCGAGCGAGGATCTGCGGCGCCCCGGCCGCACCTGGTGGCCGGTGGCCGGCCGGGACTGGTTCGCGATGTGGTCCGAGCTGACCACGGTCTTCCACGAGGGGGTGCCCGGCCACCACCTGCAGCTCGGCCAGCTGCTGGTGGACGGGGAGCAGCTGTCCCGGTTCGCCCGGATGTCCCGGGTGAGCGGGCACAGCGAAGGATGGGCGCTGTACGCGGAGCGGCTGGCCGACGAGCTGGGCTGGCACACCACGCCGGGGTCCCGGTTGGGCATGCTGAAGGCGTCGGCGATGCGGGCCGCCCGGGTGGTGATCGACATCGGGGTGCACCTGGACCGGCCGATCCCGGCCGAAGAGGCGGACCGGCATAGTCCCCGGTGGAGCTTCCAGACCGCCACCGAGGTGCTGCGGGACCGGGGCCGGATCGCGGCCCACCGGCTGCACCCAGAGGTGGTGCGCTACTGCGGCTGGCCGGGCCAGGCCACCTCGTACAAGCTGGGGGAGCGGGCCTGGCTGGCCGCCCGGGACGAGGCCAAGCAGCGGCTCGGCGCCGGCTTCGACCGGAAGCGGTGGCACGCGGCCGCCCTGGCGCTCGGCCCGGTCGGCCTGGCCACCCTCGCCGACACCCTGCGCGATGTCACCACCTGATCCCAACGCCCACGCCAGCACAGGCCAGCAGGTGGCGGCTGCGACCGGGTCAGGGCTGGCGGATCGCCTCGGCCTCGATCTCAATGGTGACCCGCTTGCCGACCATAACGCCGCCGGTCTCCACCGCCCGGTTCCAGGTGATGTCGAAATCCTCCCGATCGATCTCGGTTCGGGCGGTGAACCCGATCACCTCCTGGCCCCACGGGCTGAGTGCGACCCCTTCGAACTCCACCTCGACCGCCCCGGACCCTGGTCCCCGGCCGGCGTCGATCGCCCTTCGGGCGGCCGGACGCTGCCCGGTACCCTCGGTGGGTGTCCGGAGCTGCCCCACGCAACGTCGCGCTGGTGACGCTCGGCTGCGCCCGCAATGAGGTCGACTCGGAGGAGCTGGCCGGCCGGCTCGCGGGTGACGGCTGGCGGGTCACCACCGACGCCCAGGGTGCCGACGTGGTGCTGGTCAACACCTGCGGGTTCGTGGCCGAGGCGAAGCAGGACTCGATCGACACCCTGCTGGCCGCCGCGGACACCGGAGCGCCGGTGGTGGCGGCCGGCTGCCTGGCCGAGCGGTACGGGCGGGAGCTGGCCAGCCAGCTGCCGGAGGCGGCGGCGGTGCTCAGCTTCGACGACTACCCGGACATCTCGGCCCGGCTCGCCTCGGTGCTGGCCGGCGAGCGCCCCGACCCGCACGTGCCGCGGGACCGTCGGACGCTACTGCCAATGGCGCCCGCGCAGCGGCACGGCGGCGGCAGCGGCGGAGCCGGGTTGACGGTCGATGCGGCGACCCCGGCACATCTGCGGCCGGTGCTGCGCCGCCGGCTGGACTCCGGCCCGGTCGCTCCGCTCAAGCTGGCCAGCGGCTGCGACCGCCGGTGCACGTTCTGCGCGATCCCGACTTTCCGCGGCGCGTTCGTCTCGCGTACTCCGGACGAGCTGCTGGCCGAGGCGCAGTGGCTGGCCGGCAACGGGGTCCGGGAGCTGGTGCTGGTCAGCGAGAACTCCACCTCCTACGGCAAGGACCTGGGCGACCCGCGAGCGCTGGAGAAGTTGCTGCCGCAGCTGGCGGCGGTCGATCGGATCGTCCGGGTGCGGGTCAGCTACCTGCAGCCGGCCGAGCTGCGGCCCGGGCTGGTGGAGGCGATCGCCACCACCGCCGGGGTGGCGCCCTACTACGACCTGTCGTTCCAGCACGCCAGCGAGCCGGTGCTGCGGCGGATGCGCCGGTTCGGCTCCCGGCAGCGGTTCCTGGACCTGCTGGCCGGGATCCGGGGGCTGGCACCGGACGCCGGCGCCCGCAGCAACGTGATCGTCGGCTTCCCGGGCGAGACCCGCGGCGACGTGGCCGAGCTGGTGCGGTTCCTGGCGGCGGCGCGGCTGGACGCGATCGGGGTGTTCGGCTACAGCGACGAGGACGGTACGGAGGCGGCCGGGCTGCCCGGCAAGGTGCCGGCGGCGACGGTCCGGCGGCGGTACCAGAAGCTGCTCGGGCTGGCCGACGAGCTGGCCGCCCAGCGGGCCGCCGAGCGGGTCGGCTCGGTGGTGGAGGTGCTGGTCGACTCGGTGGTCGACGGGGTGGTCGAGGGCCGGGCCGCCCACCAGGCGCCGGAGGTGGACGGGTCCACCACTCTGGCCGGGCCGGTGGCCGCCCAGCTGCGCCCGGGAGACCTGGTCCAGGCGACCGTCACCGGCACCGACGGGGTGGACCTGGTGGCCGTACCGGCCGGACCCGCCGTACCGGCCGTACCGGCCGTGCCCGTGGCCGGGCCGTGAGCCGGTCGGTACCGCGGCGGGCGCCACTGGCCAACGCCGCCAATGCGCTGACCGCGGCGCGGCTGGCGCTGATCCCGGTGTTCGTGGCGTTCGCCATCGGGTCGGACATGACTGCGCCCGGCTGGCGGGTGGCGGCCGTGCTGGTCTTCCTGGTGGCGTCGCTGACCGACTTCGTGGACGGCTGGATCGCCCGGCGCTACGGTCTGGTCACCACGTTCGGGAAGGTGGCCGACCCGATCGCCGACAAGGCGTTGATCGGGACGGCGCTGGTGCTGCTGTCCGGGTACGGTGTGCTGCCGTGGTGGGTCACCGGGGTGATCCTGGTCCGGGAGCTGGGCGTGACCGGGCTACGGTTCTGGGTGATCCGGCGCGGGGTGATCGCGGCCAGCCGCGGCGGGAAGGCCAAGACTGGGCTGCAGATCGCCGCGATCAGCTGGTATCTGTTCCCGTTCCCGGCGCCGCTGGACCGGCTCGGCCCGTGGCTGATGGGGGTCGCGTTGGTGGTCACCGTGGCGACCGGGGCGGACTACGCGGCCCGGGCGCTGCGGCTGCGCCGACCCGCCCGCGCGTCGTGACCGGCCCGGCGACCAGCTGCCCGGGCGGCAGTGGGGCGGGCGCCGCTGGCCCGGACGCCGGCGGGGCGGCGGCCGAGCTGCTGCGGCGGCTGGCCGCGCGGGGGGAGACGCTGGCGGTCGCCGAGTCGCTGACCGGTGGGCTGCTGGCGGCGGCGATCGTGGACGTGCCCGGGGCCAGCGCGGTGTTCCGGGGCGGGCTGGTGGTCTACGCCACGGACCTGAAGGAGTCGCTGGCCGGCGTGCCGGCGGAGCTGCTGGCCGAGCGCGGCCCGGTGGACCCGGACGTCGCGCTCGCGCTGGCCGAGGGCGCCCGGACCCGCTGCCGGGCCGACTGGGGCCTGGCGACCACCGGGGTGGCCGGCCCGGACCCGCAGCACGGGGTGGCGGTCGGGACGGCGTACGTGGCGGCGGCCGGCCCGGGCGGGGCGCTGGTCCGGCCATTGACCGCACCCGGGGACCGGGCGGCGGTCCGCGCCGCCGCCGTCACCGCCGCGGTGGCGCTGCTCACGACACTCACGACCCGCTCAGGGCCGGCCTAGCGCGGATCGGGGCGTGTCCGGGGACACCCCGGACCCTGGGTCGGCCCCTGGTGTCGTCGGCCCCGGCACCGGGTACCGTTGCGGGCGGAGACACGGGTCCGTAGGGTCGAGCCGGAGGAGGTGCCGTGGCGCTGCTTCGTCGAGTGATCGGGGACGCCCTGCGCGCCCGCCGGCAGGGCCAGCGCCGGACCTTGCGGGAGGTGTCCACCGCGGCGAACGTGTCACTGGGCTACCTGTCCGAGATCGAGCGCGGGCAGAAGGAGGCCTCCAGCGAGTTGCTGGCCTCGATCTGCGAGGCGCTCGGCTCCCAGCTCTCGGAGCTGCTGCGGGAGGCGAGCGACTCACTGGCCCGGACCGAGCGGGCCGACGGCGTGCTGGTCGAGGCCCCGCTCGGCGACCGCCAGCTGTCGGAGGGCGCGCTGGCTGGCAGCCCGGTCGCGCCGGTGGGCGGCGAGGTGCCGCACGCCCGGACCGGCCCGCCCACCCCGGCGGCCCTGGCTGCCCCTGCCCCGGCGGGGCTCGCACCGGCCGAGCCGGACGCGGCGCAGCGGAGCCTCACGGACGGGCAGGTTTCGGTGTCGGTCCGTCGGGACGGCCCGCTGCGCACCATCCTGCACGCGGTGCGCACCCGGCGGCCGGACCAGTCGGTCACTCGCCGCTGAGCCGGCGCGCGGCACGCCGAGTCCGGGCGATCGGGCGCGGCCGGTTGTCCGGCACAGAGTATGGTCGGGGCTACGGCCGCGTCGAGCGCCGGTGCGTGGGCGGGTGGTCCCATCGAGGCGTGACGGGGCTCGGCTCCACCTGAGACCATGGAGCCTGACGACCCGGCTGACCGCCCGGCCGCTACCCCGGAGAGAGGACCGCGAAGATGGCGAACCCGTTCGTCAAGGGCTGGAGATATCTGATGGCCCTGTTCGGCGCCAAGATCGACGAGTACGCCGATCCGAAGGTGCAGATCCAGCAGGCGATCGACGAGGCGAAGGTCCAGCACCAGACGCTGGTGAAGCAGGCCGCCGCGGTGATCGGCAACCAGCGCCAGCTGGAGATGCGGCTGTCCCGGCACATGACCGAAGTGGAGAAGTGGCAGGGGATGGCCCGGCAGGGGCTGGTGCTGGCCGACCGGGAGCGGGCTGAGGGGGACGAGCAGAAGGCCCAGGAGTACGAGAAGGCCGCGCAGTCGGCAGCCACTCAGCTGGTCACCTCCGAGCAGGCGGTGGAGGATCTCAAGAGCCTGCACGACCAGGCGCTGAGCGCCGCCCAGCAGGCGCGCAAGGCGGTCGAGAACAACAAGATGCTGCTGGAGGAGAAGCTCGCCGAGCGCACCAAGCTGCTCAGCCAGCTCGAGCAGGCGCGGATGCAGGAGACCGTGGCCAGCTCGCTGGAGTCCATGTCGGCCCTGGCCGCCCCCGGGAACACCCCGTCGCTGGACGAGGTGCGGGACAAGATCGAGCAGCGGTACGCGACCGCGATGGGCCGCGCCGAGCTGGCCTCGGACACGGTCGAGGGGCGCATGATCGAGGTTCAGCGGACCACACTCGACATGGCCGGGCAGTCCCGGCTGGGCCAGATCCGCGCCAGCATGTTCGGGGAGCAGCTGACCGCCGGGGCGGAGCGGCCGGCGGTCGAGTCCGGCGAGCCGGCCGACCAGGAGCAGGCCGGCAGCGGCGACGCCACGGTGTCCAGGCTGGACGAGATCCGGGCCAGCCTGGCCAAGGAGGGCGGCAAGAACCCGGGCAAGAACAGCGCCAGCAAGAACAGCGCCGGCAAGAACAGCGGCGACGCGGCCGCCGCGACCTGACCCAGCCGCGGGCCGATCGGGGAGGAGAGCGCAGATGCTGGACGAGCGGGCTCGCTACTTCCGGCGACTGCGGCGGCTGCGCGGTTCGGCCCGCCGGTGGACGGTCGTGGCCGGTGGGCTGGCCGGCGCGACCGTCGTCCTGGTGCCGTACCAGGGGATCGGCGCGTTCGACGCGATCTGGGCCGGGCTGGCCGGCGCGGCGGTGGTGCTCGCCTGGTGGCGGCACGCCGATGCCCGCTCGCTGGCGGCCGAACCGGCGCCCGAACCGCCGGACCCGGCGCTGGCAGGCCAGCGGTGGCTGTCCCGGCTGGCTCAGCTGCCCGGCGGCTACCAGGTGGCGGAGAGCCTTCGCCGGCAGCGGATCCGGGCCGCCCTGCGAGGTTCGGCCGCCACTCCCGTCTGGGAGCGGCTGGACCGGGCGTCCCGCACGATGCGGGAGCTGACCGGGCAGCTGCGGGCTTCCGAGGCGGACGCCGCCCGGGAGGCGGGTGGGGTGGAGCGGGAGCTGCGCGAGCTCACCGATCGGGTGGCCAGCCTGGAGCAGGCGCTGCGGGCCGCGCCACCGCCGGCCGAGCCAGCGTTGCGGGAGCTGCACACCGACCACGTCACCCGGCTGGAGCACGGAGTCGCCGCGTACGAGCAGTTTGTGGTCGCGGCCGCCGGCTACCTCTCGGAGTCGGCGCGGGTCGGTGACCCGCCCGGCCCCGCCGTGGCCGGGCTGACCGACGCCACCGAGCGGCTGCGCGGGGTGACCGCCGGCCTGGCCGAGCTGCGCGGCCGCCAGTGGGCGTAGCCCGCGGCGTCACGTCGGCGGCGGCTGGCAGACCGGGCACCAGAACATGACCCGCCCGCCCTGCTCCGCCTGCTCGATCAGGGTGCCGCAGCGCCGGCAGGGCGCCCCGGTCCGCCCGTACACGTAGCTCGACTCACCGCGGCGCAGCGAACCGGTGGTGGAGCGGACCGGCCGGGCCCGGTTCGCGTCCAGCAGCCGGTGCGCGAGCCCGACCAGCGCCGGCAGGTCGGCGACCCGGCCGATCGGGGTCCACGGCCAGACGCCCCGCAGGAACAGCAGCTCGCAGCAGTAGACGTTGCCGATTCCCGCGAGGTTGCGCTGGTCCCGCAGCGCCTCGCCGGCCGGAACGGACGGCTGGCCGGCGAGCCGGCGGACCGCCTCCGCCGGGTCCCAGCCCGGGTCGAGCAGATCCGGGCCGAGATGGGCGACCAGCTTACCGTCCTGTTCGGTCGGTACCAGGGCCACCTGCTGGAGCTGGTATCCCACCGCCACTGCGTCGGCGGTACGCACCACCGCACGGATCAGATGCCGGGAACGCGCCCGCCACCGCTCGCCGACCGCGTACACCCGCCACCCGCCGTCCATTCCCAGATGCGAATGCAGGGTCATCGCGCGGTCGTCGTCCGGCGAATGCATCCGCAGCAGCAGGTGCTTGCCCCGGCTGACCGACTCGGCGACGGTCCAGCCGGTGAGGTCGACCGTGGCCAGCTGCGGCACTCGCAGGTCCGAGGCGGTGACCCGGCGGCCGGCGAACGCGCGGTGCAGCGCACGGGCGGTGCGGAAGACCGTGTCTCCCTCGGACATGCCACCCATCCTGCCCCGGGCCGGGGGCGGCATTCGGTAACCGGGACCTGAACAGGCGACGATCGTCAGCTGAACCCCTGGAACCCCGGTCCGGCAGTAAGGTCGAAGCTATGGCGGGTTACGGGTGGGTCAGCCTGACCACGGACTACGGACTGTCGGACGGTTTCGTCGCCGCATGCCACGGTGTGATCGCCCGGCTCGCCCCGGGGGTGCGGGTGATCGACGTGTCCCACCAGGTGGCGCCGGGGGACGTGCCGCGCGGGGCCGCGCTGCTGGCCCAGGCGGTGCCG
Organism: Micromonosporaceae bacterium; assembly: GCA_009377645.1. Taxonomy (GTDB): domain Bacteria; phylum Actinomycetota; class Actinomycetes; order Mycobacteriales; family Micromonosporaceae; genus Natronosporangium. The sequence continues at coordinate 85,821 of WHTQ01000003.1, read as the reverse complement.
CACCTGCCGGCCGCGGTGCACGTGGCGGTGGTCGACCCGGGGGTCGGCACCGCCCGACGCGGCGTGGCCGTCCAGGCCCCCGAGGGGCTGCTGGTGGGCCCGGACAACGGGCTGCTGCCGTGGGCGGCCGACGCGCTCGGGGGTGCCACCGCGGCGGTCGAGCTGGCCAACCCGGACTGGTTCCAGCACCCGGTCTCGCGGACCTTCCACGGCCGGGACGTCTTCGCACCGGTGGCGGCGCGGCTGGCCGCCGGGGCCGCGCTGGCCGAGGCCGGCCCGATGCTGCCGCCGGAGCAGCTGGTCCGGCTGCCCGACCCGGTGGTGACCACCGGACCAGGGTGGCTGGAGGCCGAGGTGGTGACCGTCGACCGGTTCGGCAACGTGCAGCTCGCGGCCCCCGGCGCCGCACTGGCCGGGGTGGGCGGGCTGGGGGACGCGGTCAGCGTCGGTGGCGTGCCGGCGGTCCGGGGGGCTACCTTCGCCGACGCGCCGGCGGGTGGGCTGGTGGTGCTGGTGGACTCCACCGACCGGGTGGCGGTCGCGGTCCACGGTGGCCGGGCGGCGGTGGTGCTCGGGGTGGCACCCGGGGAGGTGCTACGGATCAGCTCCGGTTGAGCCGCCGCCGCCGGCCCGCCCGGTGCCGGGCCATGGCAGGCTTGGCGGATGCGTCTTTGCGTGTTCATCGAGCCCCAGCAGGGGGCCGGCTACGACGACCAGCTGCGGGTCGCCCGCCGGGCCGAGGAGGCCGGCTTCGACGGGTTCTTCCGCTCCGACCACTACCTGAAGATGGGCTCGGCCAGCGGGCTGCCCGGGCCGACTGACTCCTGGGCGACCCTGGCCGGGCTGGCCCGGGAGACGTCCCGGATCCGGCTCGGCACGCTGGTCAGCTCGGCCACGTTCCGGCTGCCTGGACCGCTGGCGATCTCGGTCGCCCAGGTCGACGCGATGAGCGGCGGTCGGGTCGAGCTGGGGCTGGGCACCGGCTGGTTCGAGGCGGAGCACACCGCGTACGGGATCCCGTTCCCGCCGCGCGGCGAGCGGTTCGCGCGGCTGACCGAGCAGCTGCAGATCGTCACTGGACTGTGGACCACACCGGTCGGGGAGACCTTCTCGTTCGGCGGTGAGCACTACCAGCTGGTGGACTCGCCGGCGCTGCCGAAGCCCGTGCAGTCACCGCACCCACCGGTGATCGTCGGCGGGACCGGCCCGCGGCGCACCCCGCGGCTGGCCGCCCGGTTCGCCGACGAGCTCAACGTCGGTTTCTCCACGGTGGAGGTGGCCGGCGCCCGGTTCGCCGCCGCGGCCCGGTCCAGCCAGGAGCTGGACCGGGCGGGGGCGGGACGGGCACCGCTGGTGTGCTCGATGGCCGGACCGGTCTGCTGCGGCCGCACCGACGCCGAGGTGAAGCGCCGGGCGGAGGCGATCGGCCGGTCGGTGGACGCGGTCCGCGGGGCCGGCGGGTTCGCCGGCACGCCGGAGCAGGTGGTCGAGCAGCTCGCCGCCTACCGGGCGGTCGGCGCCTCCCGCGCCTACCTGCAGGTGCTGGACCTGGCCGACCTGGACCACCTGGACCTGCTGGCCGCCGAGGTAATCCCGGCGATCTGACCCGCCGGGGTCGTCCCGGCCGGGCGGATGTGCCACCCTCGAAGGGTGTACCGGGAGCTGGCGGTGGCACCGGAGCTGGCCGGGGTGGTGGATGCGGTCTGGGTCCGCGACCCGCCGTCGGGCCACCCGGCGGCCGTGCACCGGATCCTCCCGGACGGCTGTACCGACCTGATCTGGGCGGCCGGCGGGCTGCTGGTGGCCGGACCGGACACCCGGGCACACCTGACCACCATCGCGCCCGGCACGCCGTACGCGGCGGTGCGGTTCGCGCCCGGCGCCGGCCCGGCCGTGCTCGGGGTGCCCGGCCAAGAGCTGCGGGACCAGCGGGTCCCGCTGGACGCGCTATGGCCGGCCGGCCAGGTCCGGCGGCTGGCTGGGCAGCTCAGCGGCGCGGCTGACCGGGCGGCCGCGATCCAGGCGGTGGTGCGGGACCGGCTCGCCGTCACCGGCCCGCCCGACCCGGTGGTCGCTGCGGTCGCGAGCCAGCAGTGGGCCGGTGACCTGGTGGCCGCGACCGCCGCCGCGCTCGGGCTCAGCGAGCGGCAGCTGCACCGGCGCTGCCTGGCCGCGTTCGGGTACGGCCCGAAGCTGCTCGCCCGGATCCTCCGGTTCCGCCGGGCCGCCGGGCTGGCCCGCGCCGGTGTCCGGTTCGCCGAGGTGGCGGTCGCGGCCGGTTACGCCGACCAGGCGCATCTGGCGCGCGAGGTGCGGGCGCTGTCCGGCGTGCCGCTCCGGGTGCTCACCGGCGCCGATGCCGCCGGCTGAGCCGATGCCGTCGGCCGAGCCGGAGTCACTGGCTGAGCGGGGCGAACAGGTCTACCGCGTTGCCGTCCGGGTCGTGCACGGAGGCGTACCGCTGGCCCCAGAACGCGTCCCACGGCTCTAGCGCGCCCTGGTAACCGGCGGCCACCAGCTCCGCGTACGCCTGGTCGACCGCGGCCGGATCGTCGCACCGGAACGCCAGGCCGATCCGGTGCCCGCCGGCCGGCGGCTGCCAGCTGGAGTCGAACGAGCGGATGGTCTCCTCGGTGTCCCAGGCCAGCCGGAGCCCGACGGGCAGGGTCGCCTCCACGTGTGGCTCGCTGTCCGCGCTCGCGGGAACGTCCAGCCCGAGCCGCCGGTAGAAGGCCAGCGACGCCGCCATGTCAGCGACCACGATGCCGATGAGGTCAAGTTGAGGCTTCATGAGCCTGATACTAAGCGGGGCGGTGGCCGGTGTCTTGAACAGATCGGACGCCGCCCCTGCGCGCCTACCGCGGCGGGTCGTCCGAGCCGCCGGTGTGCGGGACCCGCTCGGCCGGGACGGTCCCGAGCCGGCCGGCCTGGTAGTCCTCGAACGCCTGGAGCAGCTCGGCCCGGGTGTTCATCACGAACGGGCCATAGTGGGCGACCGGCTCACGGATCGGCTCACCGCCCATCAGGTAGAGCTCCAACTTCGGGGTACGCGAGTCCTGCGTTGGGTCGGCCTCGATCCGCAGCGCGGCACCGGGTCCGTGCACCGCCAGCTGCCCGGTGTGCAGCCGGTGCCGGCGGGCGCCGACGGTGCCCGTGCCGGCGAGCACGTACACCAGGGCGTTGTAGTCGGCCCGCCAGGGCAGGTCGAGCCGGCCGCCCGGCTCGAGCGTGACGTGCGCGATCGTGATCGGGGTATGGGTCGAGCCGGGGCCTTCGTGGCCGGCCAGCTCGCCGGCGATCAGCCGGATCAGGGCGCCCCCGTCCGGGTTGGTGAGCAGGGTGGCGGCGCTGCCCCGGATGTCCTGGTACCGCGGCGGTGAGAGCTTCTTCGCCCGGGGCAGGTTCACCCACAGCTGCAGCCCGTGGAACAGGCCGCCGCTGGCCACCAGGTGCTCCGGCGGTGCCTCGATGTGCAGGATCCCCGCCCCGGCGGTCATCCACTGGGTGTCGCCGTTGGTGATCGTGCCGCCGCCGCCGTTCGAGTCCTGGTGGTCGAAGATCCCGTCGATCATGTAGGTCACGGTCTCGAACCCCCGGTGCGGGTGCCAGGCGGTGCCCTTCGGCTCGCCCGGCGCGTACTCCACCTCACCCATCTGGTCCAGGTGGATGAACGGGTCCAGCTCGTCCACCGGTACGCCGGCGAACGCCCGCCGTACCGGGAACCCCTCGCCCTCGTACCCGGCCGGCGCGGTGATGATCCGGCGCACATCCCGGTACGCGGTGGTGGCGGGGTCGGGCGCGGGGACCCGAGGGAGGACGAGAACGTCGTCCACGGTTACGGCCGGCATGGCGGTGCCTCTCTTCTCTCGACGTCGTTCTCCAAGATACTTGCTCAAGCAAGAACCCGTTCGGGGGTCGGGATGTTCCCGGCCCGGTGGATGCGGGCGCGCTGAACGCCCCCGGGTGTGCTTCCCGCGCGTGGAGCGCCCGAACCGTCCGTCGTTCCGGTGATCGTAGTACCGGATAGGTGAGTGGTTTTCGCAGGTCACATCGCGTGTCCTTCCCCCTATCTCCTCCCGATAGGGGACCAGTTTCCGCCCCGGTTGTGAGCGGGCGGGTCGCGCTAGCCTGGGCGGTGACATGGATGTTCTGGGACAGGTGGTGGTACGCCGGCCGGAGTCGGCGCTGGCGCCGCTGATCTCCGCGATCGGCTACTACCGCGCCCGGCTACCGCACGCGCGGGAGCGGGCGCTGCCCACCGGCCACTCCCAGCTGCTGGTGAACAGTGAGCGCGACTGGGCACGCGCCCCGGTCGGCCGGTGAGCAGAACCACACTCCGCTGTAGGGGGGATTTCTACAATCCGGGCGCCGGCGTCCGGGGGACCATAGGGTATGACAATGAACTCCCACATCGTCGGGGTCTACGCCCGGCTGGTGGTCTCGGAAGGCGCGGCGGCGATCGACTTCTACCGGGCGGCGCTCGGGGCCACGGAGGTGGCCCGCTACACCAACCCGGCCGGGAAGATCGTGCACGCTGAGCTCGACGTCGCCGGCACCACGATCGCGCTCAAGGATGAGGGCGACGGCGACCTGGCGCCGGCCACGCTCGGCGGCACACCGGTGATCATCGCACTGCAGGTCGACGACGCCGACGCGGTAGCCGGCGCCATGCTCGCCGCCGGGGCGACGGTGATCTATCCGGTGGCCGACCAGCCGCACGGGGAGCGGGGTGGGCGGCTCGCCGACCCGTTCGGACACCAGTGGATGATCTCCCAGCAGATCGAGGACCTTACCGCAGCCGAGGTCCAGCGCCGGGTCGACGGCATGGCTGGCGGCTGACCGGTCAGTTGACCGGGCCGGTGCGCAGCGCGAACGGGTCAGCTCGGTGGCGTGCCCGGCCAGTCCGGTGTGGATGGCACTCAGGCGCGCAACCGCAGGCCGCGGGGGGTGACCCGGAACCCGGCGGCGGTCAGCGCGTCCCGCAGCGGGGAGGCGTGCACCGCACCGCCGTCGGCGCGCTCCACCGAGATCGCGCCCAGCGCACCGGCGTGCACCGCGCCGGCGAGCGCCTTCGCGGCGGCCGCCAACCCGTCCGGGTCCTCGGTGTAGGACAGCACGGTCCGGCCGCCCCGCTCCACGTAGAGGGCCAGCTCGCCGGCGACGATCACGACCAGCGCGCCAGCCTTGCGGCCGGCCCGGTGTCCGGTCGGGCGGGCGTCGTCGCCGGCGTCGACCGGCCGCTCCGGCCAGGGCAGGGCGGCACCGTACGGGTTGGCCGGGTCGGTCGCGGCCAGCACCAGCGGCGCCGCCGGACGGTGCCGGTGCCGGTCCGGCTCGGCCAGCGCCCGCAGCCGGTCGACCGCCCCGGGCACCGCGAACTGGGCGGCACCCAGCCCCTCCACGAAGTAACCTCGCCGGGCCGTCCCGCGCTCCTCCAGCGCCGCCAGCACCGGATAGACCCCGGCGAACCCGCCGGTCGGCCCCTCCGCCGCCACCGCCCCGCGGGTAAGCACCCCGTGCCGTTCCAGCAGGACATCGACCAGCGCCGCTGCCCGCCGGGTCGGGTCCGGGTCGCGGTCCGGCAGCCGGTGCCACCGGCCGGCCACCGTCGGCGGGCCGGTCCGCGAGGGCAGCGCCACCCGGCCGGACCGGCCCAGCCCGGCCCGCCCGGACCTGCCGCCCAGCCCCGGGCGGTCGCCGGAGACGTAGCGGGACCGGGCCGGTGCCGGCCGCCGCCGGTGCGCGCCGCCGCCGCCGGACAGCAGCGCCCGCAGCGGGGCCAGCGTGTCGTTGGACAGGTGTCCGGCCCACACCAGATCCCAGATCGCCGCCACCAGCGCCGGGTCGTCCACCGGCTCCGGGGCGGCGGCCGCCGACACCCGGTCGGCCAGCCCCCGGAAGAACAACGCCTGCCCGTCCGCCAGCGCCGCCAGCACGGCGGCGTGCAGCGGGGTCAGGCGTAACGCCTGGTCCGGCGGCGGCAGCAGCAGCCCGGCGGTGTCGGCGTAGGCGAGCACCACCCACCCGTCGCCGGTCCCGACCGCACCGGCCCCGGTCCAGGTGACCTCCCCGCTGGCGCACAGCTCGTCTAGGAACGCCGGGGAGTAGTCGGCGACCCGCGCCGGAAGCACCAGCCGCTCCAGCGCCGAGCCGGGCAGCGGCACCCCCTGCAGCTGCTCGACCGCCGCGGCTACCGCCGCCGCCCCGGCGGCCGCCCCGCCGACCTGCTGCCACTGCGGCAGGAGGCGGGCGAGCGTCTGCGGCGGCACCGGCTCGATCTCGCGACGTAGCGCGGCCAGCGACCGCCGCCGCAGCATCCGCAGCACCTCGGCGTCGCACCACTGCACCCCGGCCGCCTCCGGGGACAGCTCGCCGGCCACCAGCCGGCCGGCGGCGGCCAGCCGGTGCAGCGCATGGTCGACCACCGCCACGCCGAGGCCGAATCGGGCCGCGACGGTGGCGGTCTCGAACGGGCCATGGGTACGCGCGAACCGGGCAACCAGGTCGCCGAGCGGGTCGGCGACCGGGGCCAGGTGCGCCTCCGGCACCCCGACCGGCAGCGCCACCCCCAGCGCCTGGGCATAACGCCCGGCGTCCTCCACCCCCATCCAGCGCTCCTGACCGGCGATCCGCACCGGGATCGCCCGCCGGGCCGCGGCTAGCTCGTCCAGCCAGCCCGGTTCCGCGCCCCGCTGCGCGCACTCGGCGGTGGACAGGTCGCCGAGCACCCGCAGCAGCTCGGCCGCGTCCTCGGCGTCCCGCACCCGCCGGGTCTCGTGCAACCACTGCAGCTGCCGCTCGGTCTCGGCGACCACCGCCGGATCCAGCAGCTCCCGCAGGTCCACCCGGCCGAGCAGCTCGCCGAGCAGGGTCGAGTCCAGCGCCAGTGCGGCCGCCCGCCGCTCGGCCAGCGGCGCGTCCCCCTCGTACAGGAAGGCTCCCACATAGCCGAACAGCAGCGAGCGCGCGAACGGCGACGGCTTCGGGGTCTCCACCTCCACCAGCCGGACCTTCCGGCCGGCCAGCTCCCGCATCAGGGTGACCAGCCCGGGCAGGTCGAACACGTCCCGCAGGCACTCCCGGGCCGCCTCCAGGGTGATCGGGAAGTCGGCGAACTCCCGGGCCACGTCCAGCAGCTGGGCGGCCCGCTGGCGCTGCTGCCACAGCGGCTGCCGGCGGCGCGGGTCGCGGCGGGGCAGCAGCAGCGCCCGGGCCGCGCACTCCCGGAACCGGGACGCGAACAGCGCCGAGCCGCCCACCGCCGCCTCCACCACCGGGCCGATCTCGTCCGGGTCGAAGGCGACCAGGTCGGCGCTGGGCGGCTCGTCGAGCAGGTCCGGCAGCCGCACCACGATCCCGTCGTCGGACGGCACCACCTGCGCGTCCACCCCGTACCGCTCCTGCAGGCGCTGCCCCACCGCCAGTGCCCACGGCCCGTTCACCTTCGCACCGAGCACACAGTGGACGGCCATCCGCCAGTCGCCCAGCTCGTCCCGGAATCGCTCCACCACCACGGTGCGGTCGTCCGGCAGTGCCCGGACCGCTTCCCGCTGGTCGGCCAGGTAGGTCAGCAGGTTGCCGGTGGCCCAGCCGTCCAGCCCGCCGGCCCGCAGCTGTGCGGCGGCGGACTCGCGGTCCAGCGTGGACAGCTCCCGCAGCCGGGCGCCGAGCGCGCGGCCCAGCTCCAGCGGCCGGCCGGGGGCGTCCCCCTTCCAGAACGGCATCCGGGCCGGCTGGCCGGGAGCCGGGGTGACCAGCACCCGGTCGGGGGTGATGTCCTCGATCCGCCAGGAGGTGGAGCCGAGCAGGAACACGTCGCCGACCCGCGACTCGTAGACCATCTCCTCATCCAGCTCGCCGACCCGGACAGGTTTGTCCGCGCCGGCCAGGAAGACCCCGAACAACCCGCGGTCCGGGATCGTGCCGCCGCTGGTGACCGCCAGGTGCTGGGCCCCGCGGCGACCGGTGAGCAGGTCGGTGTCGCGGTCCCACACCAGCCGGGGCCGCAGCTCCGCGAACGCGGTGGACGGGTAGCGGCCGGAGAGCATGTCCAGCACCGCGTACAGCGCCGAGTCGGGCAGCTCCGCAAACGGCGCCGCCCGGCGCAGCAGGGCCGCGAGGTCGGCCACCGGCCACGAGTCGAGCGCGACCATCGCCACCACCTGCTGGGCCAGCACGTCCAGCGGGTTGCGCGGATAGCGCAGCTCCTCGATCTGGCCGTCGGTCATCCGCTGCGCCACCACCGCGCACGAGAGCAGGTCGCCGCGGTGCTTCGGGAAGACCACCCCGGAGGAGACCGCACCCACCTGGTGCCCGGCCCGGCCGATCCGCTGCAGCCCGGCGGCCACCGACGGCGGCGCCTCCACCTGCACCACCAGGTCGACCGCGCCCATGTCGATGCCCAGCTCCAGCGAGCTGGTGGCGACCACCGCCGGCAGGGTGCCGGACTTGAGCGCCTCCTCGATCTGCTTGCGCTCCTCCTTGGACACGCTGCCGTGGTGGGCCCGGGCGATCACCGGCGGTGAGCCGGCCGCGGCCCCGGACTGCGCCATGATCTCGGCCGGCACGGTCTCCGGCGGCGGGCTGCCGGCCGCGATCTCGTTCAGCCGGGCGCACAGCCGCTCGGCCGCCCGGCGGCCGTTGGTGAACACGATCGTCGACCGGTGCGCCCGGACCAGCTCGAAGACCCGCTGCTCGACCGCCGGCCAGATCGACGGCCGTCGGGGCTGCTCGTCGTCGCCCGGATCGCCGCCGTTGCCGCCGCCGTCGCCGGCCGGGACCTCCGGGGCGGTCATGTCCTCGACCGGCACCTGCACGCTCACGTCGATGGTCTTGGCCGACGGCGGGAGCACCACCTCGACCGGCGCCGCCCCACCCAGGAACCGGGCCACCTCCTCGACCGGGCGGACCGTCGCGGACAGCCCGACCCGTTGCGCCGGCCGGGGCAGCAGCGCATCCAGCCGCTCCAGCGACAGCGCCAGGTGGGCGCCCCGCTTGCTGGCGGCGACCGCGTGCACCTCGTCGACGATCACCGTCTCCACCCCCCGCAGCGCCTCCCGGGCCGACGAGGTGAGCAGCAGGAACAGCGACTCGGGGGTGGTGATCAGGATGTCCGGCGGCCGGCGGGCGAACGCCCGGCGGGCCTCGGTCGGGGTGTCGCCGGTGCGCATCCCGACCGAGATCTCCGGCACCGGCTCGCCGAGCCGGGCGGCGGCCTGCCGGATCCCGGTCAGCGGGGCCCGCAGGTTGCGCTCCACGTCCACGGCGAGCGCCTTGAGCGGGCTGACGTAGAGCACCCGGCACCGGTGCAGCCGCTCAGCCGGCGCAGGATGGGTGGCCAGCCGGTCCAGCGACCAGAGGAACGCCGCCAGCGTCTTGCCGGAGCCGGTCGGCGCCACCACCAGCACGTGCCGCCCGGCGCTGACCGCCCGCCAGGCCCCGGTCTGGGCGGCCGTGGGCTCGGCGAACGCCGCATCGAACCACGCCCGCGTCGCCGCCCCGAAGCCTGTTGTGTCCACGGCTCCCATCATGCCCACCCGGTACGACATCCCGGTGCCGGACCGGGGCGGACCGGGGCGGGCAGGGGCTGCGTCAAGTAAGCGGCCGCACCCGGTAGCCGGCGCTCAGAGCCCGAGCACCTCTGGGGCGCCGGCCAGCGCCCGGAGCTGCTCGGCCGGGTCGGCCACCAGCTTGCGCTGGGCCAGATCCAGCATCCCCGCCACCGCGGTCAGCTCGGCCACCAGGGTGCCGTCCGGCCGGTGGTACTGCTGGGCGATCCGGAACGTCCGGCCGCTGGTGGGCCAGGTGAACTCGCAGCTCACGTCCACCTCGTCCCCGCCGCGCAGCTCCGCCCGGTAGCGGATGGTGTTCTCCAGCGCGGCCGGGCCGACGCCGGCGGCCAGCAGCGTGTCCGGGCCGATCCCGGCGGCTCGCAGAAACTCCCACCGGGCGTGCTCGGCGTACTGCAGGTAGACGGCCTGGTTCACGTGCCCCTGCGGGTCGAGCTCGTAGCCGCGTACTCCGATCCGTACCCGAAACGGCTCCATCCCCCGACCCTAGCGGCGGGCCGGCGCTCCTGGCAGATACGCCGGGGTGGGGGTGGCCACATCCGGCTCCGGCTGCGGGGCGCCCGGGGTCAGCCGCAGCGGCACCACTCCGGCCCAGTGCGGCAGGGTCAGGTCCTCCGGTTCCTCCACCACCCCACCGGTCCGGGACCGCAGCGACGCCTCGGCCAGCGGCACCGCCAGCAGCGCGGTCTCGGCCAGCTCCTTGCGGGTCGGCGGGCGGGTGTCGGTGGACCTGCCGGGGGCGAACTTGTCCAGCAGCGCGGCCAGCACCTCCCGCTTGGTGTCGTCGCCCTCGACCAGCCGGGCGGTGCCGTGCACCACCACCGACCGGTAGTTGGCCGAGTGGTGGAACTGCGAGCGGGCGAAGACCAGCCCGTCCAGCAGGGTCACCGCCAGGCACACCGGCAAGCCGGCGGGGCCGCTGGCGGCCAGCAGCGGCCGGCTGCCGGTGGAGCCGTGCACGAACACCGTCTCCCCGATCCGCACCTGCAGGGTGGGCAGTACGCGCGGCTGGCCGTCGACCACGAACGACAGGTGGCAGTGGTACGCCTCGTCCAGCACCGCGTGCACCGCCGCGCTGTCGTAGGACATCCGCTGCCGCTCCCGGCTGGCGGTGGTCCGCTCGGTCGGTTGGTAGGTGTCGGTCATCGACGGGCTCCCTGGTGCCGGCGACATCTGCCGACTGCGACAGTACGCGGTTGGGTCGAGTTCCGGCCGGCGGCTTCGTCATCGTCCCAGCGGTGCCCACCGGGGCACCCCGATCAGGGAGTGGGACGAATGACCAGAATCCTCACGGCAATGTCGATGTCACTGGATGGCTTCGTGGCCGGCGCCGACGACCGCCCGGACCTCGATCATCGAGCGGCCGGTCCGGTACCGGTGCCCGGCCACCGCCTGGGTGCGCCGCCACCGGCGGAACATGACCGTCACCGACCCGTCCGCGATCCCGTCCCGCAACCGCTGCTCGAACCGCATGCTTGCCAGGCTAGGCCCGGCGCGGGACGGATCGCCGGCGAGTCCCGTAACAACGACGGGCTTCCAGCCGGGTGACCACTACACCCGCTAGCTGCGAGGCGCGTCTCGGTCACCGGAACCAAGCCCTTGTCGTCGGTACGTGGCCTTTTGCAGAATCTGCGGGTATCGAGTCGGTCTCTCGGTCAGGCGGCTCCCGCGGACGGGTCGTCTCGTATCGTCGTGTTTGCATTGATTTGCGGGAGCCTCGGGATGGGGAAAGTGAGGGCCGCGATTGTCGGCCCCGGCAACATAGGTACGGACCTGCTGGTAAAGCTGCGGCGCAGCGAGTGGGTCGAGCCTCGGTGGATGGTGGGAGTCGATCCGGATTCCGACGGCCTGCGTAGGGCTGCCGCACTCGGTGTCGAGGCGTCCGCGGGCGGGTTGGACTGGCTGTTGGGTCAGGATGAGCTGCCCGAGTTGGTGTTTGAGGCGACGAGTGCGCAGGCGCATGCGGCGAACGCGCCTCGCTACCGGCGGGCGGGTATCCAGGTGGTTGACCTGACTCCTGCGGCGGTGGGCCCGTTTGTAGTGCCGGTGGTGAACCTGGATGAGTACCAGGACCAGCCGAACCTAAATATGATCACCTGCGGGGGTCAGGCGACCATTCCAGTTGTGGCGGCGGTCAGCCGCGTGGCTGAGGTCAAGTATGCCGAGATCGTCGCGTCGATCGCTTCCCGTTCGGCGGGTCCCGGTACGCGGGCGAACATCGATGAGTTCACGGCGACCACCGCGCGGGGGATCGAAGTGGTGGGCGGTGCTCGTTGGGGCAAGGCGGTGATCATACTGAACCCGGCGGAGCCGCCGGTCATCATGCGTGACACGGTTTACTGTTCTTTGCCCGCAGAGCACGACCGGGAGGCTATCGCGAAGAGCGTCCTGGCCATGGTGGAGGCAGTGCGGGAGTATGTCCCGGGCTACATGCTGCGGGCTGAGCCGCAGTTCGACGATCCGGATCCACGATGGAACGGCGATGCCCGGGTGGCGGTGTTTCTCGAGGTCCGTGGCAATGGGGACCACCTGCCGACCTATGCCGGCAATCTTGACATCATGACCGCGGCGGCAGCTCGGGTGGGTGACATGCTCGCGAAACGGAAGCGGGGGACGGTGGGATGAGTGGGGATGTGACGGGCGACGTCGGTTCCGGGCCTTCCCGTCCGTCGCTGCGAATCACCGACTCGACCCTGCGTGACGGCAGCCACGCGATGGCGCACCAGTTCACTGAGGAGCAGGTCCGCTCGACGGTGCACGCGCTGGACGCGGCCGGCGTGGAGCTGGTCGAAGTGACCCACGGCGACGGGTTGGGTGGGTCAAGTTTCAACTATGGCTTCTCCCGGCAGGACGAGCTGCTGTTGATTAGCGCCGCCCGGGAGGAGGCGCACTCGGCTCGGATCGCATGCCTGCTGCTTCCAGGTGTCGGCACGGTCGAGGACATGCGCGGCGCGGCCGATGCCGGGATGTCGGTGGTGCGTATCGCGACCCATTGCACTGAGGCGGACATCTCGGTCCAGCACTTCGGGGTGGCGCGGGACCTGGGTCTGGAGACGGTGGGTTTCCTGATGTTGAGTCACCGGGCGAGCCCGTCGACTCTGGCCAAGCAGGCCCGGATCATGGTGGACGCCGGCGCCCAATGTGTCTACGTTGTGGACTCGGCCGGTGCGCTGATGCTTTCAGACACCCAAGAGCGGGTGCAGGCGCTGGTCGCCGAAGTCGGCCGGGACGCTGAGGTTGGCTTCCATGGCCACCAGAACATGTCGCTCGGGGTGGCCAACTCCGTGCTCGCCTACGAGGCGGGAGCGCGCCAACTCGACGGAGCACTCTGCGCGCTGGGCGCGGGCGCGGGCAACTCGCCCACCGAGGTACTGGCCGCGGTGTTCGACCGGCTCGGTGTGCCAACCGGTGTCGATGTGCAACGTACCCTCGCCGCCGCCGAGGAGGTCGTACGTCCGTACATTCCCCGGATGCCGGTCATGGATCGGCCCTCGATCGTGCAGGGCTACGCCGGGGTCTACTCCTCGTTCCTGCTGCACGCCGAACGCGCCGCCGAGCGGTACGGCGTGCCGGCGCACAAGATCCTCACCCGGGTCGGCGAGGAGGGATACGTCGGTGGGCAGGAGGACATGATCGTCTCCGTGGCCCTGGAGCTGCTAGAGGAACAAGAAACGGGCGTCCGTGGGGATGCCCGTCGACCGGGTCAGACATAGGAGTCCGGTATGAGGAAACGTCCATTGCGCTTCGCTGCGAGTATGGCAGCTGCTTCCCTCCTCGCCGCCGCGTGCGGTGGCGGGGGTGACGCGGAGAACGATCCGGCGAGCGGGGAGCTGACGAAGGTCAGCATCGTGCTCGGCTTTACCGCCAGCCCTGAGTACTCCCCGGCCTTCGTGGCTTTGGAGAAGGGCTACTTCCGCGACGAGGGGTACGACGTGGAGATCGTCCAGGGCGGCAACGTCGAACCCACTGTACTTGTGGCCACTGGCCAGAACGACTATCTGTTCGGATCCATGGACGACGTGCCGCTGGCGGCGCAGGAGGGCCTGGGGCTGCGCGCGGTCGCGGCGAACCGGCAGGTCAACGCGTTCGGGATCATGACTGCCCCGGACAGCGGTATAAGCACGCCGAAGGACCTGGAGGGCAAGCAGCTTGCCCTGCCGTCGGCCGGCGCGTCGCGCCTGCTCTGGAGCCCATTCGTAAGCCTCAACGGCATCGATGAGTCCAAGGTGGAGATAGTGTCAGTGTCTGGCCGGGCGACTGTGACCGCGTTGCTCAGCGGCGACGTGGACGCGGCCTCCGGAGCGTCCTACACCAACCTGGTGCGGGTCCGCGAGGACATGCCCGACGCGGGTTGGCTGGCCTACGCCGACTACGGCGTAGGAACCATCGGCTCCGGTCTGGTCACCACGGAGAGCAAGATCGAGGAGAGCCCCGACGAGGTGCGGGGCATCGTCCGCGCCTTCCTGCGCGGGCTCAACGACTCGCTGACCGAGCACCAGTTCGCGGTCGACTCGGTAGAGAAGTACTTCCCCGACGGTATATCCGCCTACCAGGATCCCATCAAGGTGATCACCACGGTCAACGAGATGGTGGGGAAACCGCTCGGCCAGATGTCCGATGAGGTCTGGCAGGCCACGGTCGACGTGCTGGTGCAGTCCGGCGACCTCGAGTCTCCGCAGCCGCTCGACGTTTACTACACCAACGAGTTCATCGAACCGGTTGACTGAGTCCGCGCCGCCCGTCCGGCGCGGCCAGCCCGGCGGACGCTCGACCCTTCAACGCTTCGGGAGGAAGCCGTGACGACCGACGTGGCAGAGGCTCCGTCATCTCTGGCCCGGTCGACCAAGGTTCGGTTCCGGGGCGCCCGGCTGCGCCGGAGCCTGTTCATCCTGCTCGAGTTCGCCGGGTTGGTCTTGATCTGGCACTCCGTCGTGACGGTTCTCGACATCGAAGAGTTCCTCCTTCCCGGCCCCGGGGCGGTCGCCGAGACGCTGGTCGAAGACTGGCGTGACTTGCTGGTGCATGCTCGGGCCACCGTGACGGAGGTGGCGGTGGGCTATTCGATCGCCGTCGGGTTCGGCTTGACGCTGGCCGTCGCGATGGTCTCCAGCCGGGCGATCGAGCGGGCGATCTATCCGATCATCGTCATGCTGCAGGCAATCCCGAAGGTGGCGATCGCCCCGCTGCTGGTGGTCTGGCTCGGCTTCGGGGTCGCCCCGATCATCGCGACCACCGCGCTGATCGCGTTCTTTCCGATCACCGTCGCCACGATCGTGGGGCTGCAGGGGATCGGGCAGAACATGATCAACCTTGGTCGGGTGATGGGCCTGTCCTGGGTCCAGCTGTTCATCAAGATCCGATTTCCGAGCTCGCTGCCGTCGGTGTTCGGCGGGCTCAAGGTCGGTATGACGCTCGCCGTGATCGGCGCGGTCGTGGGCGAGTTCATCGGTGCCGAAGCCGGCCTCGGCGCACTGATCCTGATCAGCACGAGCGCGCTGAACACCCCGACCACGTTCAGCGCGATCATCATCATCGCCCTGATCGGCGTCCTGCTCTTCTGGCTCATCGAGGTGGTCGAGCGGTTCTCCATTCCGTGGCACGAGACCCAGGCGCGGGAACGGGAGAAGTTGCTGTGACTACTGCATCGGAAACGCCCGACGCCATCTCGTTCCGGGACGTCTCGCAGGTCTACCGGTCCCCCGAGCGGATAGTCGAGGCGCTCTGCGGCGTGTCATTGGACATCCGGGACGGGGAGTTCGTCTCGCTTGTCGGCCCCTCCGGCTGCGGTAAGTCCACAATGTTGATGATCGCCTCCGGGCTGCTGACGAGCACCGGCGGCGAGGTGCTGGTCGAGGGTACGCCGGTCCGGGGACCGCAGACCCTCCCCGGCGTCGCGTTCCAAGACGCGCTGCTGCTCGACTGGCGCACGGTGATGGGCAACGTGCTGATCCAGCTTGAGGGGCGCAAGCTGCTCGACGACGCGCATCGGGCGCGGGCCGGGGATCTGCTCCGCCGGGTGGGGCTGACCGGCTTCGAGAACGCCTATCCTCGCCAGCTCAGCGGTGGCATGAAGCAACGGGTCTCGATCTGCCGGGCGCTCGTACACGATCCGAGCATCCTGTTGCTGGACGAGCCGTTTGGGGCGCTCGACACGATGACGCGCGAGCAGCTCATGCTGGATCTGCACCGGCTGTGGTACGAGCAGCGCAAGTCGGTCCTGTTCATCACACACTCGATCGCCGAGGCGGTGTTCCTCAGCGACCGGGTGGCGGTGATGACCCCGCGGCCGGGACGAATCGAGCGGATCGTCGACATCGACCTGCCCCACCCAAGATCGCCGGGACTGCAGGTGACCCCCGAGTTCAACGCGTACGTTTCGCAGATTCACGGGCTGTTCCAGGCTCGTGGCTATCTCACCTAGGGTGGGTGGGTCGGTTGGTGGGCACGGTCAGCGGGTCGCGTAGCTCCTGGGCGCTGCTGCTTGACCGGAACTTCGGGCCGTACTTCTGGGGCAACGTCGTCTCGAACACCGGCGTCTGGGCCTACAACGTCGGCGCAGTCGTGCTGATCTTCCAGATCACCGGATCCGCCTTCTACGTCGGGCTGGTCACCATCATGCAGTTCACCGCCCCGGTCGTGCTCGCCCCCGTGGGGGGCGCGCTGGCCGACCGGTTCGATCGACGTAAGCTGATGATGGTTGCGCTGGCCTGCGCTGGGGTGGCGGTTTCGGGGTTGGCGGCATGGGGAGCACTGGTCGGCCAGGACCGGATCACCAACCCATGGCCGGTACTGCTGATGTCGCTCGGCTTCGGCATAGCGCTGGCGGTCACCGACCCGGCCCGGCACGCGTTGGTCGCCGCCCTGGTGCCCACCGCCGACCTGGGTCAGGCCGTGGCGCTCAACACGGTGACGTTCAACCTCGGGCGGACCCTCGGACCCGCACTGAGCGGCCTGCTCCTGCTTTCGCTGGGGCCGATCGCTGTCTTCGTGGCAGTCGCCGCCTCCTACCTGCTGTTCGTCGCCGCGCTGGCGGTGATCAAGCCGCTCCGGGCCGAGCCGGACAGCGGGCCGCATGGCGCCGGTGCCAGGGCGGGGGTCGCCCACCGCGGCTTCACCGCCGGCATCCGCTACGTCTGGGCGCACAAGCGGATGCTCGCGATGCTGGTCGGCATCGCCGCCGCCGGGTACGGCAGTGACCCGGTGATCACGCTGGTGCCACTGCTCGCCCACGATCTGATGGCCGGCGGCGGTCCGCTCAAGGTCGACAACGTTGAGCTCGCGGTCGGCATCCTCGCCGGCGCGTACGGCGGCGGGGCGGTGCTGGCGATGCTGTTCGTCCGCCGGGTCAACGTCCGGATCGGCTACCGCGCTACTGGCGTGCTTGGCCTGACCACGCTTGCACTGATGATCGGTGTGCTCGGCGTTGCGCCGGAGCTGCTGACCGGCAGCGCCGCTCTGGCCGTCGGTGGTGTCGGCTACTTCTTCGCGATCACCGCGCTGACCACCTCGATGCAGCTCGATGTGCCGGAGCACCTGCGCGGGCGGGTGATGGCACTGTGGGGCGTCTTCTTCCTCGGCTCCCGTCCGCTGGCCGCCCTGGTCGACTCCACGTTGGCCAGCGTCACCACGCTTACCTGGGCGCTGGTCGGCACAGGGGTGGTCGTGGCAGCGGCGGCCTTGGCGGTGGCGAGAGCCACCCGCGAGCGGTCCGGCCGCCGGGTCCGAGCCGATCCGCGGACCGGAAAGCGATCATGAAGTCTCGGGTGCAACTACTGGGGGAGACCATGCAGGACTCGCTTGAAGCGTTCATCGGCGCCTGCGCCGAGGTCGGTGAGGCGGCGTTCGTCGACGGCGCCTCGCTGGACGAGGAGGTCGGCGTGCTGACCGAGCTGGCCGCCGAGGCGCGCGGCCCGATGCTGGTATTCGACCGGTTCGATGGCCTCCCGGAGGGGCACCGGGTCGCGGCCAACCCGCTGCGCACTACCCGGCGGTTCGGCGTTGCCTTCGATCTGCCGCTCGACGCCCACCCGCTGGACATGCTGGCCCAGTGGCGAGTACGGCGTCGGCAGCTCAGCGGGCCGCTGCCTCCCGCGGTGGCCTCCGACGGTCCCGTCCTCGCTAGCCGGCAGGTAGGCGACGAGGTCGACCTGGACGCGTTTCCGACGCCAAAGTGGCATGAGCGGGACGGCGGCCGGTACATCGGCACCGCCGACATGGTCGTGCTGCGGGATCCGGATCGGGGCTGGGTCAATGTCGGCGTCTACCGAGGCATGATCCAAGGGCGCAACCGGATGAGCCTGTGGATCCTGGCCGCCAAGCACGGCCGGATGATCCTGGAGAAGCATTGGGCCGCCGGCCGGGAAGCCCCGATCGCGGTGGTACTGGGCTGCGACCCGGCGACCTGGATGACGGCCGCGATGGCAGCCCCCTTCGGCACCTCCGAGTACGAGCTGGCCGGCGCCTTCCGGGGCAGCCCGCTAGAGGTGGTGAACCTGCCGGCGAGTGGCCTTCCGGTGCCCGCGCACGCCGAGATCGTGCTGGAGGGGCGAATCCCGTCGCCGGAGCTGGACACCGCGTACGAGGGGCCGTTCGGCGAGTGGCCCGGCTACTACTCGCATGAAGGGAACGAGCCGGTGATGACCGTGGACACGATCTATCACCGGGAACGGCCGATCTTGCTCGGCACGCCGCCGCTGCGCCCGCTCGGCGACAGCGACAGTGTGGCGATCCCGTCGTTCACGCTTGAGCTCTGGGACCACCTGGACCGCTCCGGGATCACCGACGTGACCGGGGTGTGGGGGTTCTGCAAGACGCTGATGATCGTGGTCAGCGTCAAGCAGCGGTACGCCGGCCATGCCAAGCAGGCCCTGCTCGCCGCGTCAGGTTTTCGCAGTGGCGCCAGCATGTACCGCTACTACGTGGCGGTCGACGACGACATCGACGTGACCAGTTTGGAGCAGGTGGTCTGGGCGATGTGTACCCGCGCTGACCCGGCCACGTCGATCGACGTGATTCGGGGCGCATGGACCACCACCCTCGACCCGCGGCTGTCGCCGCAGCAGCTGGCGGCCGGCGACCATACGATGGGGCGGCTGCTGGTGGATGCGTGCCGGCCATTCCACTGGCGGGAGGACTTTCCGCACAGCAACGTGTTCCCCCCGCAGGCGCGGCTGCGGGTGGCACAGCGGTGGGATGAGCTGTTGCGGGGCTTCGGTACCGGCCAACGGCAGGTCGGGCCAGGCGGAGGCCACCCGGGCGCAGAGAATGCGTCCCGATGAGCGCGGTGCCCAGCAACGGACGGCCCGCGCCGGAGCGGGTTATCGTGGCGATAACCGGTGCCAGCGGGGCGATCTATGGGCTGCGGGCGCTGCAGCTGCTACGCGAGCTGGACCGGATCGAGGTGCACCTGGTGGCTTCGGCGTCGGCCCTGGTTACGCTCAAACACGAGACCGGCCTGGACCGGCGGGTGGTGGCCGCGCACGCGGATGTCGTGCACAGCGTCAACAATATCGGCGCATCGATCGCCTCAGGCTCCTTCCCGGTCCGGGGAATGCTGGTCGCGCCCTGCTCGATCAAGACACTCTCAGCGATCGCCCACTCGTACTCGGACAACCTGATCAGCCGGGCCGCCGACGTGACCCTCAAGGAACGCCGTCCGCTGGTGCTCCTGGTCCGAGAGACCCCGCTGCACCTTGGCCATCTGCGGCTGATGGCTTCGGCCGCGGAGGCTGGCGCGGTGATCGCGCCGCCGGTGCCGGCTTTCTACACCAAGCCCGAGACGCTCGACGACATCGTCCGGCACACCGTGGCCAGGGCGCTCGCGATGCTCGGCCTGCGGGCCGACGTTCCGGTCAGGCAGTGGGGAGGCCTCCGTCAGGACGGCGCACAAGAGATCGGGACACCGCAGGAGTGAGCTCTTGCGTGTCTCCTACCGGTCCTGCGGGCGCTGTTGGTCACAGCCTGGTCGATCACCGGGCATTCTCAGTTAGCGGGATCCGGCCGGCGCAGGCGGGCTGCTTTTAGTTCCACTGATCGGTACGCCGCTCTTCATGTATAGCGAAGCGCGGTCCTAGCCTGATGGCAGCATATGCGACGCTGCGGCCCGCCCGTCCAGGCGGCCCGTCAAAGCGGAGTATGCCCTATGGGCCCCGTACCTAGAGACGAATACCGATCGGACAGGTCGGGACCCTTGTGCATGGCCCGACGCCGGAGTCGACGCCATGGGAGCGGTGTCGTTGCCAATCTCTCGGCAGCCGGTTGGTGGAGGGCGCCGGAGCCTACGGGTCCAAGCCCAGATGTTCCATTGAAGAGCGATAGAACGAGGAACTCAGATGATCGTACGCAAACTAGGCGCCTTCGCGGGAGTGCTCGCATTGCTGGCCGTCGCGGCGTGTGGCAACAGCTCCGAGGACGGAGGCGGCGACAGCTCGGGCTCCGCGGAGGAATTCTACGAAGGCAACACCGTGCGGCTGATCGTGGCGTCCGCCCCCGGCGGTGGCTTCGACACCTATGCCCGAATGATTGCCAAGCACATCCGTGAGCACATCCCCGGCCAGCCGAACGTCATCGTCGAGAACATGCCGGGTGCCGGTCACATGGTCGCCATGAACTACGTCTACAACCAGGCGCCGAAGGACGGCACGGTCATCGGGAACGCGACCGGCGGGCTCGCAATCCAGCAGCTGTTCGGCTCGGAACGGGTGCAGTTCGACATGACCAAGTACAACTACCTCGGCCAGCCTGACCCGCCAGGCAACACAGTGCTGGTCGCGCGCACCGACGCCGCGGCGAAGAGCTTCCAGGAACTGCTGACCCCGGGCGGTCCGGAACTGGTTGTTGGCGTGCAGTCGCCCGGTTCGATGCAGACCGACCCGGCCGTCCTGATGAAGGAGGTCCTCGGGGCCAACATCAGGATCGTCCCGGGGTACGACGGCAGCTCAGCGATCCAGCTCGCTATCGAGTCCGGCGAGATCGACGGCTTCGTGACCAGCTGGCACACCGAGCTTGCCACGACCCGCGACAAGTTCGAGTCCGGTGAGTGGACGACTCTCGTCCAGAGCGACCGCGAGCCAGATCCGACCATCGAGGAGATCATCCCGGATGTGCCGACAGTCTACGAGTTCACCCAGGACAAGGTGCAAGAGGACCTGATGTTCTTTGGCACCGGCACACCGCGTGGTCTGACCCGGATCTACTTCTTGCCGCCGGACGTGCCGGAGGAACGGGTCGCGGCGATGCAGCAAGCGTTCGACGACACGATGCAGGACCCGGACTTCCTCGCCGAGAGCGAGCAGGCCAGTCTGCTCATCGACCCGCTCACCGGGGCGCAGGTGAAGGAGGGCTTCGACGATCTGTTCAGTATGCCGACAGACGTCAGCGACCAGCTCAAGACTCTGATCGGCGGGGAGAGCTAGCCGGCTGGATGAGTGGGTGGGCACCGGACCGCCGCCCGGTGCCACCCCGCTCGCCCGACCTGAAAGGACGGAACGTTCTCCATGCTGCAGTCACTCCTTGACGGGCTGGTAGCGACACTTGGCTGGCCGGCTTTCGGCTTCCTGCTTGTCGGGATGGCGGTCGGGTTCACCGTGGGCATCCTGCCGGGCCTCGGCGGCGCCGTAACCCTGGCGCTCATGCTCCCGTTCACGTTCGACATGGAACCGACCCACGCGTTCGCGTTCCTGCTTGGCATGCTCTCGGTCACCGCTACCACGGGTGACATGACGTCGATCCTGTTCGGAATACCAGGCGAGTCCACATCGGCCGCGCTGGTGCTGGATGGCCATGCCCTTAGTAAGCAGGGTCAGGCCGGGCGGGCGCTCGGCGCCGCCCTGTTCGCATCCCTGCTCGGTGCGGTGATCGGCGCCGTCGCTCTGGTGGCGGCGATCCCGGTGGTCCGTCCATTGGTGTTGTCGTTCGGGTCACCTGAGTTCTTCGCGCTGATAATTCTGGGGCTGACCTTCATCGCCACGCTCGGCCGCGGCAAGATGCTGCGGAGCCTTGCCGCCGCGGCATTTGGCCTTCTTCTGTCTACCGTGGGTTTGGATCCGCAGTCGGGCATCCCGCGGTTCACGTTCGGCAGCCTGCAGCTGTGGGACGGAGTCGGTCTGGTCGCAGTCGCGATCGGCCTGTTCGGCTTGCCCGAGGTGATCGACCTTGCCAGGCGCCGAGGCGGCATCGCTAGCCAGGCCACGGACAAGGTCTCCGGAGTCAAGGAGGGCATTCTTGACGTCATCCGCCACCGCTGGTTGCTGATCAGGGCCAGCCTCATCGGCGTCTTCGTCGGAGTCCTACCCGGCCTGGGCGGCTCGGTTGCGCAGTGGGTGGCGTATGGGCACGCCGCGCAGACGTCGAAGGACCCGTCGCGGTTCGGCAAGGGCGCGATCGAGGGCGTGATCGCCCCAGCCACGGTGAACAACTCCAAGGAGGGCGGTGGGCTCGTTCCGACGGTCGCCTTTGGCATCCCGGGCAGCCTTACGATGGCGATCCTGCTCGGCGCCTTCCTCATCCAGGGCATCCAGCCGGGTGCGGAGATGCTCACCACCCATCTCGACCTGACGATGTCGTTCGTCTGGATGATCGTGATCGCCAACGTGATCGCAGTCCCGGTGGCGCTCGCTGCGGTCAAGCCGATTGCCAAGATCACCACCGTGCGCAGTGGCCTGATCCTGCCACCGCTGCTGCTGCTCATCTTCATCGGCGCCTACTCGGAGCGAACCTCGATGTCCAGCGTCTTCGTGATGCTGGCCTTCGGCCTGCTCGGCCTGGCGATGGTCAAGCTGGACTGGCCCCGGGCGCCGCTCGTGCTCGGCTTGGTGCTGGGTGGGCTCGCCGAGAACTACCTGTTCCTCTCGGTGTCCCGCTACGACATGTCCTGGCTGACCCACCCGCTCGTCTTGGTGATCATCGCGGTGTCGGTGCTTTCGGCCACTGTCCCTCCCCTGCGGGGCCTCTGGCACCGCCGCCGGTCGGCCCGCCGCCCGGTTGCCGCAGCAGTGTCCTCCGGAAAGGAGCATGTGTGAAGGAGCGACTCCGAGACCTAGTCTTCCCAGGTTTCCTGCTCGCGCTGGCCCTGATCGGCCTCAACATGAGCATGGACTGGGGGTTCCGCACCCGGCTCTTCCCGATGATCGCCACCCTCGCGCTGGCTACCTTTGCGGCGGCGGAGATAGTCAACGTTCTGGTCCGGCGGCCAAGGCCGGCACTCGACCCCGCGCCTGAGCCCGGGCCGCCGTCCGCGACAACGGCGGCACCTGGCCCGATCCCAGAGAACCCGACCCCAGAGAAGTCGCCCGAAGGGGGTGAGACGACCGCGCCGGCGCCCGTGGTGGTGACCCAGGCCCAGGCACGGGCCACCGGCCTGGGTAACGAGCCCAGCTTCGACCTCAAGGCGACCTTGATCATGGTCGTCTGGCTGGCGGCCTACACGGGCGCCCTCTACCTCCTCGGTTTCCTGGTAGCGGGTGTCGTGCTGACGTTCGCCTACATGACGTTGGGTCGGCGGGAGGGGTGGCGGCCAGCCGCTCTCATGGCGGCGGGCGTCGGACTGGTCGTCTGGGTTCTCCAGACCTACGCCGGCCTGCGGGTCGCCGACGGGCTGCTCTGGGGACAGCTGTGAACAACCGGAAAGGATGGGCCGTGGAGGATTCGGTCCGGGTGTACGAGCAGCTCAAGGCGGCCGGCATCACCGTGGTGTCAGGTTTGCCCGACGACTGGATTGTCCCGCTGCTCACGCTGATTGACAACGACTCCGAGATCACCTACATCCCCGTCGCCAGGGAGAGCGAGGCGATCGGGGTCTGTGCCGGTGCCTGGTTCGGCGGTGCCCGGGCCGCCGCGGCGATGGGCATTGCCGGGCTGCTGGCCAGCGCGCACGAGCTCGTGACGCTGAACCTCGCCCATCAGATCCCGCTGCTGGTCGTGGCCAGCCTGCGGGGTGGCATCGACGACCAGCTGACGTACCAGGTAGGGCAAGGGCTGGTCGGCAAGCCGTACCTGGATGCGCTGGGCATCCCGCACATCACCATCAGCGACCCCGCGCAGCTGGACCAGCTGCCGGCCGCCTACACCCGCGCGCTGCTGCTGAAGCGCCCGTTCGTCACCTTCCTCGCCAAGCACCTGCTCATCACCAAGGGAGGCCCGACGTGAGAGCCGACGCGGCGCTCGGGTGGCTCAGCCGACAACACAGTGACGAGCTGGTGGTGCTCGGCCTGGGCACGTCCACCCAGGAATGGCACCGGATCTGGGGACCAGCCGACGACCAGTCGTTCCATATGCACACGATGGGGCTGGCCGCCTCGTTCGGCCTGGGTCTGGCGGTGGCGTGCCCGCAGCACACTGTGTGGGTGATCGACGGGGACGGCTCACTGACCCTGAGCTTTGGCTCGATCCTCACGATGGCCGAACTAAGCCGGCCCAACCTGAAGTACTTCCTCACCTCCAACCGGGTCTATGGCACCATCGACGGCCCCAACCTGCCAAACGCCGCCGCGACCGACTACGCCGCGGTGGCGAAGGCGGCAGGCGTCGAGCGCGCCGTCAACGTGTCCTCACTGGACGAGCTCGAGGCGGCTAAGGAGCTCATCGCCACACCCGGCTTCGCGTTCACTGTGATGGAGGTCGAGCGGAAGGGACCCGGTGGTCCGAAGCCGCTCGCAAGGTATGAAGGTCCCGAGATCAAGTACCGGTTCGCCCGGTACCTGCAGAACG
Organism: Micromonosporaceae bacterium; assembly: GCA_009377645.1. Taxonomy (GTDB): domain Bacteria; phylum Actinomycetota; class Actinomycetes; order Mycobacteriales; family Micromonosporaceae; genus Natronosporangium. The sequence continues at coordinate 61,546 of WHTQ01000003.1, read as the reverse complement.
AACACGGCATCAGGGTCCTCGGCCCGCTCGGCTACTGACCCCTTCACGAGAGGACGGCACAATGGACAGCCTTCGTGATTGGCTCGACAAGGTCGAGGCCATGGGCGAGCTCGTGCGGGTGAGCGAGCCGGTCGACTGGGACCAGGAGGCAGGCGCGATCAGCTACCTGGCCGGCAAAACCAAGGGAAACCCGGCCGTCCTGTTCGAGAACGTCAAGGGCTACCCGGCCGAGGCGGGACAGCTGTTGTGGAACGCGCTGGAGAGCCCGTCGCGGGTGGCGCTCACCGCCGGGGCAGACCCGGCCGGGTCGGTGCTCGACATCATCCGCGAGGTGAAGAACCGGCTACGCAACCGGATCCCCCCGGTCACCATCGAGCCCACCGCCGCGCCCATCTATGCCAACGTGCTCACCGGCGATGACATCAACCTCCTGGAGCTGCCGGCACCCAAGCACTGGCCGTTGGACGGCGGGCGCTACCTCGGCACGGCCGACGCGGTGATCACCCGCGACCCCGACTCCGGCTACCTCAACTGCGGCACGTACCGAATGATGGTGCACGACTCCAAGCGGATCGGGCTGTATCTCTCGCCCGGCAAGGACGCCCGGCTGCACATCGCCCGGGCTTGGAAGCGCGGCGAGTCGCTGCAGGTGGCCGCCGTGATGGGCGCCGAGCCAAGCATCTTCATGCTGAGCACGCTAGCCCTGCCGCACGACGTCTCCGAGTACGAGTACATGGGCGGCCTGCGCGGGCGTCCGGTCGAGCTGGTCGAAGGCGCCACCACCGAGCTGCTGATCCCGGCACACGCCGAGCTGGTCGTCGAGGGCGTGATCCACCCGGACGCCACCGAGATGGAGGGCCCGTTCGGCGAGTTCACCGGCTACTACGGGCGCCCCGAGGCGACCTGTCCGGTGATCGAGGTGACCTCGATCATGCGCCGGACCCGGCCGATCATCATGAACGCGCTGATGTCGGACAACCCGCTCACCTACAGCGCGATCGCCCGGTCGGCCGGCGTCTGGAACGATCTGGAAACCATGGGCGTCCCCGGAGTCAAGGGCGTCTGGCACCCCAGCCCATCCCGCGGCCTGGTCGTAGTCAGCATCGAACAGCAGTACGCCGGTCACGCCGCACAGGTGCTGGCACTGGCCGCTCAGTCGGCCAGCGGGGCGTACTTCGCCAAGTGGTTCGTGGTGGTCGACCACGACGTGGACCCCACCGACAATGTCCAGGTCCAATGGGCGATGGGCACCCGCTGCAACCCGGTCGAGGACATCGACATCCTGCGCCAGACCTGGTCGAGCTGGCTCGACCCGACGCAGAACCCGCCCGAGGAGCGGCCGTACGGGTCGAAAGCGCTCATCAACGCATGCATGGAGCACCGGCACCTGCCGGTCTTCTCCAAGCGCACGCGGATGACCCGAGAGATGTACGACAAGGTCAGCGCCCGCTGGTCCACTCTCGGCTTCGACGGCCCCGTCCCCCAGGTCTACGCCTTCGAAGACGGCCAGGCGGCTGGCGGCGCCGTGCTGCACGAGTCGGAGGGGGTCAAGACGAAATGAGGGTGTCGATCGACGTCGGGAAGTGTACCGGCTACGCCAACTGCGTGGTCGCCGCGCCCGAGGTGCTGGACGTCGACGAGGTGACCGGCAAGGCGTTCGTGGTCCTCGAGAACCCGGGCCCCGAATATGAGTCGGCGGTGGAGGAGGCCGCGCGCTCCTGCCCGGTCGAAGCCGTGATTGTCGACGGGGCCGGAGCCGATGGGCTCGTCCAGCGCGACGGCTAGCCCGTGAGCCCCGAACGGATCGTGGTGGTCGGGGCCTCACTGGGCGCAGTGTCATTCATCGACCGGCTGCGCCGACGCGGCGGCCGGCAGCGGATCACGCTGATCGGGGCGGAGATCCACCTGCCCTACGACCGGCCGCCGCTGTCCAAGCAGTTTCTGGCCGACGCGACCCCCACCCTGCTCAAGCCGGCCGAGTGGTACGCGGAGCAAGAAGTGGAACTTCGCCTCGGCGTGGCCGCCACCGAGCTGAGGACCGACCCGTTCGCCGTCGTGGCCGGCGGCGAACGGGTCGAGGCCGACCAGGTGGTGATCGCCACCGGCGCCCGGGCCCGGACGCTGCCCGGGGTCGTCGGCCGGCCGGGCCTGTACCAGCTCCGTGAGCTTGACGACGCGGTCCGGCTGGCGGCGGCGCTCGGCTCACCGGGGCGGATGGTCGTGCTGGGTGCCGGCTTCATCGGCCTGGAGGTGTCCGCTGCGGCGGCCCGCCGGGGCTGGCAGGTGATCGTCCTGGAGCGTGCGGAGTCGCCGCTGGCCCGGGTGCTCGGCGCCGACGTGGGCCGGCTCTGCGTGCGGTCCCACCTGCGGGAAGGAGTCGAGCTGCGGTGCGGGGCCAGTGTCACGTCGCTGACCGGTGACACGACAGTCGAGGGGGTACGGCTCGACGACGGCACCGACATCCCGGCGGACGCGGTGGTGGTGGGTATCGGTGCGGCCCCGAACACCGAGTGGTTGCGCGGGTCCGGAGTGATGGTCGACAACGGCGTGGTCTGTGACGCGGCCGGCCGGGCCTCGCTGCCGGGGGTTTGGGCGGTCGGCGACGTCGCCCGCTGGCCCAACGCGGTAACCGGGCGGCATGACCGCGTCGAGCAGTGGCAGGCGGCCCGCGACCAGGGCACGGTCGTGGCCGATGCGATGCTCGGAGGCTCAGACGCGGGGTGGGCGACGCCGCCGTACTTCTGGTCGGATCTGTTCGATGCGAAGGTGCAGTTCGTGGGGCACTGCGACCCGCGTGCCCGGCACCATATCGTGGAACGCGGCCGGCGCGCGGTGGTGATCTTCGGCCACGACGAGCTGGAGGGCGTGCTGTCGATCTCGGCGCCGCGGGTGCTGGCCATGGGCCGCCGGCTGCTCACCCAGGGCAGCAGCTTCGAAGCCGCCAAAGTCTGGGCAGCCGGGATGCTGCCGCCGGCGGACGGCGACTGAAATCGGCAGCACAACGTTCCGGTGGCCGGGACTTTTCATGGATCTCGAACCGCGCCAGTCGCGATGATGAGGTCAGCGGTAGGCGGCCGTACGGCTGGCTAGTGGAGAGGTTCTGTGCTCATGAATGTCACCGACTTCGTCGTCGACAACGGCACCGACTTCTGGATCAGCCCCCGGGTCTACACGGACCAGGAGCTGTACCGCCGAGAGATGGAGCAAGTCTTCCGGACCTCCTGGGTGTACGTCGCACATGAGTCCGAGCTGACCAAGCCGGGCGACTACCTCACCACGCATGTCGGCGAGGAGCCAGTGATCGTCTCTCGCGACGACACGGGCAAGATCAACGTGCTGGTCAACGCGTGCCGACATCGAGCCGCGGTGGTCTGCCGCGAGGAACGGGGCAACTCGAAGGCGTTTCGCTGTCCGTACCACGGTTGGGCCTACCGCAACAACGGCGACCTGATCGGCGTCGCCCAGCGGGTCGGCGCATACCTCGACGGCGCGCTGCGCAACGTCGACGGCCTGCTCCGGGCCGCGAAGGTCGAGTCGTACCGCGGTTTGATCTTCTGCACGTTCGATCCCCAGGCGCCGACTCTGATCGAGCACCTCGGCACCGTGCGTAGATACGTCGACCTGTGGGCCGACATGTCCCCGGAGCCCGAGGGCCGGCTGCTCCCACCGCACCGCTTCGAGTACGGCGGCAACTGGAAGATGCAGGCCGAGAACGGGGCGGACGGCTACCATCCGGCGGTACTGCACCAGTCGGCGTTTGAGACCCTCGACCACTTCGGCGTCCGCTCCCGCGCGCTGAGCAACGAAATGCTGAAGGTCGGCAAAGTACGTGGGTTCAAGGAGGGGCACGCGATCCTGGAGGGCGGGCCGGTCGCCCGGCTCAACCCGAAGCTGCTGGCCTCCTACCAGCGGGCGCTGCGCGAGCGGCACGACGAGGAACGAGTCCAGCAGATATTGCTACGCCGGCATATCTTTATCTTCCCGAACGTCTATCTGATGGATGGCAACATCCGCACCATCCTGCCCCGGTCGGTGGACCGCACCGAGGTACGGTCCTACTTCATGGAGCTGCGAGGGGTCGACCCGGCGATCAACGAGGAGCGGCTGTCCGACCTGCAGCGGCGGCTCGGCACCACCGGCTTCATCGGACCGGACGACTTGGAGACGTTCGCGGCGGTCCAGACCGGCTCGCGCTCCCGCTCGCTGCGCTGGATGGTGATGTCCCGCGGGCTCGGCCGCGAGGAGGACCTCGGCGACGGCGAGCTGATGGCGCTGCCCTCCGACGAGACGCCACAGCGGGCCATCTACCGCGAGTGGGCCCGTCGGGTCCTCGCCTATCCATCCGATAGGAGCTTGTGATGACCCACCCGACGGAGACCCTGACGCACTCCGTCGAGCAGTTCCTGTACCGCGAGGCGCGGCTGCTCGACGAGCGCGCGTTGGAGGAGTGGCTGACGCTGTTTACGCCCGACGGCATCTACTTCATGCCGATGTTCGGCAGCAGCGACCCGGTTCGCGAGCCGTCGGTGCTGTTCGACACTGCCGGCACCCGGGCGCAGCGGGTCTACCAGCTGCTGCACACGCCCCACTACGCGCAGATTCCCGCCTCCCGCACGCTGCACCAGGTGACCAACATCGAGGTGTGGCAGAACGCCGACGAGACCGTCGCGGCATACGCGGTGACCGTAGTCCACGAGGTACGACCGGGCGACCCGGGCCAGGTCAGCATCGGCCAGGTCCGCACGATCGAGGGGCGGGCTCGGTACGACCTGGTTCGCGCCAGTGACAGCTGGTTGATCGCAAAGAAGACGGTCGAGCTCCTCACCCACGACCTGCCGGTCCGGAACCTCTCCTTCATCTTCTGAGGACCTATGAGTACCTATCAGCCAGTGCTCCACCTACGCGGCGAGTTCGCGGTGATCAGGGCCAGCGTGGATAGCGACGGCAACGGCGACCGGCTGCGGCTGTTCTGCGAGCCGGCGGGTTTGGAGCTGTTCCTCGACCCGCTGCAGGTCGAGGCCCTGGCCCGGCTCCCCGAGTCGACCCTGGAAGAAATCCTCAATCACATCCGGATAGACGCCCCTGCGGAGCTAGGCGGCGGAGAGGGAGGCAGTTCGTGACCGCAGTTGGTGGGTATGTCCAGGTCGGCGATCTGAAGCTGTACTACGAGGAGTACGGCGAGGGCCCGCCGGTCGTCTGCCTGCACGGCGGCGGGCCCGGTGCTGACAGCCGCAGCAACTTCCGCTCTAACGTCGGCGCCTTGGCCGAGCGACACCGGACGTTGCTGGTCGACCTGCCGCAGTTCGGCAAGTCTGACAAGCCGGTGATCGTGGACAACGTGCTTTCCCGCAACGCCACGCACCTGCACGCGGCGCTGAACGAGCTGGGGATACCCAGGGCGTCGTTCATCGGCAACTCGTTCGGTGGGCAGACGGCGATCAAGTTCGCGATCGACTATCCGGATTCGATCGACCGGCTGGTAGTGATCGGCAGCAACCCGGTGGCGCGGAGCATCTTCAGCCCGATGCCAGTCGAGGGGGTCAAGCGGATCGCCGAGTACTACAAGGGGGAGGGGCCGACCCGGGAGAAGATGCGCACCATCCTCCAGACGCTGGTCTACGACCCCGACTACGTCACCGACGAGGTCGTCGATAGCCGCTACCAAGCCAGCATCGAGCCCGACCTGCTGCAGCTGAAGAAGCATCCCGCTCCCCACCGCCAAGACCTGTCGGCTGAGCTCGACCGCGTGAAGGCACCGACCCTGATCATCTGGGGGTTGGACGACCGGGCCGGACCACTCGATGTCGGGCTGCAGATGGCCCGCGCCTTCGCCAACGCCGAGCTGCACATCTTCGGCAAGACCGGCCACTGGGCCCAGGTGGAACGGGCCTACGAGTTCAACCGCGTGGTGGGGGAGTTCTTCTCCCGCAAGGAGTCCTAAGGGGGTGTCCAGATGACTGTGGTCGGTGCCTACTGCGGCTCGCACGGCGCGATAATGATGACCCGCGAAGCCGACGCGCCACGGCGCCAGCGCGACTCGATCTACAGCGCGTTCGCCCGAGTCGGTGCCGAGATCGCCGCGCTGGAGCCGGATGCCGTGTTGATCATCGGCACCGACCACGGGCGGATCTACACGTGGGACCTCGTCCCGTCGTTCGTGCTCGGCGTCGGCGACCAGGCCCAGGGGATCGGCGAGGCCGGCACTCCCGAGGTGACCTGGCCGATGCATGGCGACGTGGCCCGGGCAGTGCTCACGGGCGCGCTGACCCAGAACATCGACATGTCCTATTCCGAGGTCATGCGGATCGACCACTCGTTCGTCACCCCGATGCTGCTGATGGGCCTCGACAAGTCGATACCGATCGTCCCGCTGATGAGCAACTGCAACGCGCCGCCAATCCCGAGCCCGGTCCGCTACTTGCGGATCGGCCAGGTGATCGGGGAGACGCTGGAGGCGCTGCCGCAACGGGTGGTCCTGATCGGCACGGGCGGGCTGTCGCACTGGGTGGGTGACCCGGCTCGGCGGGAGTTCCTTCGCCGGCCGGCCGGCACCCGCTGGCGGGACGCCGACAAGCACGCGATGGTCCTGCCGGACACCGGCCCGATCAACGGCGAGTTCGACAACGAGCTCCTCTCGGCGCTGCGCGACGGGCGAGCCGCCCAGTTCGCCGCCGACTGGCCCGAGGAACGGATCGAGGCGGAGGCTGGCAACGGCGCCCAGGAGATCCGCAACTGGTTGCTGGTCGCGGCGGCCGTCCCGCGGTGGCGGGCACAGGTCCTCTCCTACGAGCAGGTCGGGCAGTGGCTTACCGGCTCGGCGATCGTCTCGTTTACCTAAGTGGATTGGGGAACACATCGTGTTAGATGAACGTGGCGCGGTGGCGGGGCTGCTGCGGTTCGCGCGGGAGCTGCGTTGGTCTGACGTGCCGACGCCGGTGCGCGAACGCACCATCCAGGGCGTGGTGGACACCGTCGGGGTGATGCTTGGCGGGGTCGACTCCGACCCGTCGGTCCGGGCGCAGGCGGTGGTGGCCCGTACCGAGGGCACCGGCGTCGTGCGGCCGGTCGGCATCGACCGGGCGGTCTCGTGGGCGTCGGCAGCGTGGCTGTCCGGCATCTCCGGGCACGCGCTCGACTACGACGACACCCACTGGGTGACGATTCTGCACGGTTCCAACCCGACCCTCGCGGCGGCGCTCGCGGTCGCGGACGGCTCAGGTGCGGTCACGGGTGAGAAGCTGCTGACCGCGTACCTGGCCGGCTTCGAGGTGGCCGCCCGGGTCGCCAGATCGATGCCGACCGAACACTACAGCCGGGGCTGGCACATCACCGGCTCGACCGGCGGGATCGGCGCTGCGGTCGCGGCGTCCCGGCTGCTCGAGTCCGACGCTCCCACGCTGACGATGGCCGTGGCACATGCCGCGAACACCGGCAGCGGGCACCGGCAGCACTTCGGCTCGAACGCCAAGCCGGTCAACTCCGGCAACGCCGGTCGCAACGGCCTGGTCGCCGCGCTCCTCGCCCAGCAGGGCTTCGACGCGGACCCAGCCGGAATCGAGGGCCGGGTCGGGTTCTGGCGGGTCATGTGTGATGTTCCCGAGCCCGGGGCGCTGGTCGACGGGCTGGGCTCGACCTGGGAGATGCTGGGCAACGGGATCAAGCCGTACCCGTGCGGGGTCGTGTCGCACCCTGCGCTCGCCGGCACCGAGCGGCTGCTTGGAAACGGCACGCTGGCGTCCGATATCGACAGTGTTGAGCTGCTGGTGCATCCGCTGGTGGTCGAGCTGACCGGTAAGGACAGCTTGCACTCCGACCACGACGTAAAGTTCAGCATCCGTACGCTTGTCGCCCTTACCTGCCAGGGCCACGGCCGCGACGTGACCGCCTACTCGGCTGAGTTCGTCAGGTCCAGACCGGAGGTACGGGAGCTGTTCGGGCGGATCAGCGTCACGGCCAGCGACCGGCTCGGCACCGACCAGGCTGTCGTCACGATCACCCGCAAGGACGGCACCCGGGCGGTGGAGAAGGTCGAGACCACGCCCGGCAGCCCAGCCGACCCGATCAGCTGGGAGGTTCTGCGGGACAAGTTCACCCGCCTGATAGCCGCCCGGGGCATCAGTCCCGAGCAGGCCGCCCTGGCCTTCGGCCGGCTCCGGGACGTCGAGACCCTCCCCGATGTCTCCGTATTCACTGGAACCAGGGTGTTCGCGCAATGAGCCACCCGCTGTACGAGTTCGTCGCCGACCTCTCCTATCCGGACATCCCGATCGAGGCTCGGGAGCGAGTCAAGCTATCCATCCTGGACTCCCTCTGCACGGCTGTGGCGGGTAGCAGCCTCGGCGATGGGGCAGCCGCCGTGCTGCGCGCGGGCAGGGAGGCCGGGGGCGCAGGGAGCATGCCAGCTGCCGGATTCGGGGTGGGGCTGAGCCCACTCGGCGCGGCGCTGGTCAACGGCGCCACCAGCCACGCGCTCAACTTCGACATGGTAGGCCCGTTCGGGGCACACCTCGGCGTGGTCACCTTCGCCGCCCCGTCGGCGGCGGCCGAGTTACGCGGCAAGGTCAGCGGCGAGGAGTACATCGCGGCGGTCACCGCCGGTGCTGAGCTGATGAGCCGGATGGCTGCCGCGGCCCGGGACGCGGCCAGTGGGGTCGGCGGCGTTCACCCGCGGCTGCTGGAAGGGCAGCTGCTCGGGTACTTCGGCGCGGCGGCGGCCAGTGCGGCGGTGCTGGGCCTGGACGCCGACGGCGTACACGACGCCATCGGGCTTGCACTCATGCAGGCCGCCGGGACCATGGAGGTGGTGCTCGGTGGCGACGTCCCCGCAAAGGCGGCATACGGTGGCTTTGCGAACCACGGGGGTCTGCTCGCCGCCTCGCTGGCCAGGGCCGGGCTGCGGGCCAACATGGACGTCTTCGGCGGGAAGGCGGGCGTCTACCCGTACTACTACGGGGGCTCGCTGACCGACAACTCTGCTCTGGTCAACGGGCTGGGCACGGAGTACCGCCTGCTGGAGTCACGGTTCAAGTTGTGGCCAACCAGCGGCCTGCTGCATCCGTTCATAGAGGCGGTCGTGCAATGGCGGGCGGGTTCTCCGGCCGCCGAGATCGCGCGAGTGACAGTGCGCGGCCCGGAGTGGCTGCGCCCGTGGGCCACACCGCAGGAGGCCCGCCGCCGCCCGGCGAACGGCGCCGCCGCGAGCAACAGCCTGCAATACGCTCTCGCCAAGGCTTTCACCGCCGGTACGGTACGGCTCAGCGACCTTACTCCGACGGGGATCGCGGACCCGGTGGCCCGGGAGCTGGCCGACCGCATCGACTTCGATGAGGTGGACGACGCCGGAGACGGAGTCGAGGAGATCGCCGTGCGGTTGGCCGACGGCACCGAGCGGCTGCTGCGCCCGGCCAAGCCGCGCGGGTCGCCCGGGCAGCCGCTACCTACCGGTGATGTCGAGGACAAGTTCCTCGACGCGCTCCGGCAGGGCGCGGTCCCGGTCGACTCGGACACTGCCCAGCGGGTGATCGCCACGGTCCGCTCGCTGGAAGACCTGGCCGATGTGCGGGACTTGTGGCGCCTGCTCCCCGGGGGTGCAGCCTAGTGCGAAAGTCGGCCTCGTGAGCGGGCCGACCGAGGCGCGACCCGGCGACCCGCTCTCGCCGGGGGCGATGTCGCTCGCCGAGGCGGTCCGCCTGGTCCGCACCGCTAGGCTTGGACCGTCTGACCGACCCACGCCCGACCCCGCGGCATCGGACTGTCTCGAGATCGTGGCGGCGCCTACCCGCTCCGGCGGCAACGCGAGTCCAGGACCCGGGGCGGTCGCGCGAGCGTTGGCCGCGATCGAGAAGTCCGATCAGCGGTGGCGTGCCTGGACCTATGTGGACCGGGCGGGCGCGTTGGCGCGGGCCGAGGTGGCGGAGACGGAGCTGGCCGGGGGGCGACCGGCGGGTCGGCTGGAGGGGCTGCCGATCGGGGTGAAGGATGTCATCGACGTCGCCGGGATGCCATGCACGGCCGGCTTCGCGCCGTTCGCCAACCAGGTGCCGACCGGACACGCCCCGGTGGTGGACCGGCTGGTCACGGCCGGTGCGATCGTGGTCGGCAAGACCGTCACCACGCAGTTCGCGTTCTCTGACCCGGCCGCATCGGTCAACCCTTGGAACGTCGAGTGCACCCCCGGCGGCTCCAGCAGCGGCTCGGCGGTCGCCGTCGCCGTCGGCCATGTCCCGGCCGCGCTAGGCACCCAGACCTCTGGATCGACGATCCGGCCGGCCGCGTACACCGGGATCGTGGGTTTCAAGCCGAGCCGTGGCCGACTGCCGCTGGGCGGAGTCTTCCCGCTCGCCTGGTCGATCGATGAAGTGGGCATCCTCGCGGACACGGTCGAAACCTGCGTCGACGTCTTCCAGGTCGCTGCGGGCGGCGCGGTAGCGGCAGCCACCCGGGATGCGCGGATCCGGGTCGGTCTGGTGGAAGACGCGTTCGAACTGGCCACCGATGAGGTCGCCGACAGCGTCGCCGGCCTGGGGCGGATCCTGGCGGCCGGCGGCGCCGAGCTGGTCTCCGTCCGGCTGGGCCGGCTGGCGGACATCGCGGCCGTGCACCAGGTCACGATGAGCGCCGAGATCAGCGCGGTGCACGCCCGCGGGTATGCGGAACACCCCACTCACTACCGCACAAAGATCGCCCAGGCGGTGTTAGCGGGGCGGGAAGTGCGCGGTCGCGACTACCTGGACGCGCAGCGCCTGCGGCGGCGGCTGGCTGCCGAGGTGCTCGCCGCATTCTCCGAAGTGGACGTCTGGTTGCTGCCCAGCGTCGCTGGCGTCGCCCCGACGCGGGAGACAACCGGTGATCGCAGCCTGCAAATTCCGGCCAGCCTGCTCGGCCTGCCCGCGGTCAGCATTCCGTCCGGCCGGTCGGTTGTGGGGCTCCCGATCGGCGCACAGCTGGTCGCTGCGCCCAGGTGCGACGAGCTGACTCTCGCGGTCGCGGCGCGGGTGACCCGTGCGGACGATTGGGCCGGCCGGTTGTCCTCGCCGGTTTCGGGGGTCGCGTCGTGAGCGGCCTGCGGATCGCGTTCCTCGACGACGTTCACCGCGTGTACGAGCGGTCGGCCGGGGTGGCTGCGCTGCGGGGCCTGGCCGGGGTCGAGTCGGTGACGGTGCTCGACCGGCACGTCGAGGACCCCGAGCGGCTGGCCGGCTTCGACGTGCTGGTCGCGACCCGGGAGCGGACCCAGTTCCCCGCCGACTTCCTGCGCCGGCTCGACCGGGTGAAGCTGATCGTGCAGACCGGCAGCAAGGCATACCACGTCGACCTCGCGGCCGCCCGGGACCTCGGGATCACAGTAGCCCGGGCCGAGGGAGCCTCGGCACAGAGCACCGCGGAGCTAACCATCGGGCTGCTGATCGCGGCCACCCGCTTGATCACACGGCTGGACGCCGACATCCGCGCCGGCAACTGGCCCAAGCCGATGGGGCGCACGCTATCCGGGATGCGGTTGGGCCTGGTCGGCTTCGGAGCGGTCGCCCGGGAGGTCGGCAGGCTCGCGACAGCGTTCGGCATGTCGGTCGCCGCATGGAGCCCGTCGCTGCTCGCCGGCCGCCGCGCCGCCGAGGGAGTGAAGGTCCTGCCCCTGCCCGAGCTGGCGGCCAGCTCCGATGTGCTCTCGGTGCATTGCGCGCTGACGGACGAGACTCGAGGTCTAGTCGATCGTGACCTTATCGCGGCGATGCCACGAGGGTCGTACCTGCTCAACAGCGCCCGCGGCCCGGTCGTTGACGAGGATGCGCTGCTGGCAGCGCTCACGTCCGGGCAGCTTGCTGGTGCTGGGCTGGACGTGTTCGATCGAGAGCCGCTTCCCCGGTCGCATCCACTGCGTCGGGCGAACGTAGTGCTCACTCCGCACATCGGCTGGATCACTGACCGGTCATATGAGGCGTTCGCAACGGCTGCGGCCAACCTGATCGAACAGCACCTGGACGGCAAGAAGCTGCCCTCCTTCGAGTGACGACGTATAGGAGATCCGATGGAGACTGTGAGAGTCCTGGTCAGCGCAATGTCGCACATGCCGTTGTGGTCGGTGTGGCGAGACTCTGGTGCCGCCGAGCGGCACGGCATCAAGCTGGACATCGACGTCGCGGAGTGGACGCTGAACGGACGCGAGGCGCGGCGTATGCAGGACCGCGCCGAACTACTGCGCAGCGGCGCCTACGCCTTTCTCAGCGGACTACACCACGAGCCCTATACGTCGCGTGCCAGCGGGGACAAGGGCTTTGTCTACCTCGCCCAGGCGCAGAACGACTGGGACGACCGGCTTGTCGTGGCCGCCGGGATCACCGACCCGCGCCAGCTGGAGGGCGGAAAGGTCGTGGTGTCGAGCCAGGCGCCGTGCGTGGTCGGAAACCTCCGCGAGGCGCTGCGGATTGCGGGCGCCCGCGTTGAGGCTATCGACTTCTCCGGCGGCGACCGTCCCCGCTCCGAGTCGTTCGGCTGGGCGATCGATGCAGTCGAGAGCGGTGCGGCGGTTGGCGCCGCAGTGGACCTGCCGTTCGATAACGTCGCACGTCGCCGAGGGCTGTCCGTCCTGGAGCTTCCCCCGGTTCCTGTTATCCACAACGTGACGATCTGCTCCCGGATCGACTGGGTCGACGAGAACCGCGAACTGACACGCTCGTTCCTGTGGTCGATGGTGGAAGCGGTCCACTTCTTCAAGACCCAGCCGGAGCGGGTCCGCGAGATCTTGGCCGCCAATGTCGCGCCGGCCATAGGGATCACCCAGGACGAGGACATCGCCTATCTACAGAGCGCCTGGGCCGGGCTGCTGAACGTCAAGCCATATCCGCACCCGCTCGCGATCTGGAACGTCTACCGCCTCGACGTGGCGAAGGACCCGGAGGCGAGCCGGATCGATCCGCTGGAGCCGTGGGACCTCAGCCTGCTACGAGAGCTCGACAACGCCGGGATCTTCGAGGATCTCTACGCCGAACCGGTACGCAACCCCGCGGTAACCGCCTTGATCTGATCCGCGACGATCTGATCCGCGACCTTTTCGCCATGTGGGTGCCCGCCTGACCGGCTCAAGACGTCTGAGTCATCCGATCCAGCCATTCGGGTGGCTAGTGTGATTGGCTCCGCCAAGCTAAGATCACAGATCAACGGTGTCGTCATCGGACGTCGAGTACTGGGCTAGTTGCTCACCGTAGGGGGTGGCGCGATGTCTGTCCGGACGTCAAGTGCCAATGTCCGGCCCGCACCCGACCTCGATTCACAGGCGGGGCAATCCATGGTTGAGGTGGAGACCTCGGTCATCGCCCGCGCCTTCGTGCTCCTAGCTTGCTTCATCCGCGACTCCGAAGAGCTCGCCCTCGCCGATCTAGTCAAGCGGACCGGACTGCCGAAGGGCACCGTGCACCGGCTCGCCGCCCAGCTGATGGCAGTCGGGGCACTCGAGCGCAGCGGCAAGCGTTATCGGTTGGGCCTGTGCCTGTTCGAGCTGTCCGGCGCCGTGTGGGCGCAGCGGGTGCTTCGCGACCTCGCCATGCCATACATGCAAGACCTCTACAGCGTTACCAAGGAAACCATTCAGCTCGCCTGGTTTGATGCCGAGGAAGTGCTCTACATCGATCGGGTCCGCGGCCACGACGGTATTGTGCTCCCGACTTTCCCAGGCGGCCGAATGCCCGCCTACTGCACCGCACTCGGCAAGGCGATGCTGGCGTTCTCGTCCCCCGACTCGTTTCGCGCGGTGGTTTCGCGCGGTCTGACTCCGCTGTCCCGACGTACGGTCACAGCTCCGGGCATGCTGGTCAGTCAGCTCCGGAATATCCGCAAGACCAAGCTGGCATACGACATGGAAGAGGCGGTGCCGGGGGTGGCCTGTGTCGCCGCCCCAATCCTCGACGAGGCGGGCGCGGCCATCGCTGCGATCTCGGTGTCGATGACCACCCCGAGGTTGCGGCGTCTGCGCCTGGACACGGTCGCGCACGCCGCGGATGGCATAGGGAAGGCGGTACGCGCCCGCCGCCGAAGTGCTTTTCCCGTGACGCCCCAGCACTACGCCGGCTGGACGAGGCTCAGCGGGAGGTAGCCTCGGCTTCGATCGGTGGCCAGCCACCGCCGTGCGCAGCTGGTTGGTCCCGGCCGTGGTGGTGATCCTGCTCGCGACACTACTGTGGAACGTCTACCGCGCCGACCAGCTACCAGCGGCGGCGGACTAGCCAGCAGCCTCGTACCGGAGGCCAACGCGGTCGCTGCCGCGACCGGGGTCCGGGTGGGTGAGCTGCCGCTGGCCGGGGTAGAACTAATCACTATGACCAGCGCGCGCGAGTTCGTGCCGGCCGGAGCCGGCATGGACCGGCTGCGGGAGGCGGCGGCCGGCTGCCGCGGCTGCGACCTGTACCGGGATGCTACCCAGACCGTGTTCGGTCGGGGCTCGGCCGGTGCCCGGGTGGTGCTGGTGGGGGAGCAGCCGGGCGATGTGGAGGACCAGCGTGGGCTGCCGTTCGTGGGGCCGGCCGGACACCTGCTGCGGCGGGCGGTCGACGAGGCCGGCCTGGCCGTGCCCGACCTGTTTATCACCAACGCGGTGAAGCACTTTCGTCACACCCGCACCGGCAAGCGACGGCTGCACCAGACCCCAGACCGGTCGCACGTCGTCGCCTGCCGGCCGTGGCTGGTCGCCGAGTTCGCCCAGCTGCGGCCCAAGGGCGTGGTCGTGCTCGGCGCCACCGCGGCGAGGGCGCTGCTGGGCCCGGACTTCCGGATCACCCGGTCGCGCGGGCAGGTCTTTCCGTGGCCAGCCAGCGCCGAGGTGCCCGAAGAGTTCCCGGAGCACGACCACGCGTTCCTGGTCGCCACCACGCACCCGTCGGCGGTGCTGCGCGCCGATAACCGGGAGATCGCCTACGCTGCGCTCGTCGACGACCTGCGGGTGGTCAAGCGGGAGCTCGACACGCGGTAGCACCACCGCCAGCGCCCACCCGCCCGGCGACTCCCCGGAGCACGACGGGGCGTTGACGGTGGTCAGCCGGCAGCTGCGGTAGCCGGCCGGGCCAGCGTCGGCACCCGGTCGAGCACGATCCCGAACTCGCTGCGGTACGCGGAGAGCACCGCGGCGTCGTCGCCGAGCACCTGCTCGTCCCGGCCACCGGCGCCGGTCCGGATCAGCCGGCGCTCGCTGAGCGTGACCCGCCCGGTGTCGGTGAGCCGGGAGCAGGTCAGCGACCGGGTGAAGTGGGACTTCGGCGAGGTGCGGTGCCACCAGCAGGTCGGCTCGAAGTCGGCCAGCACCCGGGGGCGGGCCTCGATCCGGTACTCACCCTGCCCGTCGATCAGCACGTCGAGGTCGCCGTGGTCCAGCGCCACCACCCGGGCCACCCCGGCCGGGTCCGGCTGGTCGGTGTGGAGGTCGAGCCGCAGCGGGTGGTGGCAGAAGCTGCCGAAGCCGACGTCGACCAGCCACGGTTGCGCCAGGTCGACCCGCAGGACCAGGTGGTCGAACAGCGGCCCGAGCCCGTTCGGCGTGAACACCCGGGCGGCCAGCATCGTGACCTCGTACCCGAGGGCGGACAGCAGGGCAGCGAACGCGCCGTTGAGCTCATAGCAGAAGCCGCCGCGCCGCCGCGTGACCACCTTCTCCAGCAGTGCCTTCTCCACCAGCACGATTTCCTCGCCGAGGTGGATGCTGAGGTTCTCGAACGGCACCGTGTGCAGGTGACGCAGCTGCAGCTCGCGCAGCGCATCGACGTCCGGGTGGGCCGGCCGCGCCGCCCCGATCCGGTCCAGGTACGCGGCTACCGCGGCACTGTTTACCGGCCGATCGTATCCAGTCCTACCCAGGATCACGATCGGCGACGGCCAGCCCGGTCAGGGCCCGGAGGATGCCGAGCACCTCGGCGGCGTCCGGCGGCCGGGCGGCGCAGAAGCAGCGCAGGAACAGGCCGTCGACGGCGGCAGTCACCCCGGCCCGCCGCACCGGGTCGGTGACGAACCGGGCCACGAAACCGTCCAGCGCCCGGGTCCACCGGTCCAGCTCGGCACGCAGGTCGGGCCGGCGGGCGGCCAGTAGGTACAGCTCGTACTCGGCGGCCACCCGGGCCCGGTCCGGGTCGGCGCTGCCGGCGATCAGCTCGGCCAGCTGGGCCAGCGCCCGGGTGTGGTCGTCGGCGAACCCGGCCAGCCGCTGCAGGTAGCTGTCGTTGCAGGCGCGCAGGGTGGCCACCAGCAAGCTGTCCACTGTGGGGAAATAATAGGTGACCGCGCTCGGCGGCAGCCCGGCCGCCCGGGCGACCGCTCGCTGGGATACCGCGGCCACGCCGTCGGCCGCGATCACCCGCATGGTGGCCGCCAGCAGCTGCTGCCGGCGCCGTAGGCCCTTGCGCCGCCGGCCGTCCTGGACCGGCTCCGGCGCCGTCCCGATGGGCATGTCAGTGCCGCCCGCCCAGCTCCAGCGCCAGCACTCCGGCCATCACCAGCCCGATCCCGCCGACCTGCAGCCAGGTCATTCCCTCCTGGAGGAAGACCGCGCCGACGATCGCCACCAGCGCCACCCCGACCGCCGCCCAGACGCCGTACGCGATGCCGATCGGCATTCCCCGGGCGAGCACCCGGGAGAGCAGGTAGAAGGCGCTGACGTAGCCGGCGACCACGACGACCGACGGCGCCGGCCGGGTGAACCCCTCGGAGAACTTCAGGAATGTGGTGGCGAGCACCTCCAGGGCGATCGCGGCGGCGAGCAGGAGCCAGGCCATCGGAGCCTCCCCAGAATCTAGAGCAACTGCTCCAGATTCTATCCGGTGGTGGCGGTGCAGGCGATCGGCGACGGTACGGGGTTGGCGCCGGTGACCGTGCCCTGGGTGCCGAACGTCACGCTCTGCCCGGCGCCGACGGTGCCGTTGTAGTCGACGTTGCCGGCGCTCACCTGCGGCCCGGACTGTTCGACCTGCGCGCCCCACCAGTGGAACAGCGCCTGGTTGCCGGCGTAGGTCCAGCTCACCTCCCAGCCGCTGAGGCTGCCCGGGCCGGGGTTGGTGACGGTCACGTCGGCCTGGAAGTTGCCGGGCCAGCTGTTGGTGACCGCGTACGAGACCTGGCAGTCCCCGGCCGGCGGAGGCGTGGTGGGCGGCGGGCTGGTCGGCGGGTCGGTTGGGCCGCCCCCGCCGGTCGGCGGTACCAGGTGCGGCGCCAGGATGTCGTACTTGGGCTGGTTGACGGTCCACCAGTCGTCCAGCACGATCCCGCCGGTGTCACCGGAGTTCGGGTTCCAGGACCAGAACGTGAACGACAGCTGGTTGCCGCTCAGGTAGCTCATCAGCGCCGGCAGCCACTGCTGGTCCAACGGGTGCTGCAGGGTGGTGCCGAACTCGCCCACGAACACCGGCGCGACCTGCTGGTGGTGCAGGTAGCCCCAGTAGTGGTCCCACACCCCCGGTAGGTTCGCCGGGAAGCTCGGGTCGTTGAACCACGGCTGCCGGTCGAAGACCGAGATCGCGTAGTCGTGGGCCGAGTAGACCAGCCGGTCCGGCACGTCCAGCCGGACCGGGAAGGCGCCGGCGGCCAGCAGGTTGCCGCCCCACCAGGTGCAGTCGTCGTCGGTGGCCGGGTCACCGTCGGACGGGTTCGGCAGCCCGCCGCTGGGGCAGCTGACTCCCTCCACGATGATCAGCCAGTCCGGCTGCACGGCCTGGATCGTGTTGCCGATCCGTTCGGCGGCCAGCCGCCAGTCCCGGGCCGGGTCACCGCAGCCCCAGCAGGCACCGGTGGCGTTGGGCAGGGTGCCCTCGGCGTGCGGCTCGTTGAACAGGTCCGCCCCGACCACGGTCGGGTTGCCCGCGTACCGCTGGGCCAGCAGCAGCCAGTCGTCGATCATGCTCTGCTCGCTGGCCTGCGGGGTGTACCACAGGGCGCTCTGGCCGGACGCGGTCGGCCGGTGCCGGTCCAGGATCACCCGCATCCCGAGGCTGCCGGCGTGCCCGATCACCCGGTCCAGGATCTCCAGCGGGTGCAGCCCGACCAGATCCGGGTTGGTGAACGAGTTGATGCTGGTGGCCTCGGCGTCCGGGCGCAGCGAGTCGCCGGTGTACGGGATCCGGATGGTGTTGAAGCCGAGCTCGGCCATTCGCTCGACCTGCCCCCGCCAGCTGGCCGGCGGGTTGGCCCACAGGCCGTGGAAGGTGTGGTTGTCGGTCTCCATGCCGAACCAGTTGAGGCCGGTCAGGCGCACCGTCGCGCCGGTGACGTCGACGATCCGGTTGCCGTCGGTGTGCAGGTAGCCGGTGCCCGTACCGGCGGTCTGGGCGCTGGCCGGAGCCGCGGCCAGGGTGGTGACGGTCAGGCTGGCGGCCGCCGCCAGCAGGCCGGCGGCCAGCGCCGCGCCGGCGGCGGTCCATCGGGTGGGGGACATGGTGGGTGGCTCCTTCGGGTGGGGGAGAGTGCTTGCTGCCGCCGGTGGTGGAGTTTGTCAATCCCTTCCTGAGCGTCAGATCACATCGCCAGGACCGGGCCCGATCGGCGATGATGGGAGGCACTGCCGTGCCCCGGATCGAAGGGAGCTGCCCGGTGGCTGTCGAGCCGACCGTGGCGCCCGCCCCGCCTGAGCCCACCGTGCCCGCGTACGACCTGGCCAGGGTGCAGCGGCGCACCCTGGCGCTGCTGTTCTCCACCCAGGTGGTGGGCGGGGTGGGGGTGGCGATCGGGCTGGCGGTGGGCGCACTGCTGGCCGCCGACATGGCCGGGGTCAGCCTGTCCGGAGTGGCGCAGAGCGCGGCGGTGGTCGGCTCGGCGCTGCTGGCGGTGCCGGTGGTGCGGATCATGCGGCAGTACGGGCGGCGGCCGGGCATGCTCGCCGCGTACGCGGCCGCCGCGCTGGGCGGTCTCGGCGTGGTCGCCGCGGCGGTGCTCGGCTCGGTGCCGCTGCTGTTCGCCGGGCTGTTCCTGTTCGGGGGCGGCACCACCGCCAACATGCAGGCCCGCTACGCCGCCGTCGACCTGGCCCCGGCGGCCCGGCGCGGACAGCACCTGTCACTGGTGGTCTGGGCGACCACGGTCGGCGCGGTCGCCGGGCCGAACCTGGCGCCGCTGGCCGGCACCGCGCTGGGCGGGATCCGGCTGGGTGGCCGGGACGTGCCGACCCTGGCCGCGCCGTTCGCTTTCTCGATCGTGCTGTTCGGGGCGGCGGCGCTGGTGCTGGGGCTGCTGCTGCGGCCGGACCCGCTGCTGGTGGCGCGCGGGCGGGCGGGCGCACCGGAGCCCGGCGACCAGCGCCGGCTCGGGATGCGGGCGGGGCTGGCGGCGGTGGCCGCCCGGCCGGCGGCCCGGCTCGGGGTGGCCGCGATGGCGGTCGGCCACGTGGTGATGGTCGGGGTGATGGCGATGACCCCAGTGCACATCCTCGGTGCCGGGCACGACGCGGCGCACACCCTGCGGATCGTGGGGGTGGTGCTCAGCCTCCACATCGCCGGGATGTTCGCGTTCGCGCTGGTCACCGGCTGGCTCACCGACCGGCTCGGCCGGCGTCCGGTGATCCTGGGAGGGGTGGCGCTGCTGCTGGCGGCGTGCGCGGTCGCCGGCACCGCCGGGCACCACTCGGGGCAGCTCTCGATCGGGCTGTTCCTGCTCGGGCTGGGCTGGTCGGCCACCATGGTGGCCGGCTCCACGCTGCTGAGCGAGTCGGTGCCGGAGCCGGTGCGCCCGTCCGCGCAGGGCCTGTCCGACCTGGTGATGGGCCTGGCCGGGGCGTCGGCCGGGGCGGTGTCCGGGCTGGTCGTGTCGTGGAGCGGCTACCCGACGCTGAACCTGCTGGCCGCGGTCGCGACCGTGCCGCTGGTGGCGCTGGCGCTCCGGCCGGTGCGTGAAAGGGTGTACGCGTGAGGAGCACCGACTTCTGGGCCCGGCTGGAGCAGGTCTTCGGTCCGGGGTACGCCGCCAGCGTGGCCCGGGACCAGGTCCTGTCGCAGCTGGGCGGCCGGACCATCACCGAGGCGCTGGCCGCCGGGGTAGCCACCAGGAAGGTCTGGCAGGCGGTGGTCGCCGCCTACCCGGACCGGGTGCCGGCCCGGCTGCAGTGAGCGCTGGAGCGAACCGGCGGCAGTGAGCGCTGGAGCGAACCGGCGGCAGTGAGCGCTGGAGCGAACCGGCGGCACTGAGCCGGGTTCAGGTCTCCGGCGCGTCGCCCCCTTCTCGTACGCGCGTTCGGCTATTGTCCACAGGGCGGTGCTTATCCACAGGCGGCGGCACGCCGGCTGTCGTTTGTCGGACCGGGCGCCTACCGTGTCCGCGTGGCGAAGAAACCGACGACGACCAAGAGTGCGGCAGGAGCAGGAGCGGCGACCATGGCAGCAGTGCCCGACAAGGAGAAGGCGCTAGAGCTCGCGCTGGCGCAGATCGACAAGCAGTACGGCAAGGGCTCCATCATGCGGCTGGGCGAGCGGCCGGCGGTGCAGATGCGGGTGATCCCCACCGGCTCGATCGCGCTCGACATCGCCCTCGGGGTGGGCGGCCTGCCGCGCGGCCGGGTGGTGGAGATATACGGACCTGAGGCTGGGGGAAAGTGCCTAACAGCGGATAGCTATCTGTGGACAGATCGTGGTCTGGAGACGGTGGCGGAGCTGTTCGCACGGTGCGGCCAGCCGGCGAGTTGCACCAGCCGGATCACCGATGTCTCTGAGCTCGGGGTTCGGGTGGTGAACGAGCGGGGAGAGCTGGAGCCGGTCGCCGCGCTGACCCACAACAACCGCAAGCCCGTGACCAGGCTGACGCTCCGCTCCGGACGCACGGTCACCGCGACCAGCAACCACCCGCTGCGGGTGATGACCGAGCGCGGTCACATCGCCTGGCGCACGGTGGGTGAGATCCGACCCGGTGACTTCGTCGTCTCCGCCCGGTTCGGTGCGGTGGAAGCGGCGGCCGGCGACGGCCTCTCCGAGGACGAGGCGGTGCTGCTGGGTTACCTCGTCGCCGAGGGCTCGCTGTCGTCGAAGACGGCCGTCCGCTTCACCAACTGGGATCCGGAAGTCAGCGGCGAGTACTGCCGCTTGATGGAGCAGCTGTTTGGGGTGGACGTCCGTAACTACGACAACAAGGAGTTTGCCGTTCACAGCGTGCGGCTCCGGGAGCGGTTCGCGACCGAGTATGGGCTCGACTACGTGACCGCGCACGGCAAGACGGTGCCCTATCGGGTGCGTACGGCCGGGCACAAGGCGCAGCGGGCGTTCCTGTCGGCACTGTTCGAGGGCGACGGGTGGATCGACCCCAGCTCGAAGATCGGTCTGGGCACCGCCTCCGAGCAGCTTGCACGCGAGGTCCAGCTCATGTTGTACGGCTTGGGCCTGCCGGTAACGGTCGCTTCGAAGTGGAACGAGGACTACCAGCGCTACTACTGGAGCGTCGCCATAAACCAGGCCGTCGCCCATCGCTTCCTGGATGAGGTCGGGTTCCGGTCGGCGCGCCGCCGGGCGCAGGTCGACCGAAACTTCCGGCGCAGCCGGTTCGATGCCCGGTTCGAGAACATCCCGCACCTGGCGGACCTGATCCGGGATCTGCGGGACGACTGCGGGGGAGATCGGGAGTTCGACCGGATCGCAGGTGACCTCTTCCGCTCCGACCTCAACCTGGCGTGCTCCCGGGCCCGGCTCGCGAAGATCGTGGAATGGGGGGAGAGGCGGCTAGGAGCGCTGTCGGTCTCTGGGCGGTGCATCCTCATGCACCTGCGGTCACTCGCCACCCAGGAGTACACGTATGAAGAGGTCGTCGCCGTCGAGGACGTGGGAAAGCAGCCCACCTTCGACGTGATGGTGCCGCAGACCCACAGCTTCCTGGCCAACGGGATCCTCTCCCACAACACCACCCTGGCGTTGCACGCGGTGGCCAGCGCTCAGAAGAGCGGCGGCATTGCGGCGTTCATCGATGCCGAGCACGCGCTGGACCCGGAGTACGCGAAGGCGATCGGGGTGGACACCGACGCACTGCTGGTCTCGCAACCGGACACCGGCGAGCAGGCGCTGGAGATCGCGGACATGCTGGTCCGGTCCGGTGCGCTGGACGTCATCGTCATCGACTCGGTGGCCGCGCTGGTGCCGCGCGCCGAGATCGAGGGCGAGATGGGGGACGCCCACGTCGGCCTGCAGGCACGGCTGATGAGCCAAGCGCTGCGGAAGATCACCGGCGCCCTGAACAACTCAGGCACCACCGCGATCTTCATCAACCAACTCCGGGAGAAGATCGGTGTGATGTTCGGGTGCATGTCTTACAGCACGCGGGTCACACTAGCAGACGGTAGTCAGGAGAAGATTGGCAAGATCGTCAACCAGCGAATGGCGGTCGAGGTCCTGTCGTACAACCCGGAGACGGACCGGATCGAGCCCCGGCCGATCGTCAACTGGTTCGACAACGGCAACGCCGACCGGTTCCTGCAGTTCACGGTGGCGAAGGCCGGCGGCAACGGCAGGGCACAGTTCGCCGCAACCGCCAACCACCTCGTCCGAACGCCCGGAGGCTGGCGGGAGGCAGGGGAGCTGATCGCCGGCGATCGGGTGATGCTGGCCGAGCCGCGACGGCTCAGCGACCAGCAGTGGCAAGTCATCCTCGGCTCGCTCATGGGTGACGGCGCCATCTCACCCAACCCCCATGGCCGGTCCGGGGTTCGCTTCCGGATGGGCCACGGTGCCGCGCAAGTCCCCTATCTGGACTGGAAAGTCTCGCTGCTGGGAAACATCGACCACACCATCAGCACGAACGCCAGGGGCGCGACCTTCGCCGACTTCACGCCACTGCCCGAGCTGAACGAGCTGCGCCAGGCGGTCTACCTCGGCGACGGGCGCAAGCACCTCAGCTGGGACTATCTCAAGGCACTGACGCCGCTGGCGCTCGCGGTGTGGTATATGGACGATGGCTGCTTCACCGTGCGCTCCAGGGGGGTGCAGGAGCGTACCCGGGGCGGCACCGGGCGGATCGATATCTGCGTCGAAGCGATGAGCACCGGCTCGCGCGAGCGCCTCGTCCAGTATCTGCGCGACACCCACGACCTCGATGTCAAGCTGACCCGGCGCGGGCAGAGGCAGAAGGTGGTCCTCCAGTTCACGACCGCAGCTACGACCAGGTTCCAGAAGCTCGTGGCGCCCTATGTGCCCTCCGCCATGGAGTACAAGCTGCTGCCGGGGTTCCGGGGCCGGTGCGCCGTGGAGTCGGAGTTCGTGAACACGGAGCTGCGCCCAGTGCCGGCACAGATTCTCGACATCCACGTCAAGCCGAGGACCCGCTCGATGCGTCGGTTCGACATCGAGGTCGAAGGCAACCACAGCTACTTCGTCGACGGCGTGATGGTGCATAACAGCCCGGAGACCACCAGTGGGGGGCGGGCGCTGAAGTTCTACTCGTCGGTCCGCCTGGATGTCCGCCGGATCGAGGGCCTGAAGGACGGGGTGGATGTCGTTGGCAACCGGACCAGGGTGAAGGTCGTCAAGAACAAGGTTTCGGCCCCGTTCAAGCAAGCCGAGATGGACATTCTCTACGGAAAGGGCATCTCGCGCGAGGGGTCGCTCATCGACGTGGGGGTCGAGCAGGGAATCGTCCGCAAGTCCGGCGCCTGGTACACCTACGACGGGGACCAGCTCGGGCAGGGCAAGGAGAACGTCCGCTCGTTCCTGCGGGACAACCCGGACGTCGCCGCGGAGGTCGAGAAGAAGATCCTGGAGAAGCTGGGCGTGGGCCAGGCCAACAGCGATGAGGCCGGCGGGCAGCAGCTCCCGCCGGTGGACTTCTGACCGGGCCGGGCTGAGGCGATGGCGGGCCGGCGGCGCGGGCGCACCGGGCGGGGCTGGGATGCCGCCCCGCCCCGGGCCCGGCGCGCCCCGGCCCGCCCGGCCGGTCCAGTCACGAACCCGGCCGAGTCGCCCCCGCCCGACCCGGCCGAGCTGGCCCGGGAGATCTGCCTGCGGCAGCTCGCGGTCCGGCCCCGCACCCGGGCCGACCTCGCCACCGCGCTACGCCGGCGGGGGGTGGACGACCGGGTAGCGGCTGAGGTGCTCGACCGCTACGACGAGGTCGGCCTGATCGACGACGCGGCGTTCGCGCGGGCCTGGGTGAGCAGCCGGCACCAGGGCCGCGGGCTGGCCCGCCGGGCGCTCGGCAGCGAGCTGCGCCAGCGCGGTGTGGCGGCGGACGCGGTCGGCGAGGCGCTCGGCCAGCTCGACGACGAGACCGAGGCCGAGACCGCCCGGGCGCTGGTCGAGCGGCGGCTGCGTACCGCCACCGGCCCGCCCGAGGCGATCGTGCGCCGGCTGGTGGGGATGCTGGCGCGCAAGGGCTACCCGGCCGGGCTGGCCTACCGGGTGGTGAAGGAGGCGCTGGCCGCCGACCAGCGCACCGCCGCGGTGGCCGACCAGCTCGACCCGGACGCCCTGGCCGACGCCACCGGTCCGGACGCCTTGGCCGACGCCACCGGTCCGGACGAGCCAGCCGATGCCGGCCGATAGGCCTCTTGACCAAATCGTTATCTCGGCTTAATCTCGCCAGTACACGGAGTACGACCGACCACAACAGGGCTTACCGCACAAGATCAGACAGGTAACAGTACGGCAACACTTCTTAGCTACCGATAGTGCGCGCCGCGGCACACATCCTCCGCGGCAGAACAGCCGTCGCCGGCTGAGCCCAGCCGACGGCGGCGTTGTGTACCCACGCCCGGTCAGCCGGTGCGCCGGCCGGGCGGCGTTATCCCGGTTGCCCGTCCGGGTCGGGCGGCGGCTCCCGCGACTGACCAGCGCGTCACCACGCGCCACGGGTGGAGGGAGACGGCCATGACCGGGCCGGTGTGGGCGTTGATCGCAATCGTGACGGCACTGACCGCGGTCACCGCGGTGGGTGTGGTCTGGGGTGCCCGGACCATCCGGCGGCTGGCCGAGCGGTTGAACGGCCCGGCCACCGGGACCGGGACCGCCGGCCAGCCCGACCGCCCCATCACCGCCGAGCAGGAGCACCAGGAACGGACGCTCGCCGCGCTGCGGGCCGCCGCCGACGAGGCGACCGCGGCGGTCGAGCAGACCCGCACGGCCGCCACCGCCGCCCGTACCGACGCCGCCGCCGCGCAGGCCGAGGCGGCCGCCGCCCGGGCCGAGGCGTCCCGGGTCCTCGACACCGCCCGGTCCGAGGCCACCCGGGTGCTGGCGGTGGCCCGGGCGGACGCCGACACGGTGCTGGAGCGCGCCCACCGGCAGGCCGAGGGGGAGCTGGAGCAGGCTCGGGTGGCGGCCCACCGCGCCGGCGAGCGGGAGGCGGCGACGCTGACCGCCGCAGCCCGGGAGCACGCCGCCGAGCTGGACCGCCGGGAGCACGAGCTGGACCGCCGCGAGAAGTGGGACGACGAGCGGGAGCGGCGGCACGCCGCGGAGGTGGAGCGGCTGGCGGAACGGGAGCGGCGGCTGGCCGCCGCCGAGACCGAGCTGGCGGCGCAGGCGGCGACGGTCGCCGAGCAGCGGGCCGAGCTGGCCGAGTCGGAGCGGCACCGGCTCCGGGAGCTGGAACGGGTGGCCGGGTTGAGCGGCGAGGCGGCCCGGGCCGAGCTGGTCGCGGCGATCGAGGACCAGGCGAAACGGGAAGCGGCGGTGCTGGTACGGAACCTGGAGGCCGACGCCCGGCGTACCGGCGAGCAGCGGGCGCGGCACATCGTGGTGGACGCGATCCAGCGGGTCGCGAGCGAGCAGACCACCGAGAGCGCGGTCAGCGTCCTGCACCTGCCCTCGGACGAGATGAAGGGCCGGATCATCGGCCGGGAGGGCCGCAACATCCGGGCGTTCGAGTCGGTGACCGGCGTCAACCTGATCGTCGACGACACCCCGGAGGCGGTGCTGCTGTCCTGTTTCGACCCGGTGCGCCGGGAGACCGGCCGGGTCACGCTGGAGCGGCTGGTCGCCGACGGCCGGATCCACCCGCACCGGATCGAGGAGGTCTTCGAGTCCGCCCAGCAGGAGGTGGCCGGGCTGTGCCAGCGCGCGGCGGAGGACGCGCTGGTGCAGGTCGGGATCACCGACCTGCACCCGGAGCTGGTGACCCTGCTGGGCCGGCTGCGCTACCGCACCAGCTACGGGCAGAACGTGCTGCGGCACCTGGTGGAGAGCGCGCACCTGGCCGGGCTGATGGCCGGCGAGCTGCGGCTGGACCCGGCGCAGGCGCGGGTGACCAAGCGCGGGGCGTTCCTGCACGACATCGGCAAGGCGCTCACCCACGAGGCCGAGGGTTCGCACGCCCGGGTCGGGGCGGAGGTGGCCCGCCGGTACGGCGAGCCGGACCAGGTGGTGCACGCGATCGAGGCGCACCACCACGAGGTGACGCCGCAGACCATCGAGGCGGTGCTCACCCAGGCCGCGGACGCCTGCTCCGGCGGCCGGCCGGGCGCCCGCCGGGAGGGGCTGGAGGCGTACGTGAAGCGGCTGGAGCGGATCGAGCAGATCGCCGCCGGCAAGCCGGGGGTGGAGAAGGCGTACGCGATGCAGGCCGGCCGGGAGGTACGGGTGATGGTGTGCCCGGACCAGGTGGACGACATCGGCGCCGCGGTGCTGGCCCGGGACGTGGCCAAGCAGGTCGAGGAGGAGCTGACCTACCCGGGGCAGATCCGGGTCACGGTGATCCGGGAGCTGCGGGCCACCGAGACCGCCCGCTGACCCGGGCAGGTGCCGGTGGTGTTCGTCAGCTATGACCTGGGGGACAGCCTGGCGATGGACAACACGGTCCGGGCGCCGGGCGCGCAGCGGTTCGACGTGCACGCCTACCACCACCCGTCGCCGTTGCCGATGCCGGAGATCGCCGGGTGGAAGCTGTGGGCGAGCTATGACGGCGAGCAGTGGCAGCCGGTGCCGGTGCGCGCTGTGGGTGAGGGCCGGTTCGTGGCCACGCTGGTGCATCTGCTGGCGGGCCGTCGCGCTTCCGATCAGGTCAGCCTCAGGGTCGAGGCGTGGGACGTGGACGGGAACCGGATCGAGCAGGTCACCCGGGACGCGTTCGAGGTGCGCGACCGGTCGGTGACCGCCCCCGGCGGGGCGCACTGACGGCTTGACGGCACAGGTGGGGGATGGGTTTGGTGGCGCCAGCCCGGCGCCAGCCACCAAACCCATCCCCCACTGTCCGCCCGTGGGACGTCGATGTCCCAGTCCGGGGCGCGAGTGGTACGATCCGCGCTGTGACCAGCGTCATACCGTCGCGTACCATCGACTCGCCGGCGCGTAGCCGCACCCGCCGCGCCATCCTGGCCGCGGCCGCGACCGTGCTGGCGCGCGACCGCACCGCCACCCTGGCCGAGGTCGCCGATGCGGCCGAGGTCGGCCGCAGCACCCTGCACCGCTACTTCCCGGACCGGGAGGAGCTGGTACGCGCGGTGGTGGCCGACTCGTTCCAGGTGCTCGCCGAGTCGGTGCAGCAAGCGGCGCTGGACCGGGGCCCGCCGGCCGACGCGGTCCGCCGGCTGGTGGCGGCGACCATGGACACCGGGGACCGGCTGCTGTTCCTGTTCGGCGACCCGCGGGTGCGGGACGGGTTCGATGCCCGGCGGGTGCCGGACGCCTCCCCGGCGGTGCTCGACCTGATCGCGCGCGGGCAGGCCGCCGGCGTGCTCGACCCGCGGGTCAGCCCGGGCTGGGTCCGGCACGTGCTGTGGGCGCTGGTGTACACCGGCTGCGAGGAGGTGGCTAGCGGCCGGATGCACCGGCACGCCGCCACCGCCGCCGTCATCCACACCCTGGAGAACGGCGTCGGCCCGCCGCGTACCCTGGAGCGCTGAGATGACTGCTCCGACGTACCAGATCCGCACCTTCGGCTGCCAGATGAACGTGCACGACTCGGAGCGGCTGGCCGGGCTGCTGGAGTCCGCCGGCTACGTCCGTTCGGAGGGCGGTGGCGACCCGGACCTGGTGGTGTTCAACACCTGCGCGGTCCGGGAGAACGCCGACAACCGGCTCTACGGCAACCTCGGCCTGCTCCGCCCGGTCAAGGCCGCCCGCCCGCAGATGCAGATCGCGGTCGGCGGCTGCCTGGCCCAGAAGGACCGGGGCGAGATCGTCGCCCGGGCGCCGTGGGTGGACGTGGTGTTCGGCACCCACAACCTGGGCTCGCTGCCGGCGCTGCTGGACCGGGCCCGGCACAACCAGGCCGCCCAGGTGGAGATCCTCGAGGCGCTGGAGACCTTCCCCTCCACGCTGCCGGCCCGCCGCGAGTCCGGGTACGCGGGGTGGGTGTCGATCTCGGTTGGCTGCAACAACACCTGCACCTTCTGCATCGTGCCCAGCCTGCGCGGCAAGGAGCGGGACCGGCGGCCGGGCGAGATCCTGGCCGAGGTGGCGGCGCTGGCCGCCGAGGGCGTGCTGGAGGTGACCCTGCTCGGCCAGAACGTCAACTCCTACGGGGTCGAGTTCGGCGACCGGGGCGCGTTCGGGAAGCTGTTGCGGGCCTGCGGCGGGGTCGACGGGCTGGAGCGGGTCCGGTTCACCAGCCCGCACCCGAAGGACTTCACCGACGACGTGATCGAGGCGATGGCGCAGACCCCGAACGTCTGCCACCAGCTGCACATGCCGCTGCAGTCCGGCTCGGACCGGGTGCTGAAGGCGATGCGCCGCTCCTACCGGGCGCAGCGCTACCTGGGCATCCTGGAGCGGGTGCGGGCGGCGATGCCGGACGCGGCGGTCACCACCGACATCATCGTCGGGTTCCCGGGCGAGACCGAGGCGGACTTCCAGGCCACCCTGGAGGTGGTACGGGCGGCCCGGTTCGCCGGCGCCTTCACGTTCCAGTACTCGCCCCGCCCCGGCACCCCGGCCGCCGCCCTGCCCGGCCAGGTGCCGAAGCCGGTGGTGCAGGAGCGGTACGAGCGGCTGGTGGCGCTGGTCGAGGAGGTGACGCTGGCCGGGAACGCGGCCCTGGTCGGGCGGCCGGTGGAGGTGCTGGTCGCGGTCGGGGAGGGTCGCAAGGACCACGCCACCGGCCGGCGCTCCGGCCGGGCCCGGGACGGCCGGCTGGTGCACCTCCGGGCTGACGGGGTCCGGCCCGGCGACCTGGTAGAGACCGTCATCACCGGTGCCGCCCCGCACCACCTGGTCGCCGACCGGCCGCCGCTGTCTCACCGGCGCACCCGGGCCGGCGACGCGTTCAAGGCCGGCCGCACCCCGCGTACCGCCGGGGTGAACCTGGGGATGCCTGCGGTCGGCGCGCCGGGCTGAGGAAGGGACCCCTGACCCGGCTTGAGCATGATCCGGGGCGCCCTCCTCAGCTGACGGCTCAGCTGGAGCGTTCGGCTAGGTCGAGCACCTGGCGCTTGCTGGCCAGCGCCTGCTCGGCCTCGGCGATCCGCTTGCTGTCCCCGGCCGTGCGCGCCCGCTGCAGCCGCTCCTCGGCCTCGGCGACCTGCTCCCGGATCTGGGTCAGCAGCGGGTTGGCGGACGGCGCGGTGCGCCGCCAGCCGGTCTCCATCGCCGCGCGTACCTTGTCCTCGACGGCGCGCAGGCGGCGGTCCAGGGAGGTGGCGGACTCCCGGCGGAGCCGGCCGGCGGCCTGCCACTTCGCCTGGATGTCCCGCAATGCGGTCTGGGCGGCGCGCGGGTCGGTGTCGACGTCGAGCGCTTCGGCGGCGGCCACCAGCTCGGTCCGGCGGGCCGCGGCCTCCTTCTGCTCCGCGTCGCGGGCGGTGTAGACCTCGCTGCGCCGGCTGAAGAAGGCGTCCTGGGCGGCCCGGAACCGGGTCCACAGCCGCTGCTCGGCCTCCTTGGAGGCGCGCGGGGCCGCCTTCCAGCGCGCCATCAGGTCCTTGAGCTGGTTGGCGGTGCCGGTCCAGTCGGTCGAGTCGGCCAGCGCCTCGGCCTCGGTGACCAGCTCCTCCTTGGTCGTCTGCGCCTCCTTGCGGGCCGCGTCCAGCGAGGCGAAGTGGGCGCCGCGGCGGCGGGCGAACGAGTCCCGGGCGGCCGCGTACCGCTTCCACAGCTCCCCGTCGGTCTTCTTGTCGATCCCCCGGATCGTGCGCCACTCGTCCACGATCTCCCGCAGCCGGTCGCCCGCGACCTTCCAGCCGGTCGGGTCGGCGGCGATCTGCTCGGCCTCCTCGGCCAGCGCGGTCTTGCGCGCCACCGCCTCCTCCCGGGCGGCCACCCGGGCAGCCCGGGCCGCGGCTGCGCGCTCGTCGGCGACCGTGGCCAGCTTGTCCAGCCGGGCGGCCAGGCCGTCGAAGTCGCCGACCGCATGCGCCTCGGGCAGCGAGCCGCGCAGCCGCCGGATGCTCGACACCGCCTGGGACGGGTCGGCCGCACCGGTGGCCAACCGGGCCTCGATCAGGTCGACCTCGGTGACCAGATCGGCGAACCGGCGGGCGAAGTGGGCCAGGCCCTCGTCCGGTGTGCCCGCCTGCCAGGAGCCGACCGCCCGCTCGCCCTCGGCGGTCTGGACGTACACCGTCCCGTCGGTGTCGATCCGGCCGTAGCTGGTCCAGTCGCTCATCTGTCCGTCCGTTCCTACCCGGCGTCGCCGGCCCCACCTCAGTGTCCCGCCGGCCCATCCAGCCACGGCCGGCCAGCCGCCGCCCGCCCGCGATGCGTCGGCCCCCCACAGGCATTCTCACAGGTGCCCCCCGGGGGAAGTCGAGAGTCTGTGGCAGACCGTGACCATACGGTGTCCTTGGCCGGCGGGCAACCGGAGGGGCCGGCCCGGCCGCGGAGACTAGGGTCGGGCAGGTGGAAGAGCTGGTGGTGGCGGTCGTCGGGCCGACCGCCGCGGGCAAGACGGCGCTCAGTCTGGCGCTGGCCCACCGGCTCGCCGGCGATGGCGGCGCCGAGGTGGTCAATGCCGACTCGATGCAGCTCTACCGGGGGATGGACATCGGCACCGCCAAGCTTGCCCCGGCCCAGCGGGCGGGCGTGCCGCACCACCTGCTCGACATCTGGGAGGTCAGCCGGACCGCCAGCGTCGCCGAGTACCAGCGGCTGGCCCGGGCCGCGGTCGACGGCATCCTGGCCCGCGGCCGGGTGCCGTTGCTGGTTGGCGGGTCCGGACTGTACGTGCGGGCGGTGCTGGACCAGCTGGACTTCCCGGGCACCGACCCGGCGGTGCGGGGGGAGCTGGAGGCGGAGCTGGCCCGGTCCGGCCCGGGTCCGCTGTACGAGCGGCTGCGGGCCGCCGACCCGGCCGCGGCGGCCGCGATCCTGCCCGGCAACGGCCGGCGGATCGTCCGCGCGCTGGAGGTGATCGCGCTCACCGGGGCGCCGTTCACCGCCCGGCTGCCGGCCGCGCCCCGCCCGGCGTACCGGGCGGTCTGGCTCGGGGTGGACCGGGACCCGGCGGAGCTTTCCGCCCGGGTGGCCGCCCGGGTGCAGCGGATGTGGGCCGCCGGGCTGGTCGACGAGGTGCGGGGGCTGGTCGGGCAGGGGCTGCGGGAAGGCCGGACCGCCCGGGCCGCGCTCGGCTACCAGCAGGTGCTGGCGCACCTGGCCGGGCAGACCACCGAGGCCGAGGCGTACGCGGCGACGGTGCGGGCCACCCGCCGGTTCGTACGCCGGCAGCGGTCCTGGTTCCGGCGCGACCCGCGGCCGGTCTGGCTGGACGCGGCCCGCCCGGACCTGGTCGGGGCGGCGCTGGCCGCGGTGGCCGCCGGGGGATGATGGGCCCCGTGGAACCCGTCTACCGGTCTTCGTGGTGCGACATCGACCTGACCGCGTTCCGGACAAATCTCGACCGCCTGCGCCCCGGTCCGCCGACCATGGCCCTGCTCGTCGTCAAGGCCAACGCCTACGGCCACGGCCTGACCCAGATCGCGGCGGAGGCTGCCGCCGCCGGCATCGACATGCTCGGTGTCGCCACCATCGGTGAGGCGGACGCTCTGCTGGCAGCCCGGATACCGACCCCGATCCTGATCATGTGCGCGCTGGACCGGCGCGAGATCGAGCTTGCCGTTGAACACGAGATCCACTTCCTGGCCTGGCGGCCGGAGCAGTTCGGGTGGGCGGCGCACGCCGCGGAACGCACCGGGCGCCGCCCTCGGATTCACGTCGAGATCGACACCGGCATGGCGCGATCCGGGGTAGCGCCGGCCGACCTCGCCCACCTGCTCGATTCGCTTTCCACCGACGATCATGCCTCGATCGTCGGCCTGGCCAGCCATTTCTTCGGCGCTGACCTGGAAACGACCGGGTCGGCCCGCCAGCAGCTCGACGCGTTCCAGCAATCCGTGACGGTTGCCGCCAAATACGACCTACGCCCGATCGTGCACATCGCCAATTCGCCCGGGACGATCCGGCTTCCCGACAGCCACCTGGGTCTGGTGCGGCTCGGCATCGCCGCCTACGGCATCCCGCCGTCGGAGCACACGCCGCTGCCGGACGGGGTGCGGCCGGTTCTGGAGTGGAAGGCCCACATCACCAACATCACCGAGGTCGCGCCAGGGCACGGTGTCGGGTACGCCTGGCGATACGTCGCGGACACCCATCAGCGAGTCGCGACACTCGCCATCGGTTATGCCGATGGCTTCCATCGGCATCCCCTGGGGGTCAACGTCGTGCTGCTGCACGGAGCCCGCTGCCCGGTGGTGGGGAGCGTCTTCATGGACCAGTGCCTAGTGCGGGTTCCGGAGTCGGTGCCGGCTCAGGTCGGAGACCCGGCCGTGCTGCTGGGTCAGGACGGCGACGCCGTCCTGACCGCCGACGATCTGGCCGAGCGCTGGGGAACCAACAGCTACGACGTGATCTCCGGCATCCGCGGGCGGGTGCCGCGTCGCTACGTCCGCTGACCGCACGGTAACCCAGTCCGGTTACGCGCCCAGCCGCCCTCCCAGGCGGGTGCCAGTTTCCTCGGCGAGCCGCTCAAGCGCATCCGGATCGGCGAGCACGAGGGCGACGGCCTGGCCGCCGTCGTCGCCGAGCACGATGAAGGAGCACGGATCGGGTGAGGCGGGCGACAGGGTGTCGGCGATGTCGCACACGACATCCATGTCGTACCAGTCGCCCTGGTCCTGCGGTGTCCACTCGTAGCGACTGCCGTCAACAGTGCAGGAGACCGTCGCGCCCTCCGGCGTGGCGACCTGCCTGACATCGGCGACAGGTGCCCCACTGATCTCGGTGAGCTCGGT
The DNA here is from genome assembly GCA_009377645.1 of Micromonosporaceae bacterium. Lineage (GTDB taxonomy): Bacteria > Actinomycetota > Actinomycetes > Mycobacteriales > Micromonosporaceae > Natronosporangium. The sequence continues at coordinate 28,464 of WHTQ01000003.1, read as the reverse complement.
GATAAGCCGGTCGTACGGCGGGGGTACCTGGCCGCCTTCGGTGTCGAACCACAGCAGCCGTCCGGCGTGCTCGAAGACCCGCGTGACGACCTGCGAGGCGGTCGCCGGGTGGTCAAGGGCAGCGATCGCTGCTGCGGCGGCGTCCCGGTCCGCCAACCCCAGGCGCACCATCGCGGCAGTGACGTCGCGCGGAAGATCCGGGCGTACTGCCTCCCGCGCCAGCCGGGCGAGGTCCGCGTCGCCGGTGCCTGCGGCCAGCTCGGCCGCCGCCTCCGCGGCCGCCTGCCCGCCGATGCCAACGAGCGCCACGACGGCATCGCGCCGGACCGATCCGGAGCGGTGATCACCCGCGCGTCGTACCCAGTCGATGGCGCCCGCGTCGCCGGTGCCTGCGTATCGTTTCGCCCAGACCGCGATGGCTCCGTGCGGGGACTTGCGCCACACCTTCCGCGCCCGGCGCTCGGCGAGTTCGGGATCGATCGCGACGAGTGCCTCGAGGGCGAGCGCCACGGCCTCGCTGTGCCGGGACCGCCGGACGACCTTGTCCAGCAGTGGCTGGCTCTCGGCCCCCCGCGCCGTCAGAACGCCCACCAGCGCCCGGGGGAGGCTCCCGTCGTGGGAACGCTCTGCAAGCAGGTCCGCACATCGGCGCAGGGACTGCTCGTAAACGCCCGCCGGCCCGCGCGCGGCGAGTTCCACGAGCGCCAGGCTCAGGCTCCCCCGCTCGCGCCCGGACTTCCATTGCCGGTCCACCTCGACGAGCACCTCGCGCCTCGGCGACGCCCGTGCGGCGGCCAGCGCGCATCTGGCGGCGAATCGGTCCGAGGGCTCGCTACCCGCCAGGGCCACCAGCGCGGGGCCCGCGCCGGCCACGCGAAGCCGGCCGCAGGTCTGCGCCGCGCTCCTCCGGGTCCGCTCATCATCCGACGCCAGGGCACCGATCAGCCAAGGCTCGGCGAGGTCCGCGAGTCCGCCGTAGGCGTGCCCGAGACTTTCCAGCTCCGCGGCGACCCGCCCGGCAAGAGCCGCTTCGGCAAGCAGCCCGGCAAGCGCCTCGCGTGCCCGTTCGTCACCCATGCGGGCGAGCGCGACCACGGCGGGGATCCGGTCCTCGGCGTCGCCGTCGAGCGCAGCCACACGTAATGCCTCCCTGGGCGGCTCGCCCGCTTCGGAGAGCACCCGCAGATGGTCGTCGTTGAGGAACACGATCTCCCGGGGAGATCGGCTCAGCCGAGCCAGCAGGCGTGCATCACGCGCGTGCATGGGAGGTATTTTCCAGCATCGTGTCAAGCGCCGGCGGCGAGCATCGGCTCACCCGTACCATGGCGCTTTGTGCCGGTTCGCCGGTTGGCGGGGGAACCAAGGTGCGCTGGCCGAGCCATCGTGTCAGGATTGACCGGTACGAGCCGACGAGCGACCCGAGGTGAACAAGCTTGCAGAACCCGAACGAGCGCGCCGGGGCGGCCCGGGGGATGGTGGCCGACGAGCAACCGTCGACCGGAGAGCTGGAGCTGGCGGACCGGCAGGCGCTACGGCGGGTCGCCGGGTTGTCCACCGAGCTGGCCGACATCACCGAGGTGGAGTATCGGCAGCTCCGGCTGGAGCGGGTGGTGCTGGTCGGGGTGTGGACCGACGGCACCGTGGTCGACGCGGAGAACTCGCTGACCGAGCTGGCGGCACTGGCGACCACCGCCGGGTCGGCCATCCTGGAGGGGCTGATCCAGCGGCGGGGGCGCCCGGACCCGGCCACCTACGTCGGGCGGGGCAAGGTCGGTGAGGTCCGCGAGGTGGTGGTCGCCACCGGTGCCGACACGGTGATCTGCGACGGTGAGCTGTCCCCGAGCCAGCTGCGCAACCTGGAGCAGGAGGTCAAGGTCAAGGTCATCGACCGGACCGCGCTGATCCTGGACATCTTCGCCCAGCACGCCCGCAGCCGGGAGGGCAAGGCGCAGGTCGAGCTGGCCCAGCTGCAATATCTGGTGCCCCGGCTGCGGGGCTGGGGCGAGGCGCTGTCCCGGCAGGCCGGCGGCCGGGCCGGTGGTACCGGCGGCGGGGTCGGGCTGCGCGGACCTGGCGAGACCAAGCTGGAGACCGACCGGCGGCGGATCCGGACCCGGATCTCCCGGCTGAAGCGCGAGATCAGCGGGATGCGGACCGCCCGGGACGTGCAGCGCGCCTCCCGGCGCCGGCACGCGGTGCCGAGCGTGGCGATCGCCGGCTACACGAACGCCGGCAAGTCCAGCCTGCTGAACCAGCTCACCGGGGCCGGGGTGCTGGTCGAGGACGCGCTGTTCGCCACCCTCGACCCGACCACCCGGCAGGCCCGGACCGCCGACGGCCGGACGTACACGCTGTCTGACACGGTCGGCTTCGTGCGGCACCTGCCGCACGAGTTGGTGGAGGCGTTCCGCTCCACCCTGGAGGAGGTCGCCGCCGCGGACCTGGTGCTGCACGTGGTGGACAGCGCCCATCCGGACCCGGAGGCGCAGGTCCGGGCGGTCCGGGAGGTGCTGGCGGAGATCGGCGCCGACCGGGTGCCGGAGCTGCTGGCGGTGAACAAGACCGACACCGCGGACGAGGAGACGCTGCTGCGGCTGAAGCGGGACTGGCCGGACGCGGTGTTCGTCTCCGCGCACAGCGGGGCCGGCATCGACGAGCTGCGGGCGGTGGTCGAAGCGGCGCTGCCCCGCCCGGAGGTGGAGGTCGACGCGGTGGTGCCCTACGACCGGGGTGACCTGGTGGCCCGGGTCCACGAGCGGGGGCAGGTGCACGAGGTCGGCCACACCGCCGCCGGTACCCGGGTGGTGGCCCGGGTCGACGGCGCCCTGGCCGCGGCGCTCGCTCCGTACCGGGTGGCCGGTGGCTCGGCTGTCTGACCGGGTGGCCGGCGGCCCCTGACCGGTGGCTCGGCTGCCTGATTGGGCCGTGCCCGGCCGCCGCGGGGCTGGTTGGGGCGGTGCCAGCCACGCAGCGGTACTGGCTCTGGCCACTTCGGGCGTGCGAAACTGACCCGATGCGTCGGTTGAGTACGCGGTTCACGGTGGCGGCGGTGGCCGTGGCGTGGCTGGTCGCCGTGCCGGCGGTCGGGGCGGCCGGCGCCGGGAGCGCCGCCGCCGCCCAGCCCAGCCCCACTCCGGAGGCGGCCCCGCCGGAGGCGGTGCCGGGCGAAGAGGTGTGCGCGGTCACCGACTCGCGGCTGGTCGAGCTGTCCGGCCTGGTGGCCTTTGAGGACGGCTACGCGGTCGTCAACGACAGCTCCCTGAGCGCTGACCGGGTGGGGGTCTTCCTGCTGGACCAGGGCTGCCAGGTGACCGACCAGATTGGCTACCCCAGCCCGCCGCTGGACCCGGAGGACCTGGCCTGGGACCGGGAGAGCAACGTGCTGTGGGTCGGCGACACCGGCGACAACTTCGAGCTCACCGGCCAGGAGCCCCGGCCCAGCGCGGCGCTGTGGCGGATCGACCTGGATGGCGACCGCACCCCGGTGATCCACCGGTTCAGCTACCCGGACGGTCCTCGCGACGCCGAGGCGCTGCTGCTCGACGGCGAGGGCACGCCGATCATCGTCACCAGGACGATCGGCGTCGCCGAACTGTTCGTGCCGGGTGAGCTGCGCCCAAGTAGCGGACCGGATGACACGGTGCCGCTGGAGGCGGTCGGCGAGGTGAGCCTGCCGGAGCCGGAGACCGAGGTCCAGCACCGGCTCGGGGCGGTCGCCCGGCAGCTGATCACCGGAGGGGCGAACGCTCCGGACGGCAGCGCGGTGGTGCTGCGCAGCTACACCGACGCGTTCGAGTTCGACGTGGCCGACGGCGACGTGGTCGGGGCCCTCACCACCGCGGAGCCCCGGATCACGCCGCTGCCGGACGAGCCGCAGGGCGAGGCGATCACGTACCTACCGGAGGGGCAGCAGTTCCTGACCGTCTCGGAGGTGCCGGAGGAGGACGACACCGGCTACACCCCGCTCCTGCTGAGCTACGCCCCGGTGGCGGCACCGGAGCCGGAGCCCACCGCTACCGAGGCGCCGCCGGCCGCCGGCGGTGGGGGCGGGGGTGGGCTGTTCAACGACTTGCAGGACTTCATCAACGTGATCGCGGCGGTCGGCGTCATCGGGCTGGTGCTGGTGGGGGCCGGCGTGTTCGGGATCATCCGGGCCCGTCGCGGCGGGCCGGGCGGCACCCCCCGGCCGGCCGGCGGTGCCGGTGCCGCGGCCGCCGAGAACGCCCCGGTGACCGGGCGTGCCCGGCTGCCGGGGTTCGCGCCGCCCGGGCACCCGGGGCCGCCGGGCCCGCCGGGGCCACCGCCCGGGCCGCCCGGGGCCGGACCCGACCAGCCGGCCAGCCCTCCGCCGGGGGTGTACACGTCCAGCGCCGCCCGGGCACCCGGCGGGGAGTACCGGGGGACGGAGTACGGCGGGGGCGGCGGCTATCCGGACGGTTACGGCGGCCCGGAGCCAGACGGCACCGGGTATCCGGCCGGCGGGTACGACCAGGGCGGGTACGGCGGGGCGAACTACCGCGACCCGGGATACGGCGGCACCGACTACGGGCCGGTCGAGCGCGGCGGGCAGGCCGGGTACGGGCCGGCCGAGTATGGCCCGGCCGAGTATGGCCCGGCCGGCCACGGCCAGACCAGATCCGCCGGAGGGCATCAGTACGGCCCGGAGGGCGGCTACGACCATCAGGACTTGCCGAACGGCCACACCGGACAGCAGCCGGGTGGGGCCGACTATTACTCCTCGAACGACCCGGGATACTACTCGGACGACCCGGACTACCCGTACGAGTTTCGGGGGCGGGACCGCTGACCGCGGGGGCCCCGCAGCCGGTCTCAGACCCGGCGCATCACCGCCACCACCTTGCCCATGATGGTGGCCCGGTCGCCGGGGATCGGCTCGAACGCCGGGTTCTGCGGGAGCAGCCACAGGTGCCCGTCCCGGCGCTGGCAGGACTTCACGGTCGCCTCGCCGTCGATCAGCGCGGCCACGATCTCGCCGTTCTCCGCGTCCGGCTGCTGCCGGACCGCCACCCAGTCGCCGTCACAGATCGCGGCGTCGATCATCGAGTCGCCCTTGACCTGCAACAGGAACAGGGTGCCTTCGCCGACCAGCTCCCGGGGCAGCGGGAAGACGTCCTCGATCATCTCCTCGGCGAGGATCGGCCCGCCGGCCGCGATGCTGCCCAGCACCGGCACGTAGGTCGGCGCGGGGCGGCGGACGTCGGCCTCCTCCTCGACCAGCTCGCTGGCCGGGCGCACGTCGACCGCCCGGGGACGGTTCGGGTCGCGCCGCAGGTAACCCTTCCGCTCCAGCGCCTTGAGCTGGTAGGCGACGCTGGACGGCGACACCAGGCCGACCGCCTCGCCGATCTCCCGCACGCTCGGGGGGTAGCCATGCTGCTCGCCCCAGTCGCGCAGGAACTCCATGATCCGGCGCTGGCGGGGAGACAGGTCGGGGGTGAACATCTCCGGCATCGCGCTGACCACCGCAGTGACCGCCCGCAGCTCCGGCGCGCCGCCCCGCGGCCGGACCCGCTGCCGCTCGCGGGTCAGGTCTTCCTTCTTCGGTTGCCGGCCCATGTCCGTCCCGTCCTCCTAGTAGTTGCCGCTCCAGCGCTCAGATCTCGGCTCTGCTTCGCCTGACCGTATCGCACGGGTGTGACATTTTCCCAAACAACCGTACGAGAATCTTCGGCGTGTCGGCCGGACAGGTCTCGACGGTGGCGGTCCGATCTGCTAAGCCTATAGAACAGGCGTGCGTCGAACTGCTGTGCGGAAGGGGAGGGGCGGATGTCGGGGAGCCACCGGCGGCGGCGGCCGGACGGGTCGTCAGGAGTGCGGCACCCGGGCCGGGTCCGGCTCACCCGGCGCGGGCGGGTGGTGGTCGGCCTCGGGCTGCTGCTGGGTGGCCTGCTGGTGGTGGGGTTCCTGCTGGTGGTGGCGACACCGCCGTCGCAGGCGGCCGACCCGGCCAGCTCCGACCCGGCCGCGTCCGAGGCGGGCGGCGGCGAGCCGTTGGTGGCGGTCGTCCGGCCGGGTGACACGCTCTGGTCGGTGGCCTCGCGCCACGTGCCCAGCGGCGATGCCTACGGCATGATCGAGGAGATCCGGCGCCTCAACAACCTCTCGGGGCACACCATCCACCCCGGGCAGAAGCTGCGCCTGCCCGACCGGCGGTGACCCGGCGGTCGGAGCGGGTCGGGCGATGCGGGCCGGACGACACCGGGCGTCGACGCTTGCAATCGCACAGTCGGCGGACTACTGTCGAACCCCTACATGTAGTGGTGACACTGGTGTAAGTTGTCCACAACTTGGGGTTGGGAGGTGCGATGATGCGTTGTCCGTACTGTCGCCATCCCGACTCCCGGGTGGTCGACTCCCGGGAGGCCGACGACGGTGCGTTGATCCGCCGTCGCCGACAGTGCCCGGAGTGCGGCAAGCGGTTCACCACCGTGGAGGAGGCGGTGGTGGCCGTCGTCAAGCGCAGCGGTGTGACCGAGCCGTTCAGTCGGGCGAAGATCATCGCCGGGGTGCACAAGGCGTGCCAGGGCCGGCCGGTGGATGAGGACGCGATCGCGCTGCTGGCCCAGCGGGTGGAGGAGACGATCCGGGCCCGCGGGTCGGCCGAGGTGCCCAGCCACGAGGTCGGGCTGGCGATTCTCGGCCCGTTGCAGGAGCTGGACGAGGTGGCGTACCTGCGGTTCGCCAGTGTCTACCGGTCGTTCGAGTCGCTGGGCGACTTCGAGCAGGAGATCGCCGCGCTGCGCGCTCTGCGCGAGGGCGGGGGCGCCGGGGACGGCGACCGGGGCGGCGGCCGCGGGAGTGGGGCCGCGGCCGAGCCGCCCGGTGGTGGGGGCGGGGGAGCGCCGGTGCCGGCGGTGCCCCAACCGGCCGTCTGACCACGCGGCCGAAGACGTGAGAGACAGATAGACATCGATTACCTGTGCGGCCGGACGCCGCACGCCGACCGGAGGGGGCGAAGAACATGGGCGGGGACGACAAGCCGACCGGGAAGACCAAGCCGCGGACTGCCGAGCCGGCCACCAGCCGGCCGACCGGGCTGCGGGTGGAGCGGGTGTGGACCACACCCGGAGTCCACCCGTACGACCAGGTCACCTGGGAGCGCCGCGACGTGGTGATGACCAACTGGCGGGACGGCTCGGTCAACTTCGAGCAGCGGGGGGTGGAGTTCCCGGAGTCCTGGAGCGTGAACGCCTCCAACATCGTCACCTCCAAATACTTCCGGGGCGCGGTCGGCACCCCGCAGCGCGAGTGGTCGCTCAAGCAGCTGATCGACCGGGTGGTGAGCACCTACCGCGCCGCCGGGGAGGAGCACGGGTACTTCGCCTCGCCGGAGGACGCCGAGGTCTTCGCCCACGAGCTGACCTACCTGCTGCTGCACCAGATCTTCAGCTTCAACTCGCCGGTCTGGTTCAACGTCGGCACCAAGTCCCCGCAACAGGTATCAGCGTGTTTCATTCTATCAGTGGATGACTCTATGGACTCCATCCTGGACTGGTACAAAGAGGAGGGTCTGATCTTCAAGGGTGGCTCGGGCTCCGGGGTCAACCTGTCCCGGATCCGCTCCTCGAAGGAGCTGCTCTCCTCCGGTGGCACCGCCTCCGGCCCGGTCAGCTTCATGCGTGGGGCGGACGCGTCGGCCGGCACCATCAAGTCCGGCGGGGCCACCCGGCGAGCGGCGAAGATGGTGATCCTGGACGTGGACCACCCGGACATCGAGGAGTTCGTCGAGACCAAGGCCCGCGAGGAGGACAAGATCCGGGCGCTGCGGGACGCCGGCTTCGACATGGACCTGGGCGGCCGGGACAGCGTCAGCGTGCAGTACCAGAACGCCAACAACTCGGTCCGGGTCTCCGACGAGTTCATGCGGGCGGTCGAGAAGGGCGAGAAGTTCGACCTGCTCGGGCGGATGGACGGCTCGGTCGTCAGCACTGTGGACGCCAAGGACCTGTTCCGGAAGATCGCCCAGGCGGCGTGGGATTGCGCCGACCCCGGAGTGCAGTACGACGACACCATCAACGACTGGCACACCAACCCGGAGACCGGACGGATCACCGCGTCCAACCCGTGCTTCACCGGCGACACGCTGGTCCACACCGACCGCGGACTGACCCGGTTCGACGAGCTGATCGACCGCTCCCGGCAAGGCGAGACCTTCGGTGTCTACACGCACGACGCGACCAACCCGGACGCGCCGGCCGAGCGGGTGGCGCTGACCACTCCGAATGCCGTCATGGTGACCGGCACCAACGAGATCGTGCGACTCGAGCTCAGCAACGGCATGGTGCTCCGCTGCACGCCGAACCACCGGATCTGGACCACCAATCGCGGGTACGTCGAGGCGCAGCACCTCACCGACACCGACCGGCTGCTGCCGCTGAACCTGCCGACACCGGCGGTCGCTGCCGCCGGCGAGTTCCGGCTGCGGCCGGGCACCCGGGTGGCGGCCGGCGAGTCGGTGCCCGGAGGAAAGGGCGGTCTCACCCGGCTGCCGGAGAAGTGGACCGGAGAGTTCGCTCACCTGCTCGGGTGGCTGACCGGTGACGGCTGCGCCCGCCGCGGCACCCCGGGCGTACCCGGCGACCAGGACACCGCTACCTGGGTCTACAGCGCCGACGACCGGGACAGCTTCCTGGGCCGGCACCAGACAATGCTGGCCGACATCGCCGGCTTCACCCCGAAGCCCTCCGAGCAGCCCAACGGCACAGTCCAGCTCCGCTGCAGCCGGACCGCGTTCGTGGAGTTCCTTGCCGGCCTCGGGGTAACCACCGCCCGGGCGGCCGACAAGCGGGTTCCCGCCGCGGTGCTCGAAGCACCAGTGGAGAGCCAGGCGGCCTTCCTGCGGGGACTGTTTGACGCAGACGGTTGCGCGGCGCAGACCGCGAACGACACCCGGTACGTCGGGCTCGGCTCGGTCTCCGTGGAGCTGCTGCGTGACGTGCAGCGGATGCTGAGCACGTTCGGGATCGGGAGCCGGATCCACAACGAGCTGCGCGACTACACCGGAGGCCAGCTCTATGACCTGCGGATCAGCGGTGAGAACATCGGGTGGTTCGGGTCGGCGATCGGCTTCGACCACCCACGCAAGGCGCGCCGGCTGACGGGATGGCTGGCCGCTCACCGGTTCTACCGGACCGACCAGACTGCGACCCTGGTGAGCCGGACCTTCGACGGGTTCGAGACCACCTACAACCTGTCCGAGCCCCGAAACCACTCGTACCTCGCCAATGGGGTGGTGGTCCGCAACTGCAGTGAGTACCTGTCGCTGGACAACTCGTCCTGCAACCTGGCCTCGCTGAACCTGATGAAGTTCCTGCGCGAGGACGGGTCCTTCGACACCGGACAGTTCGTCAAGGCGGTCGAGTTCGTCATCACCGCGATGGATATCTCGATCAGCTTCGCCGACTTCCCGACCCAGAAGATCGGGGAGACCACCCGGGCGTACCGCCAGCTCGGGATCGGGTACGCGAACCTCGGGGCGCTGCTGATGGCCTGCGGCCTGCCGTACGACTCCGACGCCGGGCGGGCGCTGGCGGCCGGCATCACCTCGCTGACGACCGGTACCGCGTACCGCCGCTCGGCCGAGCTGGCCGGGGTGGTGGGCCCCTACGACGGCTACGCCCGCAACGCCGAGGCGCACCGGCGGGTGATGCGCAAGCACGCCGCGGCCAACGACGAGATCAAGCCGAAGAGCCCGAACGCGGTCGGGGTCGCCCGGGCGGCGGCCGAGCAGTGGGCCCGCGGCAACGAGATTGGGGCCCGGAACGGCTGGCGCAACGCGCAGGCTAGTGTGATCGCGCCAACTGGGACTATATCGTTCATGCTCGATTGCGACACCACCGGGATCGAGCCGGACCTGGCGCTGGTGAAGTTCAAGAAGCTGGTCGGCGGCGGGTCGATGCAGATCGTGAACCAGACCGTGCCGCGGGCGCTGGCCAACCTGGGCTACCAGCCAGAGCAGGTGGAGGCCATTGTGGAGCACATCGCCAGCCACGGTCATGTGGTCGACGCACCAGGCCTGCGGCCGGAGCATTACCCGGTCTTCGACTGCGCGATGGGGGAGCGGGCGATCTCCACCATGGGGCACGTGCGGATGATGGCCGCCGCCCAGCCGTTCGTGAGCGGCGCGATTTCGAAGACCGTCAATATGCCAGAGTCGGCCACTGTGGAGGATGTCGAGCAGATCTACTTCGAAGGGTGGCGGCTCGGGCTCAAGGCGCTGGCGATCTACCGGGACAACTGCAAGGTCGGGCAGCCGCTGTCGGTCTCGTCGGGGTCGAAGCCGGCGGCCGGGCCGGAGAAGGTGGTCGAGTACCGTCCGGTGCGCCGCCGGCTGCCGAAGAAGCGCCCGTCCCAGACCGTCTCGTTCGCGGTCGGCGACGCCGAGGGCTACCTGACCGCCTCCTCGTACCCGGATGACGGGCTGGGCGAGATCTTCCTCAAGTTCGGCAAGCAGGGTTCCACCCTGGCCGGGATGATGGACGCGTTCTCGCTGGCGGTCTCAGTGGCGCTGCAGTACGGCGTACCGCTGGAGAAGTACGTCGAAAAGTTCATGAACATGCGGTTCGAGCCGGCCGGTATGACCGACGACCCGGACATCCGGATGGCCACCTCGGTGATGGACTACGTCGCCCGGCGGGTGGCGCTGGACTTCCTGCCCTACCAGAAGCGGGCCGAGCTGGGAGTGTTCACGGCCGAGGAGCGGGCCGCCCAGGTGCGCGCCGACGCCGGGGACGACGACGGCGGGATGGATCTGACCGCGCTGGCTTCCGGGCCGGTGTCGGCCAAGCCGGCGATCCTGTCCGCCGCCGAGGTGGCCGACCCGCTGGCCGCCCCGGTGCAGATCGGTTCGACCACCGAGCTGGTCGACGCGGTGGCGGGCAAGGCGGCCGACGCGCCGCTGTGCCTGACCTGCGGCACCAAGATGCGCCCGGCCGGCAGCTGCTACGTCTGCGAGGGCTGCGGCTCCACCTCCGGCTGCAGCTAGAACCGGGCCGAATTGCATCAGACGCAACATTCGACAGGCCGAGTCGAGTGTTGACCGCCCGGCGGGGCAAGGGGAGCCGGACCAACGTCTGGCTCCCCTTCGCCGTCGTGGCAGGAGGTTCGGAGCGCCGCGCGTAACGGATTCAACGTTGTTGCGTTGGATGCAACGTGCAGGATGGTGCGTTCTTGCCCGGCTCGGCGGCGTCACTGCTGCCTGACGGGGTAGTCCATCTCGATCCGGCGGCGGCGGTGTTCGCCGCGATGGTGGAGGGCTGGGAAACGCAGCAAGCAACTCTCGCCGAATGCGGCACCCATGTCACGTGCTTCAGGTCGCGTACTCCGGGCGGCCGCTGGGCCGATAGGTCTGGATCGTTATGCCCTTCGGGTAGGCTCGCGAGTCGACCAGGTCAAGTGCTGTGTCCGGGCCGCTGTCGGGGAATAGCCGCGTGCCCTGGCCGACGACCACGGGGCAGACGAGCAGGGTGATCTCGTCGACCAGCTGGTTGGCGAGCAGCCAGCGGACCAGGTTGCCGCTGCCGTGCACCTGCAGCTCACCTCCCGGCTGGGCCCTCAGCTCGCCGACGGCGGCCGCGAGGTCACCGGAGAGGACGGTCGTGTCCGCCCATTGCGGGTCGGTGAGCGTGGTCGATGCCACGTACTTGGGCCGCGTGTTCAACGCCGCTGCGATGGGGCTGTTGCCCGAATCCATTACTCCCCAGTAGCCGGCAAAGAGCTCGTAGGTCCGCCGGCCGAACAGGAACGCGTCGGCGCGCTGGTAGGCCTGGTTGACGAACGTCATGGCCTCGTCGTCGAACATCGGCCTGGCCCATCCGCCGCGCTCGAATCCGCCGTCGAGGTTCTCATGCCGCCCACCGTTTCCCTGCATCACTCCATCGACGGAGACTTGCGTGTTGGTCGTCAGCTTCATGCTCGTAGGTCCTTTCTCGTTGGATTGGTCGTCGTTCGGTACGACCGGACCGCCGCACCGAACTCCTCGGTCATCGCGCCCGCTCCGCGAGATAGCAGCGGAAGACGACGCCCATGCGTACGGTCCCGTCGGCTCGTGATCGCGGCGCGAAGAAGGACCGCAGCGCGGCTTCGACGGCCGGGCGGCCGGAGTGCCGGACCGCCGCGGCGACCGGGCCGGCCGGTAGCTGGGCGGCGACCGCGTCGTCCTCGCTCTCGAAGTCGACGTCGAACGCGATGTCGGCCATCGCCACGGATCCGAACCCGGCATCGAGCAGCGCGCCGCGCGCCGCGTCCGCGTCGGTGAGGTCGAGCGTGCTGCGGTCGGGCACCTCGTCGTGGGGGGCGAGCGGATTGATCAGCGCCGCGCTCTCGGCCTGCTCGGGACCGGCGCCCACCGTCACGACCGCCCGGCCCGAGGGGGCGGTCACGCGCGCGATCTCGGCGAGCGCGCGGCGCGGGTTGGCGGCGTAGAGCACGGAGTTGAACGCGGTGACGACGTCGAAGGCGCCGTCGCCGAACGGCATGCGCTCGAGGTCCTCGACGACGTAGCCGGCCGCCGGGCGCCGGCGGCGCGCGTACTCGACGAGTCCCGGGGCCACGTCCAGCCCGATGACGTCCGCGCCGCCCTGGGCGGCCAGCTCGGCGAACAGGCCCGATCCGCAGCCGGCATCGAGAAGCCGCGTGCCGGGGAGAAGGTGAAGGCGCTCGAGCATACGCTCGTACAGCGGCCGGATGCGGCCCTCCGCGGCCTCCGCCCAGCCCCGCGGATCGCTGCTCCAGAGCTCGCCCTGGACGGTCGCGCTCACCGGGAGCTCCCGCGTGCCGGACCCAGGCGTCGATGTCGCGGTGCCCGAGCGTGCGCCACGGACATGCGGTGGCAGGCGTCGATCACGTAGTTCCCGTCCGGGCGGCGGACGAGAGTGATCGGCGGCAGCGCCCGGCCGGTGCGGTCCGCAAGCGCGATCCGCTCCCAGCGCCGGCGGATCCGGTTCGAGGCCGGCCGGAGGCGCGCGTCGAAGTCGGTGCGGGCCTCGACCGTGCCGACGATCGAGTCGGGCGTCACGACCCCGAGCCGGGTCGTGCCGGCGGCCAGCGCAGCCGGCGCGAGCAGCCAGCGCGGGCGGCACTCGCGGGAGCGCCGGCCCGTGATGCAGTGGCCGACCTGAGCGGTGAGGCGCGATCGGCGGGCGCGACCGAAGTCCTCCCGCGCGTCGAGCGCCGTTAGCCCCGTCGAGTAGGAGGTCGTGATGCCGAACATGGCCCAACCGTATGGCCGGACCCGCCGCGCGCTCTTGAACAAACCGGGCGTCCGTCTCGCGGCAGACCACCGGCCCGGCATACTGGGTCACGTGAACGGCGAAACGTTCTCCGCGCCCGCCGTCGGCGGGCAGAGCTACGTCGAGCGCTCACCCGTCCCGGCGCTGCGCGAGCTCGCCTCCTCGGTCTGGGTCCAGCAGGTCGGCCGCGCCGCCGCGCCGTACGTCCACCGGCGCATCCCCAACGGTGCCGTCGAGCTCGTCTGCAGGATCGGCTCAGCGCCGCAGGTGATCGGGCCGCTCACCGAGCCACTGGTCGACGTGCTCGAGCCGGGCACCACCGTGGTCGGCATGCGCTTCGTGCCGGGCGCCTTCCCGGCGGTCGCGGGGCGGCCCGCCTCGGAGGTGGTCGGACTCGCGCTCGACGCCGAGGAGCTGTGGGGCCGCTCGGCCGCCGCGCTCGGCGAGGCGGTCGGCACGGCCGCCTCGCCCCAGGAGGCGCTCGCCGCCGTGCAGCTCCACGTGCACGAGCGCGCGGGCGCCGGCGAGCCCCCGGACCCGCTCGTGTCCGAGACGGTGCGCGGTCTCATGCCGTGGCGCACGGCCGACGTGACGTCGCTGAGCGCGTCTCTTTACATCTCCGAGACGCAGCTGCGGCGCCGCTGCCGGACGGCCGTCGGGCTCGCGCCGAAGACGCTGCACCGGATGCTGCGCTTCCAGGGCTTCCTCGCGCTCGTCCAGCAGGCGATCGCCCAGGGCCGCGCGCCGACGGACGACGGGCTCGCGCTGCTCGCCCTTCGTGCCGGCTACGCGGACCAGTCCCACCTCACGCGCGAGTGTGTCCGGCTCACCGGCGTCTCGCCGCGGGTGTTCCTCGCCGAGACGCAACAGGCTTGCGCGTGCGGGCACGATCACTCGGCGTCGTTCGCGCCCGTGCTGCGCGCCGAGACCGAGACGCGCCCCACACGGGAATAACACGGCCCAGCGGGAGGATCGCGCTGGGCCGCCTGCCTCGACATCGCCTTCCGCCCGCTCGCGTTGCTCACCATGCTATTTCAGGCAGTGCCGTATTCCTCTGGAGGGCAGGGCTAGGAATACGGCACCGCCTGCATAGGTGCACTGCACCAGTACACCGAGCGCCGCTCAGGTAGAGAAAATGCCTGGTCAGCCGGGGGGTAGTCGGCGGCCGCGCCGGCTACCCAGCTTGACCTGCCGGTCGGCCCATTGTTGCGTCGGATGCAATCGGGGTGGCAGCGCAGCCGGTTGCCGGACCTGCACGGTGCTGGACGCCGGCTGGACCCCTTGCGTATACCCAACGTGAAGAGGTACCTGGGGCCGGTCCCCGGCGGTGGGTAGCTGCCGCGCCGCTCAGCCGGCGGCGACTGGCTCCGGCTCCAGCTGATGCCCGGGCCGCGGGTCGGACCGGGCCGGACGCCGCCGTACCGCCGTGACCATCCGGGGGATGGCGTAGCCGGCCGCGAGCGCCGCGGCGCCACCGGCCGCGTCCAGCACGAAGTGGTTCGCGGTGGCGACGATCACGACCACCGTCAGCACCGGATGCAGTGCACCGGCCACCCGTACCCAGCGGCGGCGGGCGAGCAGCACGATCGCGGCGGCGCAGAACAGGGACCAGGCGACGTGCATCGACGGCATCGCCGCGTACTGGTTGGATGCGGCGGCGACGTCGCCGGAGGCCCACGACCCCCAGGTGCCGTGCCTGACCACTGTGTCCACATACCCGTGTCCGGGTAGCAGCCGGGGCGGGGCGAGCGGGTAGAGGTAGAAGACCGCCAGGGCCACCGCGTTCGTGACCAGGAACACGTTCCGCGCTGGCCGGTAGAGCCGCGGGTGGCGCCGGTAGAGCCAGACCAGCACGCCGATCGTCATGGCGAAGTGCGCGACCGCGTAGAAGTAGTTCATCCCGACGATCAGCCAGGTGATCCGGTCGGCAGCGAGGTTGACGGCGAGCTCGATGTCCATGCTGATCGCCCGCTCCAGGCGTTGGAGCTGCTCGGCGTTCTCGGTCGCCTCGCGGGCCTGGGCCGGGACGGTGTTGCGGACCAGTGTGTAGAGCCAGTAGCCCATGATCACGAGCAGCAGCTCGCGCCACCAGCGAAGCCTCGCCGCCGGTGTCTCCGCCCCTATCCCGACCGAGGGACCGGCGCGATGATGCCGTGGCATCCCCCGCCGAGTAGTCATGGGCTCCAGATTACAGGTCGTTCACAACGGTTTGAACTCACTGAAAGTAGCGGCCGTGTTAACCCGCGCGTAGCCTACTCCGCGGATGAGAGCACTCTCACCGGGACCTCATGGCTCTGTTACCTGCGTAATCCATGCTCGGGTGGTGACTGCGCAGAGGTTGGCGACCGGGGTGGGGCTGGTCGCCCTGGCCGCTCTGTTCCTGAATGTCGGACTCCCGACCCTGCTTCCGCCTGCCCCGGTGGGCCGGATCGAGATCGAGGTGCCGGTGACGGAGGCACCGACCGAGCCGCCTCCGACCACCGCACCGAGCCGGACCGACGACGACGATGACGACGGTGCCGAGGATGACGACGGTGCCGAGGACGACGGTGCCGAGGACGACGGTGCCGAGGACGACGACGCCGAGGATGACGACGACGTCGGTGGCGACGATGACGCCGACGGCGACGGCGACGATGACGTGGTGGATGGATCGGACAGCCCCGACGGCGGCCCCGGCGACAGTCCGGACGACAATCCGGACGACGATGAGGGCGATGACGACGACTGAGCGCCCGCCCTGGTGGCGGTGGCGCCCGGCGCTGAGCCTGCGGATGCGGCTGCTCGGCTGGGCGCTGCTGCTGCTGGCGGTGGCCAGCCTCACCTCCGTGGTGGTGGTGCGGCAGGTGCTGCTCAACCAGCTCGAGAACCGGGTCACCGACGACCTTGCACAGGAGGTCGCCGAGTTCCGGCTGCTGGCCGATGGCCGGGACCCGGCAACCGGGGAGCTGTTCGGCGCCGACCTGGCGGCGATCACCGACACCTACCTGTCGCGCAACGAGCCGCAGGACGGCGAGTCGGTGCTGGGGTTCGTGGCCGGGGCCTTCCACGGCGGGAGCCCCGATCCCCCGTACGACCTGTCCAGGGAGCCTGCCCTGGTCGCCCGCTGGACCTCGCTGACCGGCAGCGCGCACGGCGAGGTGGCCGGTACGCCGGCCGGTCCGGCCCGGTGGCTGGCGGTCCCGGTGAGCATCAACGGCACCATCGAGGGCCACCTGGTGGTGGCCCAGTTCACCGCGCAGCGGCGGGCCGAGATCGACCGGGCGGTACGGCTGATGGGGCTGGCCTGCCTGCTGGTGATCGTGGTCGTCGCCGCCGGCGGGTACCTGGCGATGGGGCGGGCGCTGCGACCGCTGCGGGCGGTGACCGAGGCCGCCCGGTCGATCGAGGAGACCGACCTGTCCCGCCGGATCGGGGTGACCGGCTCCGACGAGGTCGCCCACCTCTCGCGTACCTTCAACGCGATGGTCGGCCGGCTGGACCGGGCGTTCGCCGCCCAGCAGGCGTTCCTCAGCGACGTGGGGCACGAGCTGCGTACCCCGATCACGATCGTGCGCGGCCACCTGGAGGTGATGGGAGACGACCCGGCCGAGCGGCGGGAGACCGTGGCGCTGGTCACCGACGAGCTGGACCGGATGAACCGGATGGTCGACGACCTGTTGATGCTCGCGCGTGCGGAGCGGCCCGACTTCCTGCAGCTGGCCGAGGTCGAGGTGCCGGCGATGATGACCGACGTCTACGCGAAGGCGTCCGCGCTCGGCTCGCGGGACTGGCGGCTCGGCCGGGTCGACCCGGCGACCCTGCCGGCGGACCCGCAGCGGCTCACGCAGGCGCTGATGCAGCTGGCGCAGAACGCGGTTCAGTTCACACAGGACGGAGACCGGGTCGAGCTGTCGGCCCGGGTCGGGCCGGGGGAGCTGCGGCTGGCGGTGCGGGACACCGGGATCGGGGTCGCGCCGGCCGACCGGGAACGGATCTTCGAGCGGTTCGCCCGCGGCGAGCCGGGCCGGGAGCGCACCGACGGGAGCGGGCTGGGGCTGGCGATCGTGGCGGCGATCGCGGCCGCCCACCGGGGCAGGGTCACGGTCGACAGCGAGCCCGGTGCCGGCGCCACCTTCACGCTGGTGATCCCGACCGGCCCAGCCACGGTCCGCGGCGGTGAGCAGCCGTGAACCGGGTGTTGATCGCCGAGGACGAGCCCCGGATCGCGGCGTTCCTGGAGAAGGGGCTGCGGGCGGCCGGGTACGTGACCACAGTGGTGGCCAGCGGGGTGGACGCCGCCGGGTACGCCCGCGGCGCCGACTTCGACCTGATGATTCTCGACCTCGGGCTGCCCGGGCAGGACGGCCTGGCGGTGCTGGCCCAGCTCCGGTCGCGGGGGGAGCGGCTGCCGGTGATCGTGCTGACCGCCCGGGACGCGGTGCCGGACCGGGTGACCGGGCTGGACCTGGGCGCCGACGACTACCTGACCAAACCGTTCAGCTTCGAGGAGCTGCTGGCCCGGGTCCGGGCCCGGCTGCGGGACCGGGGGGAGCCGGCGCCGACCACGCTGGCGGCGGGGCCGGTGCGGCTGGACCTGATCCGCCGCACCGCCAGCGTGGCCGGTCAGGAGGTGGAGCTGACCGCCCGGGAGTTCGTGCTGGCCGAGACGCTGGCCCGGCACCCCGGGCAGGTGCTCAGCCGGGAGCAGCTGCTGGACCGGGTGTGGGGACTCGCGCACGACCCGGGTTCCAACGTGGTCGACGTCTACATCGGCTATCTGCGGCGCAAGCTGGGTGCCGACCTGATCCAGACGGTACGGGGGATGGGCTACCGGCTGGCGCCGTAGCGGCCGGGAGCGGTGAGAGGACTCTCATACCACCCTCACCGGCGGCTCACGCCGGCGCGGCAGGCTCGGATGATGGACGCTGCTGCTACCCGCCTGCTCACCGGGCCGGACGCGGGTGACATTCTGCGGGCCGCGCTCGGCGCCGCCCGGGCCGAGCTGCTGTCGTGGCGGGCCGAGCAGGTCGACTACCAGCCGCGGCGGGGTTCCACCGCCGGCTACCGGGTGCGGGTGCGCTGGCCGGACCGGCGGGTCACCGAGGAGCGGTTCGGCGCGTACACCGGCGAGCCGCCGGCGGACGGGACGGCCGGCGCGCTGATGGTCGGGGACGGCGCCGACCGGGTGGCGGTGTGGCGGTTCCCGCACGACCCCTACCTGCCGGGGCTGGCCGCCGCGTACGACCCGGCGGCGGTGGCCGGGCTGCTGGGCGGCTTCGGGCTCGGCGTCGGCCCGGTGCGGCTGGCCCTGCGGGCGTACCGGCCGCGCCGCCGGGCGGTGGTCGAGGCGTCCGGTCCCGGTGGCCGGTTGTTCCTCAAGGTGGTGCGGCCGGACCGGGTGGCCGAGCTGCACCGGCGGCACCGGCTGGTCACCGGGGCCGGAGTGCCGGCACCGGCGAGTCTCGGCTACACCCCGGACGGCCTGCTGGTGTTGGCGGCGCTGCCGGGCCAGACGCTGCGGCAGGCGCTGCGCCACCGCGGCACCCCGCTCCCGCCCGGGGCGGCGGTGCTGCGGCTGCTCGACCGGCTTCCGGGGGAGCTGACGGAGGCGGCCGGCCGGCGCTCGTGGCGGGACCGGGCCGGGCACTACGCCGAGGTGGTGGCCGGGGTGCTGCCGCCGCAGGCCGACCGGGTACGGCAGCTGGCGACCGCGATCACCGGGCAGACCGGGACCGGCCCGCTGGTGCCCGTACACGGCGACCTGTACGAGGCGCAGCTGCGGGTGGCCGGCGGCCGGATCACCGGGGTGCTCGACATCGACACCGCCGGGCCGGGGGAGCGGCTGGACGACCTGGCCTGCCTGCTCGGGCACCTGTCGGTGCTGGCCCAGCTCGACCCGGCCCGGGCGGCGGCGACCAACCGGCTCGGGGCCGGCTACCTGGCCGCGTTCGAGCGCACCGTGGACCCGGCCGACCTGCGGTCCCGGGTGGCGGCGGTGGTGCTGTCCCTGGCCACCGGCCCGCACCGGGTGCAGGAGCGGGGCTGGCGGCGGGCCACCCGGTGCCGGGTCGACCTGGTCGAGCGGTGGCTGGAGAGTGCCCGGAACCTGAGGCGTCTCTCACCGTGGCCACAGGGCCAGCTCATGCCGGCGCTCGACGCTGGTGGTAGACAGCCCGCCGGACCCGGCGGCGCTCACTGAGGAAGGAGCACTGCTATGCGGATCAGCAGACCGTGGCGGGTGATCGCCGGCGCCGGCACCGCGGCCGCCGTCGTAGGCCTGGGTGCCACCGGAGTAGCCGCCAGCGACCAGATCGACCTGCGTGACCGGAGCAACCCGGTGCCGGTAGAGAACGTGCAGCTGGAGAACGGCGACGACTCGCCCGAGTCGGCCGACAGCCCAGCCGAGTCACCGTTCGACTCGGCCGACTCGGGGAGTTCGGCGGCGTCTGCGGCGTCCGCGACCTCGGCGGACTCCGCCGGCTCCGCAGACGACCAGTCGGGCACGGCACCGGCCGCCCCCGCCCCGCCCGCGTCCGCGGCGTCCGCGGGGTCCGCCGGCTCGGCGGACTCGGCGGGCTCGGCGGGCTCGGCGGGCTCGGCCGGCTCGGCCGACTAGCGGCCATCGAGGGCCAGGTGCCCTCGTACCGCGGAATGAGGGCGATCCTCCCCCCAGGATCGCCCTCATTCCCGTACGACGGGCCGGTGCCCGGCTGCCTCAGTGCAGCAGCGCCGGCTCGGCCCCGGACCGCTCCTCCGGCTCGGTCGGTGGCCCGGCCGGGGGCGCGTCGGACAGCCCCATCCGGGCGTGCAGCCGCTCCAGCGGACGCGGCAGCCACCAGTTCCACCGCCCGAGCAGGGTCATGGTCGCCGGGACCAGCAGCAGCCGGACGATCGTCGCGTCCAGCGCCACCGCCAGCACCAACCCCAGCCCGATCGCCTTGATCGGCGCGAACCCGCCGAGGATGAACCCGGCGAAGACCACCCCGATCACCAGCGCCGCCGCGGTCACAATCCCACCGGTCCGCTGCATCCCCTCGGCGACCGCGGCGCGCGGTCCGGCGCCGGCCAGCCACCGCTCCCGGATCCGGGACAGCAGGAACACCTCGTAGTCCACCGACAGGCCGAACGCGATCGCGCCGACCAGCACCGGGACTGTCAGGTGCAGGTACCCCAACCCTTCGGCGCCCAGCAGCCCGGCCAGGTTCCCCTGCTGGAACACCCAGACCACCACCCCGATCGCGGCGCCGATGCTGAGCAGGTTGGTCAGCACCGCCTTGACCGGCAGCAGCAGCGAACCGGTGAACGCGAACAGCAGCAGCAGCGTGCCCAGCGCGACCAGCCCGACCGCCCAGGGCAGCCGCTGGGCCAGCATCGCCCGGTAGTCGACCAGCTCGGCAGCGTCGCCCGCCACCTGCACCTCGAACGGTGCCGGCAGCGCCCGGACCGCGGTGACCGCGTCCTGTGCCACCGGGTCGTCCGGCGGCGCGCTCGGGACCGCGTGCAGCACGGCCTGCTCCGGCCCGGCCGGCGCCACCTCGACCGCGGTGATCCCGGGCAGCGCCGCCACCTGGTCCCGCAGCCGGGCCAGCTCCGGGCTGTCCGCCGGCGCCTCGGCCAGCACGCTGATGTCGCCCGACCACCGGGCCTGCTCCGGGAAGTGGGTGGTGAGCCCATCCCACATCTGCCGGGTCTGGGTGCTGGTCGGCAGCATCCGCGGGTCGCCCTGGGACAGATGCAGGTCCAGCACCGGCGCCGCCAGCAGGACCATCGCTCCGGCGGTGACCAGCAGGGTCACCACCGGCCGCCGCTGCACGCCCCGGGCGATCCGGGCGAACGCGGCCCCTCGCCCGGCCCGCGCGCGAGCTGGCTTGATCCGCCGGCCGAGCAGCGCCAGCAGCGCCGGCAGCAGGGTCAGCGCGGCCAGCATGTCGACCGCCACCACCGCGGCGCCGGCCAGCCCCATCGAGCGCAGGAACGGGTCCGGGAAGACCACCAGCCCGGCCAGCGCGACTGCCACGGTCAGTCCGGAGAACAGCACGGTCCGGCCGGCGGTGGCGGTGGTACGCGCGATCGCGGTCGGCACGTCCGGAGCGGTCCGCCGCTCCTCCCGGAACCGGCTGACCATCAGCAGCGCGTAGTCCACCGCGAGCCCGACCGCCAGCATCGTGGTGACCTGGATCGCGTAGACCGACACGTCCGAGACGATGCTGAACAGGTAGAGCACGCCGAAGGTGCCGCCGACCCCGACCACCGCGATCAGCAGCGGCAGCCCGGCGGCCAGCAGCCCGCCGAAGATCACCAGCAGCAGCACCAGTACGACCGGCATGCTGAACAGCTCCGCCTGGGCGACGTCCGACTGGGCCTGTTCGTTGAACTCCGCGTCCGACAGCGGTCCGTCGGCGACCGCCACGGTCGGAGCGTCCACCGCCCGCAGCCGCTGCGCGGCGGCCTCCGCCGCGGCCTCCTCCCCGTCGCCGGGAGAGAGCGTCACCTCGATCAGCAGCGCCTGCCCGGTCTCGGTCGACGGGGCCGGCTCGGACACCTCTGCGATGCCCGGCATCGCCCGGACCTCGGCGATCGCCGCCTCCACACTCGCCTGCAGCGCCGGGTCGTCGACCGGCCGGCCGGAGATGACCGCGGTCACCGTCTCCGGGCTGGGCGCGGCCTGGTCGAGCCGCTGCTCCGTCTCGGCGGACTCGCTGCCCGGGGCGGCGCCGACGTCGGGCACCAGCCGCTCGAACACGCCGGTGCCGATCCCGAAGCCGGCACCGAGGACGGCGACCCACAAGACGATTATGATCACCGGTCGCCGGACGGCGAACCCGGAGATTCTGCGAACCATGACAGCCTCCACGGTGGATGAAACGGAATCTGGCT
The DNA here is from genome assembly GCA_009377645.1 of Micromonosporaceae bacterium. Taxonomy (GTDB): domain Bacteria; phylum Actinomycetota; class Actinomycetes; order Mycobacteriales; family Micromonosporaceae; genus Natronosporangium. Next base: position 6,355 of record WHTQ01000003.1, on the reverse strand, counting down.
GCTCTCATGCTCGTCCCGCGGGCGCGGTCGCGAATCGCCGTCAGGAGCGGACTTCGGCCCCGGTCGGCAGACCGAGACACCTCCCTCTCAGGAGTGAGCCGGCGGGTTCAGGAGTGAGCCGGCGGGGCGGAGCCGCCCGGGACGGCCAGCCCGGTCTCGTACGCGAGCACCACCGCCTGCACCCGGTCCCGCAGGCCGAGCTTGGTGAGCACGCTGCTGACGTGGGTCTTCACGGTGTGCTCGGTGACGTACAGCTCGGCGGCGATCTCCGCGTTGGACAGCCCCCGGGCCACCTGCCGCAGCGTGTCGGTCTCCCGCGCGGTGAGCCTGGTCAGCCCGGCGTCGGCGCCGGCACCGCCCGGTGAGCGGCCCCGCCCGACCACGTCGGCGATCAGCCGCCGGGTGACCGTCGGGGCGAGCAATGCCTCGCCGGCCGCCACCACTCGCACCGCGTCGACCAGCTCCTCGCGCCGCATGTCCTTGAGCAGGAAGCCGCTGGCCCCGGCGCGCAGCGCGTCGTAGACGTACTCGTCCAGGTCGAAGGTGGTCAGCACCAGCACCTTCGCCCGGGTCTCCCGGCAGATCGCGGTGGTCGCCTCGATCCCGTCGACCTCCGGCATCCGGATGTCCATCAGCACCACGTCCGGGTCCAGCGCCCGGGCCGCCCGGATCGCCTCGGCTCCGTCGGCGGCCTCGCCGACCACCGTCAGGTCCGGCTGGGCCGACAGGATCATCGCGAAACCGCCCCGCACCAGCGCCTGGTCGTCGGCGATGAGCACGCGCAGCGTCCGTGGCACGCCCCACTCTAACCGGGCGGCGGCACCGGCAGCCGGGCCGCGACCTGGAAACCGACCCCGCCCGGGCCCGGTCCGGTGGCCAGCTCGCCGCCGAGCGCGGCGACCCGCTCCCGCATCCCCACCAGCCCGTGACCGCCGGCCCCGGCCCCGGCTGTGTCTCCGGCCTCGCCAGGGTCGCGGGCCCCGCCAGGGTCCCCGGCCGGTGCCGGCCCGCGCCCGTCGTCGCGTACCGCCAGCCGCAGCTCGCCGTCCCGCCAGTCCAGGCGTACCCACACCTGGCCGGCCCGGGCGTGCTTGACCGCGTTGGTCAGCGACTCCTGGACGATCCGGTACGCGGTGGCGGCCAGGTCCGCCGGCACCGCCGGCCGGTCGCCCTGCTCCGCCAGCGTGGCGACCAGCCCGGCCCGCCGGGCCGCCGCCAGCAGCGCCGGCAGGCCGTCCAGGTCCGGCTGCGGCGATCGTCCGACCTCGTCGGTCCGGAGCACGCCCAGCGCCCGGCGCAGCTGCGCCAGCGCGTCCCGGGCGGTGCCGGAGATGGTGTCGAACACCTCCGCCGCCTTGTCCGGGTCGGTGTGCACGACCGTCGGCCCGGCCTCGGCCTGCACCACCACCAGGCTCATCGAGTGGGCGAGGATGTCGTGCATCTCCCGGGCGATTCGTTCCCGCTCCCGGGTGGCGGCCGCGGCCTGCTCCTCGGCGTGCCGGCGGGCCCGTTCCTCCAGCATCGCGATCCGGTCCCGGCGGGCGCGGGCGCCGGTGCCGAGCGCGTACGCGATCCCGAAGGCGATCCCGACCACTCCGAGGTTGAGGACGTTCTCCTTCGGCACCACGATCGACACGGTCACCCCGACCACCGTGGCGGCCGCCGCGATCAGCCGCTTGCCCGGCGGGCTCAGGGCTGCGAACGTGTACGTGGCGACCAGCTGGGCGGCCGGCAGGTGGCCCAGGATCTCCGCCAGTGCCAGCCAGGTGGTCCCGGCTCCGACGATCGCGGTCACCGCGAACGGGTACCGGCGCCGCCACAGCAGCGGCAGCGCGTTCCCGGTGGCCAGCGCCAGCAGCGCCCAGCTGAGCCGGCCGTCCACCACCGCCTGCAGCACCAGGGTGGCCCAGCAGGCAAGCGCGATCACCGCGTCCACGGCCATCGCCGGCAGGCCGCCCGCCCAGCTGGCCACCCGCTCCCGGAACTCGCCCCATCTCACGCCACCAGTATCGGCGGCCGGCCCCCGCCCGTCCTCCCTCTCACGACCGACCCACCCCTCGTGGGCGTGTCCCCCTGGCGTGTCGTGCTGTAGCTCCATGATCAACGCGGACAGTCCGGCGCCTGGACCGGTAGGGTCGACGGCGTGAAGATCGGTTTTGGCGCCCCGGTGTCCGGTTCCTGGGCGACCCCGGAGAACCTGGCGTACGTCGCCCGGCGGGCCGAGCAGCTCGGCTACCACTCGCTGTGGACCTACCAGCGGCTGCTGTCACCCGTGGACGCCGGCTGGGGCGAGATCTACCGCAGCGTGCAGGACCCGTTGCTCCCGCTGGCGTACGCGGCGGCGGTGACCTCCCGGATCCGGCTCGGCGTGGCGGTGGTGAACCTGCCGTTCGTGTCCCCGGTGGTGCTCGCCAAGCAGCTCACCACACTGGACATCCTGTCCGGTGGCCGGCTCGACGCCGGGCTGGGCAACGGCTGGGCGGACGAGGAGTTCATCGCCACCGGCACCGGCAAGCGTGGCCAGGCGCGCCGGGCCGAGGAGTTCATCGAGGTCCTGAAGCGACTGTGGACTGAGGACACCGTCGAGTACGAGGGCGCTTTCTACCGCGTACCGCCGATGCGGGCCGACCCGAAGCCGGTGCAGCGACCGCACCCGCCGATCCTGCTCGGTGCCGGGGCGGAGCCGGCGCTGCACCGGGCCGGGCGGCTGTGCGACGGCTGGGTGAGCAGCAGCCGGGCCGACCTGCGCCGGCTCGGCGCGTCGGTGGCGGTGGTGAAGGCGGCCGCCAAGCAGGCCGGCCGGGACCCGGCGGCGCTGCGGTTCGTCTGCCGCGGGTCGGTGAAGGTACGCCCGGCCGGCAGCCCGGACCGGGCACCGCTGGTCGGCACGCTTGACCAGATCCGGTCCGACATCGCTGAGCTGACCGCGCAGGGGATCACCGAGCTGTTCCTGGACCTAAACTTCGACCCGCAGGTCGGCTCGCCCGACGCCGACCCGGCCGAGTCCATCCGCCGCGCCGACGAGGCGCTGGCGGCGTTCGCGCCATCCGGTCCTCCGGCCGGACCCTGACCGAGGCAGCGACCACGAGCCCGGTCCTGCGATCTGGCTAAGCTCGGTGGATGCAGGTGTCTGACGCGGGTGTCGCGGTGGCGGCGGCACAGGCGGGTGCCGAGGTCGTCCATGCCAGGTTCGGTAAGCCGCTGACCCGGTTGCCGAAGTCCGCTATGGACTTCGCCACCGACGTCGACATCGAGGCCGAGCACGCCATCCTGGAGGTGCTTCGCGCCGCCCTTCCGGACGACGCCTTTCAGGGTGAGGAGCTCGGCGCCGCGGGGACCGGACCGGCCACCCGTACCTGGTTGGTCGACCCGCTATGCGGGACCCTCAACTTCGCCGCCGGTACGCCGCTGTTCGCGGTCAATGTCGCGTTGCGGGAGCACGGAGCCGTCGAGGTGGCGGCGGCCGCCGACCCGCTCGCCGGCGAGGTGTTCTGGACCGATGGTCGCGCCGGATACTGCCGGCGCGACCATCGACGACAGCCCGCTCGCGCCGTCGGCGGTGAGTCGCCTGGTGGACCTCAACGTCGATCCGCCCTTTCCCAACTCCGGCCGGTTCCGGGTGGCCCAGCTGCTCGCCGACCCGGCCTTCCGGGCCACGTTCCACCCGAGGGTCGCCTCCACCACGCTGGCACTGGCCTGGGTGGCCGCCGGCCGGTACGCCGGGTACGTGACCGACGGGCAGCTGAGTGGCAGCGTGCACTTCTCCAGCGGAATCGCGCTGTGCCAGGCCGCCGGTTGCGTGGTGACCGGACTGCGGGGCCAGCCGCTGTACAAGGGAATCGGTGGTCTGGTCGCCGCCGCGGACCAGCCGACCCACGCGGCCATCCTCGCGGTCATCGACCGGCAGTTCGGGTCGTAGGCACCGGCTGGTCAGAACGGGCAGAACTCCTCGAAGGGTGGTTCGAACGATGGGTCGGGCAGCCGGAGGGCTCGGCAGCGAGGCACCGACCCGGCCCGCGGGTCGCCGCCGATCGGCATCCTGGTTCCGCCGGCGAACGCGTCGGGAATCGCCGTCCAGCCAAGGTTCTGCTCGTAGTAGTGCACCGCGGTCCGCACCGACGGCGTCCAGTCGTCGTCGATGACCACCAGCCCGCCGGGACGGACGATCGTACGCAGGAAGTAGAGGTCCACGAAGACCTCGTGGAACCGGTGGCTTCCGTCCACGAAGGCCGCCTCGGCGGTGAGGCCGCCCGCGACCAGTTGCGGCAGCGCGATCGAGGACGGTTCGGGGATGAGCGTGGCGATCGGGTCCAGCCCGGCGGCGCAGAGCAGGTCCCAGCCGGCATTGGACCAGACGCCTTCCTGAAACGGGTCGATGATGACGTGCCGGGGGTGCGGCAGGCCGACGATGACCAGCGCCTCACCGATCGCGAGCGCAGAGCTGGCGTACGCGAGCCCCACCGTCTCGGCACGCTCGGAGACCAGCAGATCCCGAAGCAGGTCGCAGTCGCGCTCGGGAAGGGTGACTGTCTCGAAGTCCCGCCCGCGGTCGCGGGTCCGGGGCGGCCCCTGCACCGCGAGCCGGCGGCGCACGTCGCGGATCTGCTGCGCGGCACGGTGGTCGGATCTCACCACACCAGTATCCAGCGGGCGGGACCCAGGGTCGACGGCGTGTATACCCTGGCGATGTGTGGTCGGTGGAGGGGAGCGTCGATGCGGGTCGTGAGCTGGAACCTGTGGTGGCGGCATGGGCCGTGGCAGCAGCGCCGGCCCGCGATCGCCGCCGTACTTTCCGAGATCGGGCCGGATGTGTGCGGGCTGCAGGAGGTGTGGGGCGGCGCGACCGAGAACCTGGCGGCCGAGCTGGCCGACCGGCTCGGGCTGCACTGGTGCTGGGCCTCGTTGCCGACCGCATCGCACCGGCAGGCCGAGCACGGCCAGGACATCCAGATCGGCAACGCGGTGCTCAGCCGCTGGCCGATCCTGGCGCAGGCGGAGCTGCGGCTACCGGTGGCCGAGGGTGAGCAGCCCCGGGTGGCGCTGTACGCGCGGCTGGACGCCCCGGGTGGGCCGCTGCCGTTGTTCACCACCCATCTCACCCACCGGCCCGGCGCCTCCGCCGAGCGGGTCGCGCAGGTGCGTGCGCTCGCCGGTTTCGTCGCCGAGCACGGGACCGGCGACGCCTACCCGCCGGTGGTGACCGGCGACTTCAACGCCGAGCCGGACTCCGACGAACTGCGGCTGATCGGCGGGCTGAGCACGGCGCCGGCCGTGCCGGGTCTGGTGCTGGTGGACGCCTGGCGGTACGCGGACCCGGGCGATCCCGGCCACAGCTGGGACCGGCGGAACGGCCATCTCGGAGAACGTGGGCTGCTCGACGCGCGGATCGACTATCTGCTGGTCGGTCTGCCGCACGGCGATCGCGGCCGGGTGAGGTCGGCGTGGCTCGCCGGCACCGCGCCGGTCGACGGCGTCTGGCCCTCGGACCACTTCGCGGTGGTCGCCGACCTGACAAGTGACGGCATCGACCGGTGAAGAGATCGTCCGCCGTCCTGCTGGTCGCCGGCGGCGTCGTGGTCGGCGTGGCGGTGGCGATGGTGGTCGTGCCCGGGTTCGGCCCGCGCAGCGTGGTCAACCGGGTCATCGAAGCCTTCGGCGGCGTGACCTGCGACGACGAGCAGTGCCCGCCGGACGCCGGGTGGATGTGGCCGGTCGAGGCCCCGGTCACGTCCGCGTTCCGAAGCGCGGAGCGGCCTGAGCACCACGGCGTCGACATGGCCGCCGACCGGGGCAGCCCGGTGCTGGCCGCGTCCGCCGGGGTGGTCATTACCGCTGAGTGCGAGGCCAGCTTGCAGGGCGAGCCGTACGGATGCGACCGGGACGGCTCCACGGAGGTGCGCGGCTGCGGCTGGTACGTGAAGGTCCTCCACGCTCACCACACAGCCACGCTCTACTGTCACCTGCAACAGGAACCCGAGGTGTCCGTTGGCGACACCGTCGTCACCGGCGAGCTGCTCGGCTATGTCGGATCCACCGGAAACTCGTCAGAGCCGCATCTACACTTCGAGGTCCAGACCGGCAGCACGTTCGACCCGCCGCGATCCGCCACCGCAGTCGATCCAGTGCAGTTCCTGGCCGAGCGGCGGACTCCCTAATGATCTCGGCGAAGCCGCTCACGCGAAGTTACGAGTCGTGTGGTCCGGATTGTTCGCGGCTAGTACTGCAACGGTACTTACGGTGGTTGGTGGCCGCGGCGGCGGTAGTGGCTGAGGCGGGCTTGGTACTGTCGTCGGCGTCGCCAGTTGGACCAGGACCAGACGTGGTCGGGGTGCGGGGCGTACCGCAGGATCAGGTG
>WHTQ01000012.1 GCA_009377645.1 Micromonosporaceae bacterium | reverse complement strand
GCAGAGCCGGCGGGGACGGCGGACTAGAAGCCCTTCGCGTCCTCAAACGGCGCCTCTCCGACGTCATCTACCAAGCCCTACGCGCCGACCTCAACGCCCGGGAACCAACCGCCGCTTGACAGAGGAGCAATCCACAGTCCCAGAGGGAGGGGCCGCCGAAGTATCAGCGGCCGGTGAAGGGTTCGGCGGTGGACGCGGTTGAGCCGCAGATTCGGGAGTTGCTGGCGGCGTGGCCGGCGATGCCGGCCACGGTGATCGCCGAGCGGATCGGGTGGTGGCGGGGGATGACGATCCTCAAGGATCGGGTGCGGGAGCTGCGGCCGGTGTTCACGCCGCCGGATCCGGCCTCGCGGACGGTGTATCAGCCTGGTGAGTTGGCGCAGTGTGACCTGTGGTTCCCGCCGGCGGATGTGCCGTTGGGTGCTGGTCAGGTGGGTCGGCCGCCGGTGCTGGTGATGGTGGCCGGCTACTCGCGGGTGATCGCCGCGCGGATGATCCCGACCCGTGCCAGCGAGGATCTGCTTGCCGGGATGTGGGCGCTACTTTCCGGCTGGGGTGGCCTGCCGCGGATGCTGGTGTGGGATAACGAGGGCGCGGTCGGTTCGTGGAAGGCGGGCCGGCCGCAGTTGACCACCGGCATGCAGGCGTTTCGTGGCACGTTGGGGATCGCGGTCAAGCTGTGCCGCCCGGCCGACCCGGAGACCAAGGGGCTGGTGGAGCGCGCCAACGGCTACTTGGAGACCTCGTTCCTGCCCGGCCGCACCTTCGGCTCGCCGCAGGATTTCAATGCCCAGCTGCAGGCGTGGCTGGTGCGGGCCAACGCTCGGGTGCACCGCGGCACCGACGCCAGGCCGGTTGATCGGTGGGAGCCTGACCGGGCTGCGATGCTGCCGCTGCCGCCGGTGCCCCCGCAGGTGGGCTGGCGGGCTTCGCTACGGCTGCCGCGGGATCACTATGTGCGGGTGGACGCCAACGACTACTCGGTGGACCCGGCCGTGGTGAGTCGGCGGGTGGACGTTGACGCCGACCTGGAGTTGGTGCGGGTGCGCTGCGGCACTCGGCTGGTGGCCGAGCACCCGCGGTGCTGGGCACGGGGGCAAACCATCACCGACGGCCAGCATGCGCAGGCCGCTAAGGCGCTGCGGGCCGCCCACCGGCTGGCGGTGGTGCGCCCGGTCGAGACCGAAGTGCAGCAGCGGGACCTGGCCGACTACGACCGCCACGCCGGTGGGCAGGTGGCAGCCTGATGAGCACCAACACGAATACCGGCTCGGGGCGCAACATCGGCGCCGAGCTGGCCTACCTGACCCGCAGCCTGAAGGCACCCTCCCTGGCCGCAGCGGTCGACCGGCTAGCCGAGCGGGCACGCGCCGAGTCGTGGACACACGAGGAGTTCCTGCTCGCCTGCCTGCAGCGTGAGGTCGCCGCCCGGGAGTCCCACGGCGGTGAGGCCCGTATCCGCTCTGCCCGCTTCCCGGCCCGCAAAGCGTTGGAGGAGTTCGACTTCGACCACCAACGCTCCCTCAAACGCGACACCATCGCCCACCTCGGCACGCTGGATTTCGTTGCCGCGAAAGACAACGTGGTGTTCCTCGGCCCACCCGGGACCGGCAAGACACACCTGTCGATCGGCCTGGGCATCCGAGCCTGCCAGGCCGGGCACCGGGTCGCGTTCGCCACCGCCGCCGAATGGGTCGCCCGGCTGGCCATAGCGCATCACGCCGGCCGGCTGCAGGACGAGATCACCAAACTCGGCCGTATCCCATTACTGATCATCGACGAGGTCGGTTACATCCCGTTCGAGGCAGAGTCGGCGAACCTGTTCTTCCAACTGGTCTCGGCCCGCTACGAACGCGCCAGCCTGATCGTCACTTCCAACAAGCCGTTCGGCCGCTGGGGAGAAGTCTTCGGCGACGACGTCGTAGCCGCCGCCATGATCGACCGCCTCATCCACCACGCCGAGGTCATCTCACTGAAGGGAGACAGCTACCGCCTCAAAGACCGCGACCTGGGCCGCACACCCACGGCCAACGACGACTAGACAAGATCCACAACCATGGAGGCGGGTCCGTGTTCAACCGACGATAGTGGGTCCAGATTCGGCCGACGTTGACAGCGGGGGTGATCCCGGTGAGTCGACCATCGTCGACGACAGCACGGTGTGCTCCCTGTGCTCGCGGGGGTGATCCCCAGGAACTCGCCTCCGTCTCCTTGAGCAGCTCGGCCGCGCGGCGGTGCACGGCAAGCTCGGTCTCCAGCTCTGCGATCCGCCGGCGGGCGGCGACCAGCTCAGCAGCCTCCCGCGAGGTGGTCCCTGGCAGCTGCCCGGTGTCGATCAGCTCCTGCCGACGCCAGGTGTAGATCGTCTGGTCACTGATCTGAAGATCACGGACCAGCTGGGCCACCGAACGGCCGGCCCGGAGCAGATCGAGAACCTTGCGACGGAACTCGGGTGGGTAACTCCTCGGCATGCTTCTCAAACGAGCCAGGAGCATGAAGAGTCAACCAAGCCGCCTCCACCCAACCGGGGGAACATCATAAGCGAGGAGCACAGGGCTGGCTCGCCCGGTCCAGTCATGACACCATGCCGATCCACGGGTAGCCCCTCCCGCATCGCGGCCCACCGGTTCCCGTGCAGCGAGGGCCCGGCCCAGATGGCACGCTACGGGAGAGCGCGTAACCGCGCGGACACCCAAGGTAGAGGTGAGGAGGTCGCCCGGGGACGAGACGTGATCATCGGTGGTACGCCAGGCGCCACAACGAGTCATGTTGCAGCTCTGAATGCAGAACAGTTATAGTGAGGCCATGGGAACCTCGACCATCGGCTTCTCGATCACGGACCAGGACCGGGCTCGGCTGGATCGCCTTGCCGAGCGCCTCAGCGGCGGTAACCGGTCGGCGTTTCTGCGTGCCAGCCTTTCAGTGATGGAGTCGATCGAGCGTGCCAACCGACTCCGCGACCTCGCGGTGATCGCCGAGGAGCACGCGGCCGAGCGGGGCGTGACCGACGACAACTTCCTCGACGCGATCAAGACCTCCTACAAGCAGCGCTAGTCCAGCGATGACCCTGCCCGGCCCTGTGCCGACCCCCGTCGTGTTCGACGTGAACGTCCTGGTCGCGGCCATCAAGGCCGGCGAGCACCCCTACCGATCCTGGCCCTCACCACCACCGACCAGCCGAAACCCGCACGCCGACTGCCTCGGCGTGATCAACGACGCCGCCGAGTTCGCACTGTGGCTCTCACCCCACATCCTCTCCAACCTTGCCCGCGTCCTGTCCGAGGTCCTCGGCCTCGACGGCAAGCACATCGACGAATACATACAGGTGTTGACAGACCTCGCGGCTGCCTCCGGCGGCGGTCTCACCGATCCGCCGCAGACCGTGGGCGACTGCCCGGACTGGGAAGACAACCGGATCCTCGACCTGGCCGCCGAGGTCGCGGCATGGGTGATCGTCTCGGCCGACAACGACCTCCTGCAGATGTCACCCTGGCGCGGACGGCCGATCGTCGAGCCAGGCCAGTTCGCCTCGCTTGTGGACGCCTCCCGACGCGCCCGTCGCCGAAGCCGCTGACCCAACATCGCACCGTAGGGCCACGTCTGCACTGCACACGACCACCTGTGTCGCCTCATCCGGGAATGCTTCGCTCGCTCGGGCCAGGTCGCCTCGCTGTACGGCTGGGAGGTCAGTTGAGGTGCGCACCGCTCGTACCCTTGGCAACGTCGCCGGAGCTCGAGTCAGGCGTGACGGGAGCTACGGACACGGGATCGAATCCCCCCTCGGACACTGAGCCGTTGCCTACGGCGTCCGGAACAAAATCCGGAAGCGCTGGTGCACCACCCCGGCCAGCTCTGCGCACTCCACGAGCGTGAGCGGGACCTGGGACCGTCGCTCTCGAACAGCCGCCAGCCCTTGCCCACCAGGATCGGGTGGACCAGCAGGCTGAGCTAATCCACCAGCCCGGGTCGCGGAGGATGCGGCGGCGTTCCGCCTCCACCTCGGCGATGGGGCGCTATCACAGCACGCCGGCACGGCGCAGCCGGCGTTCCCGCCAGGCGAGCAGCGGGACGATCGCGTACTGCCCGACTGCGACCACCACCGCCGCGGCCGAGGCCAAGAGCCCGACCGAGGTCAGCGAGGGGTGTAGCAACTGGCCACTGATCGAGCGCACCAGCGTGACCAGGAACGGGATGATGAAGGCCACCAGCATCCAGGCCATCGCGAGCAGGCCAGCCAGGTAGCCCCATCCGAACCAGCCGGCGGTTCGCCGGTCGCGTGGATGGCGGCAAGCTCCGCCGCCTCGGTGTCGGTGAGCCGCCACAGCCGCAGCTTGGTGGTCAGCCAGGTGGCCCGGGACAGGTCGTGGCAGCGCAGTGCGTTGGCGAGCACCGCGTACCCGTCGCTGCGCTGGAACAGCAGCGCCCACTGGAGTACGAGCCGGATGACGTACACGAGCACCAGCATGGCAAGTAGCCGGTCTAGCCAGCCGGGCAGCCCGAGCCAGCCCAGCTGGTACGCAAGCCGCAGCGCCACCGCCACCGCCACCACCGCCACGTCCACCGCCATGCCTGCCAGGAACACCTCGTACCGGCGGCACCGCGGGACGGTGACGATCTGCGAGACGTCCTCTCGAAGGCCAGGAAGATGCCCGGTAGCTGACCCGGAAGATGGCCGGTACGCCGATCGCCCGCCCGGCCAGCCAATGCCACGCCTCGTGGAGAGCGGCGGTGGCCCAGCCGATCACCGTGAGGGTGAGCACCGACAGGGCCGGGTCGGCCAGCCACCGGAAGTCCTGATAGGTGGGTCGCAGGTCTGCCCGGACCGCCAGCACCGCAGCCGCGAACAGCGCCGCCAACGAGTAACCGCTCAGGCCACCGGGCCGAACAGCCGCCGGGCCGCCCGCGGGCTGACTCCCTCGATCCAGCGGATCTCCCGGCCGCGGCCCCGGCCCCCGCCCGGCCCGGCCGGCCCGGCCGCGGCACCAGCTGCCGGGGCCGGCAGGTCGAGCAGACCGGCACCAGCCAGCCCGGCCAGGAAGTCCGCACCGTCGACCGGGCGCCGGCCGCCTCGCTCGCCCGGGCGGTCGCCTCCCCCACCGACTCGCCGGCCTGCAGGGCGGTCACGAACACCCCGCCGGGCGGCGGCACCACCACATAGATCCCGAGGTCCGGTCGGCCCAGGACGCACTCGTCTCGGTCATTGGCCACCACCAACCGGCTCACCCGTGTGGCCAGGTCGGCCGCCGCCGCCAGCCCGGTCACGGTTCGCCTCGGGGTCGGGCGGCCGGGCAGGCCGGGCACTCCGGGTGCGGTTGCCAGGTCTTCGGCTGCGACATGGCGCAACCATCGGCGAAGTCGATTACCGCCGGACGGCCGGCGTAGACGGGTGCCTCGAACCCGGTCAGGTAACGCAGCACCTCGAACGACGCGAGCGCACCGAGCAGGCCGGCGACCGGCCCGATCCCGCGGTTGCGGCGGAGGCGGTCTTGATAGAGGGTGACCGCTACCGCCTCCTGGTCGGGTTCGCCGGCCGGGACCGCGGCGGCTTCGGCGAGCTTCTGGCAGGCCAGGCAGGCGCTGATGCCCGGCGCTTGAGCAGCTGCGGCAGGCGCTCGCGCTCCACCGCCGCAGCGGGGCCCGGGCGGGCGAGGCGGAGACCCTCAACAACCTTGGGTACGCGTTGCGGGCAGCTGGCCGCGTCCGCGATGCGCTCACCTACCACCAGCGGGCGCTGGCGCTGGCCAGCAAGCTCGGGTTCCGGTACGAGCAGGCCCGGGCATACTCCGGCCTCGGGCAGGCCCACCAGGCGCTCGGCCGCCGGGACCGCGCCAACCACCACTGGCAGGAGGCGCTCGACCGCTTCACCCGGCTCGGAGTGCCCGAGGCGGCCGAGGTCCGCGCCCGCCCGACAGGCCGGAAGTAGCAGCGCATCCGCATCGCGGTTGATCTGCGCCGCGTCACCGGGTTGTTTCGCAGCGGCGCGGCGAATATCCTGAACGCCGGCGGACGGATGATGTCCACCGTCTCCGTTGGGTTGGTGCGCATATGGGCCAGGAGCTGACGACCGAGGCTGTCGCCGATCAGATCAACGAGATCGTGAAGGAGCTGCTGGGTCGTCGCATCGACCTGGACGAGAACTTCTTCGAGGCCGGGCTGAACTCGCTCTCCGTGACCAAGCTACACGCGCTGATCTCCAAGCGGCTCGGCACCCAGATACCGGAAGTGGGGCTGTTCAGCCACCCGAATCTGCGCGGGGCGGCGGCTCTCGTGGTCGACGCGACGGGGCCGACCAGCCAGGTGCCCCGGGACGCCGCGTCCGATCGGACCCGGCGCTCCGCCAGCTCACGTCGGGAGATCCGCGCCCGGCTGCGGCGCGACGGGGAGACTCGGTGACGGTGGAGCCGGAGCCGATCGCGGTTATCGGCTCCGCCTGCCGGTTTCCGGCATCGGCGGACGTCCAGGGGTTCTGGGAGCTGCTCCGGCAGGGGCGGGAGGCGGTGACCGTACCGTCCGATGAGGAGCTGCTGGCTGCCGGGGTGACCGCCGACGACCTGGCAGACGCCGACTACGTACGGGCGGCGTTGCTGACCCCGGGCGTCGACACCTTCGACGCCGAGTTCTTCGGTATGTCGGCAGCCGCCGCGGACGCCTGCGACCCGCAGTTGCGGATGTTTCTGGAGACCGCCCACTCGGCGGTCGAGGACGCTGGCCACGACCTCACCGCGATCGGCGACGGGGCCGCCGTGTTCGGCGCCGCCCGCCCGGGCCGCTACCGGGAGCTCCATCTGCCGACCGACGCGTTCGAAGCCGCCGAGCACGCGCGGGCCGAGCCGGATCTTGCGGCGTTCACCTCCAGCCGGCTGGATCTGCGCGGGCCGTCCGTCACGGTGGGCTCGTGCTCGCTGCTCGCGGTCCATCTGGCGACCCAGTCACTGATCGCGGGTGACTGCGATGTCGCCCTGGCCGGCGGCGTGCACGTCGAGCTTCCATACGGCCACGGCTACCGCTGGACGCCCGGTGCCCGGCTGCCCCCGGATGGGCACAGCCGACCGTTCGACGCAGCGGCGGCCGGGTCCGTGCCCGGCACCGGCGCCGGCGTGCTGGTCCTCAAGCGACTCGGCGAAGCCATCGCCGATGGCGACTGCGTTCGGGCTGTGATCCGGGCCAGTGCCGCCGGACATCCGGGGGCCGGCGGCGGCTGGGCCTCGGCGATCGCCGGGGCGATCGCGTTCGCCGGCTGCGACCCACAGGACTTCGGGTACGTCGAGGCCGACGGCGCGGCGACCGGACCCGTCGACGCTCGGGAGGTCGACGCGCTGGCCCGCGGGTTCCGGCTCGCTGGCGCGGCGGACCCGCCCCCGGGCAGCGTGCCGATCGGCTCGGTCAAGTCGAACGTCGGCCACCTGGCCGCGGCGGCCGGGGTGGCCGGCCTGCTGAAGACCGTGCTCGCCCTGCAGCACGAACACCTGCCGGCAACGCTCAACGTGGCCACGCCGCACCCCGGGCTGAACCTGGCGGCGACCCCGTTCCGGGTGGCCACGGATCCATCCCCGTGGCCGCTCACGGCGGGCAGCCCGCGGCGGGCGGCGGTGCACGCGGTCGGCCCGGGCGGCGCCAACACGTTGCTCGTCGTCGATGATGCCGCGGATGGCGTGCGGCCAGAGCCGGTCGGCGCCAGCGCCCGCCCGCGGATCGTGGTGTGGTCCGGCCGGCAGCCAGCGGCGGCCGACGCCGCGGCGGCGGCGCTCGCGCGATACTTCGCCACCGCCGACCCGAGCCGGTTCGCGGACGCCGCCGCCACGCTGCGGCAGGGCCGGACGGCGCATCTGGTGCGGCGGGCCGCGGTGTGCGCCAGCGCCGCCGAGGCCGCCGCCGCGCTGTCCGCACCCGGCGTCATCGCCGCCGACCATCCGGCCCCGCGGCAGGCGGAGGTGGTCTTCAGCTTCCCCGACCTCGTGGCGGGGCAGCGTGTGCCGATCGGCCTGTACGGGACGCAACCGGCCTTCACCGAGGCCGCGGACCTCTGTCTGGAAGCGTTCGAACGCCGCGGCGTGGACCTGTACGAGCGGTGGATCGCCGGTCGCGCCACCGGCGACGCGGCCGCCGAGCTGGTGTTCACCGCCGAGTACGCGCTGGCCGTCGCCTGGCGTTCGTGGGGGGTACGTCCGGCGGCCGTGCTCGGTGCCGGGGTCGGCGAGATCGCCGCCGCCGTGGTGGCGGAGGCGCTCGACCTCGACACCGCCGCCCGGCTGCTCACCCAGGGCCAGCGGGCGGCGGCCGGGGCGGTCCTGTCCCCACCCGAGGTCCCGATCGGGTCGGTGGCCGATGGCCGGCTACGGCTGGAGCTGGGTCCCGGTCCCGCCGCGACCTCCGATGAGGACGAACGGCACCTGTTGACCACGCTCGCCCGGCTCTGGGCGTCCGGCGCGCCCGTCGACTGGGAGCGGTTGGAGCCCGATCACCCGCTGCAGCGGGTGCCGCTGCCCGGGTACCCGTATCGGCGGCGACGGCACTGGGTGGTGCCGGCGCGCGGGCCCGCCGCACCGAGCGCTCCGGACCGGCAACCGGACAGCGCTCCGCCCGCGAAGCTCACCAGCGCGGCGACGATCGAAGGCCTGCCGCCGGCGGCGGAGCCGCCCCGGCCGCTCGGCCGCACCGAGCACGCCTTCTGGGTGCTCGACCAGCTGGCGCCGGACAGCGGCGTGTCCAACATCGGGGTCGCGTTCCGCCCGGCCCGGCCGCTGCGGTGGTGGCCGCTGCAGACCGCGGTGAACCAGCTGCTGCGCCGGCACCCCGCCCTCCGGCTGCGGTTCCCGGAGATCGACGGCACTCCGGTGCGGCACCTCACCGCCGGCGCGGACGCGGAGCTGCCGATCCAGACCCGCACCACCACGCCCGAGCAACTGATCCCCGACCTGCAGGAGTTCCTGCACCGGCCGTTCGACCTGCACCGGGACTTCCTGTTCCGGGCGGGTCATTTCAGCTTGCCGGACGGCGGGAGCGTGGTCTGCCTGGCGGCTCACCACATCGTCATCGATGCGGCATCCGTGCAGATTCTGGTCGAAGAGCTGGGCCAGATCTACGACGGCATCACGGCATCCGGGCGGATCCCCGACCAGCTCGCCACGGTGGCGCCGCTGCTAGCCGAGCCCGAGCCTTCGCCGGAGGCGATCCGGTACTGGCTGGATCACCTGCGAGGTGCGCAGCCGGAGGCGATGGTGCTGCCGGGCAGCCATCCGGCGCCGGCGCGGCCGACCTTCGCCGGCCACACCTGTAGCTGGCAGATGGCCGAGCCAGCACAGCAGGCGATGCGGGCGCTGCGCCGGGAGCTGCGCACCACCGACAACCTGGTGCTGATGAGCGCCTTCTGTCTCACGCTGCTGCGGCACGGTGCCGGGCCGGACCTGGTGATCGGGGTGCCGGTGGGGACGCGCCGGCCGGCCACTGAGAACCACGTGGGGTACGGCGTGAGCACGCTGCCGCTGCGGATCCGGGTGGACCCGCGGGCCGGCTTCCGGGACCTGGCGCACCGGGTCGGCGAGGCATTCCTCAACGGGGTCGAGCACGCCGACGCCACGGTCGAGCGAGTGATCACGGAGCGGGGGCACGGCACGACCGGCTGGCGGGTGCCGCTGTTCCGCCACATGTTCAACTACCGGCCGTGGAGCGACGAGAAGATCCGGATCTGCGGCGAGGTCCCCGAGTACCTCGAGGACCTCTTCGACCGCAGCCGGCTGGACCTCCAGTGCATCGCGGTGCCCGAGCCGGACCGGTTGACGCTGCGGTGCTGGCACAGCACCGAGGTGCACCACGAGGCGGAGATCGAGGCGTTCGTGGCGCGGATGCAGGCGCTGCTGGAGCGGGCCGCCGCCGAGCCGGACCGCCCGGTGTCCAGCCTGCCGTTCGGCTCCACTGCGGACCAAGCGGCGTGGCAGCGGGTGAACCACACCCGGCGGCGGTGGGGCACGCCGAGCACCGTACCGGAGCGGATCGCGGCCCAGGCGCAGGCCACCCCGGCGGCCACCGCCGTGGTGGACGGCGAGCAGGCATCGAGCTATCAGGACCTGATCTACCGGGCGATCGCCGTACGCGACCTGCTGCGGGATCGTGGCGTGCAACCCGGCCAGGTGGTCGCGCTCGCCTTGGGCCGCTCGGCCGGCGCGGCGGCCGCGGTGCTCGGCACCTGGGCGGCGGGTGCCTGCTACCTGCCGCTGGACCCGGACCAGCCCGAGGCGCGGCTGGCCTACCAGGTCGACGATGCCGCAGCGGCGCTGGTGCTGACGGACATCCCCGAGCACCCGGACCGGACCGCTCCGGGACAGCTGCTGGACGGCGCCGCCCCCGACCCGGACAGTCCCGCGTACGTCAGCTACACCTCCGGCTCGACCGGAGCGCCCAAGGGTGTGGTGGTGTCCCACCGAAGCCTGCTCAACCTGGTGTGCGGCTTCACCGAGCTGCTGCCGTCCGGTGCCGCCGGCGCCGTGCTCTGGTCCACGACCACCACATTCGACATCTCCGCACTGGAGCTGTTGCTGCCGCTGGTGAACGGCGGGCGGGCGGTGGTCGCACCAGACCAGGCGTCGCTGCGGCCCCGAGCGCTCCTGGACCTGGTACGCGAGCACGACGTGTCCACTGTGCAGGCGACACCCACCGCGTGGCGGATGCTCCTCCCCGAGGCGGACGGTGAGCTGGCCGGCCGCACCCTGCTGTGCGGGGGCGAGCCGATGTCCGCCGCGCTGGCCCGGCAGCTCCGCCGGCACGGCGGCCGGTTGTTCAATGTGTATGGTCCGACCGAGACCACGATCTGGTCGACGGCGGCCGAGCTCGACCACGATCCCGAGGACCCGGTGCCGGTCGGCGCGCCGATCGCCAACACCCGGGTGTTCGTGACCGACCCGGACGGGCAGGAGCTGCCGCCCGGGGTGCCGGGCGAGCTGTGCCTCGCCGGCGACGGCGTGAGCACCGGCTACCTGCGACGCGCCGAGCTGACCGCCGCCCGGTTCGGCGAGCACCCGCGGTACGGGCGGTTCTACCGCACCGGGGACGTCGCCCGGCTGCGCTACGACGGCGGGCTGGAGCTGTTCGGCCGCCACGACCGGCAGGTGAAGCTGCGCGGTCATCGGATCGAGCTCGGCGAGGTCGAGGGCGTGCTGCACGAGCACCCGGACGTGGCGCTGGCGGCGGTGCGGCTGGACGGCGACCCGCAGACCGACGGGCGGCTGGTGGCCTTTGTGGAGCCCCGGTCCGGCGGGCAGGACCCGGGCCGGCTGCGGGAGGAGGTGTGGCGGCACGCGCGGGACCGGCTGCCCGGTGCCGCGGTTCCGTCCGGGATCGTCGTGCTGGACCGGCTGCCCACCACCCCGAACGGGAAGATCGACCACCGCGCGCTGCCAGCGGTCGACCCGGACCCGGACCCGACCTGGCCGGTGGAGCCGGAGCCAGCGGCTGGCGACCCGGAGCTGACCGAGGCGTTGACCCGGCTGTGGCGGGAGGCGTTGCGCCGGCCCCGGCTCGGCGAGCACGACAACTTCTTCCTCAACGGCGGGCACTCGATCCTCGCCGCCCGGCTGGTGGGCCGGATCGCGGAGGTAACCGGGCGCCCGGCACCGGTGAGCGTGGTCTTCGCGTACCCCACCCCGGCCGAGCTGGCCGCGCACCTGTCACCGCAGCAGCAGCCGGGCGGTGACCCGTGACGGAATGGTTCGTACCGCTACGCCCCGCGGAGGAAGCGGAGGAAGCCGCGGCCGCCGCTCCGCCCCGGGTGCGGCTGGTGGGGTTCCCGCACGCCGGCGGCGGCCCGGCCTCGCTCGCCCCGCTCACCCCGCTGCTGCCGCCCGGCATCGAGCCGTGGTCGGTGAACCTCCCCGGCCGGCAGGCCAGGCTGGCCGAGCCGCCCCGCACCGAGCTCGGCCCGCTGGTCGCGGAGCTGGCCGCGGCCCTTCCGATAGCCGTCCGGTCGCCGTACGCCCTGTTCGGCTACTGCAGCGGCGCGCTGCTCGCGTACCTGGTGTGCCGGCGGCTGCACGAGCTGGACCGGCCGGCGGCCCGGCTGCTGGTGGGCTCGGCGGCGGCGCCCGACGTGGCGGCCCCGCCCCGCCGGCTGCACCTGCTGCCGTCCCCGCTGTTCTGGGAGCGGCTGGTCGGTTTCGGTGGCGTGCCGCAGGAGCTGGCCGACCGGGCGGAGCTCCGGCCGGTGCTGGAACCGGCGCTGCGGGCCGATTTCGCCCTGCAGGCCGGATACCGGCACGTCCCGGGACCGCCGTTCGGGACGCCGATCACGGTGCTGCACGGCACGCACGACAGCTCGCTGACCCGCGGTGGCCTGCTGGGCTGGCGTCGCCAGACCCGGCCGCGGCCGGTCCTCCGGGAGATCGACGCCTCACACTGGCTGGTGGAGGACGCGCCAGCCGAGCTGGCCGCGGCGATCGGCGAGGCGCTCACCGACTGACCGACCGGAGGTGGTCTGTGCGACTGGGATACAGCCTGAGCTACTGGGGCACGGCCGGGCTCAGCCCGGCCGAGCACCTGACACTGGTACGGGAGGCCGAGCGGTTCGGATACCACTCGGCCTGGGCGGCCGAGACGTACGGCACCGACCCGGCCAGCCTGATGGCGTGGCTGGCCGGGCAGACCCGCCGGATCCGGCTGGGCACCGCGATCCTGCAGATGCCGGCGCGCCGGCCGGTGGCCGCGGCCATGACCGCCGCCACCATCGACCAGATCTCCGGCGGGCGGTTCCGGCTCGGCCTGGGGTTCTCCGGGCCGCAGCTGGTCGAGGGTTGGCACGGGCTGCGGTTCGACCGGCCGCTGGCGCGCGCCCGGGACTACCTCGCCGTGGTGCGGATGGCGCTGGCCGGCCAGCCAGTGCGGTACCACGGCCCGACCCTGACCGTGCCGCTGCCGGACAGCGAGGGCCGGGAGATGGCGCTCGCGGTCGGGCCGGTGCAGCAGCAGCTGCCGATCTACCTCGCCACCCTGGGACCGCAGGCGGTCCGGCTGACCGGCGAGGTCGCCGACGGCTGGCTGCCGCTGAACGTTCCCCCCGAGTACCTGGCGCAGTGCCGGAGCCTGCTGCGGGAGGGCGCGGCCCGGTCCGGCCGGTCGCTGGACGGCTTCGACATCGCCCCGATGGTGATGGTCCTGGTCGAGGACGACCTGGAGATCGCGTACGACATGATGCGCCCGATGCTCTCGCTCTACCTGGGCGGCATGGGCTCCCGCCAGCACAACTTCCACAACCAGCTCGCCGGCCGGCTCGGGTTCGCGCGGGAGGCCACCGCCATGCAGGAGGCGTTCCTGGCCGGGCGGCAGGGCGAGGCGATGGCGGCGATGCCGGATGAGCTGGTCGACGCGATGACGGTCTGCGGCCCGCCGGAGCGGGTACGGGAGCGGCTGGCCGCCTACCGGGACGCGGGCGTGACCACGCTGATCGTAGGGCTGGTGCCGCCCACGCTGCGGCTGCGGCTGGACCAGCTGCGGGTCATCGCGGAGCTGGCCGGATCACTGTGAGGTCTCCATCAGCAGGCCGAGGACCTCCAGGGCATGGTCTGCGATGGTGGTGATCTCGAAGCAGCGGCGCAGCGGAAGCTCCACCCCGAACCGTTCCCGGAGCCGACCCACCAGCTGCATCGCCAGCAGCGAGTGCCCACCAAGCTCGAAGAAGTCGTCGGCCACCCCGATCCGGTCCCGCCCGAGCAGCTCCGACCAGATCACGCACAGCTCGCGCTCGATCGGGGTGCTGGGCGGCGCGTACGCCGCGGCTACCTGGGTCCGGTCGTCGCTGGCCGGCGAGGGCAGCGCGCCCCGGTCGACCTTGCCGCTCGGCAGCGCCGGCAACTCCCCGGTCAGCACGAACGCCTGCGGCAGCAGGGTGGCCGGGAGCCGTCGCGCGAGGACCTCGCGCAGCTGCGCCGGCGCCGCGCCGGGCTCGCCGGCCCAGTCCACATAGGCGACCGGGCCGCGCCCGCCCGGCGCGTCGTCGCGGACCGCCGCCACGGCGCGGCGCACCTGCGGGTGCTCGGCGAGTGCGCTCTCGATCTCACCCAGCTCCACCCGCACCCCGTGCACCTTCACCTGGGTGTCGGCGCGGCCGAGGAACTCGATGGCGCCGTCCGGTCGCATCCGCGCCAGGTCCCCGGTGCGGTAGAGCCGGGTGCCGGGCGGCCCGTGCGGGTTGGGCACGAACGCCGCCGCGGTGCGGGCCGGCCGGCCGTGGTAGCCGCGGGCGAGCTGCACGCCACCGATGTGCAGCTCTCCCGGGAAGCCTTCCGGGACCGGCTCCAGCCACCGGTCGAGCACGTGGAGCTGGGTGTTGTGGACCGGCCAGCCGATCGGCACGCCCCCGGACCCGGTCTCCGGCCGGCAGGCCCAGGCGCTCACGTCGATCGCCGCCTCGGTCGGACCGTACAGGTTGTGCAGCTCGGCGCCGGGCAGCCGGGTGCAACACCCATCCGCCACCCCGTGGGTAAGCTCCTCGCCGCTGCAGATCACCCGGCGCAGCGACCGGCATCGCTCCACCCCGTCCGCCGCCAGGAACGCCTCCAGCATCGACGGTACGAAGTGGATGGTAGTCACCTCGGACCGGATGATCGCGTGCCGCAGGTAGCCCGGGTCGCGCTGGCCGCCCGGTCGGGCGAGCACCAGCCTCGCGCCGGTGACCAGCGGCCAGCACAGCTCCCACAGCGACACGTCGAAGCTCACCGACGTCTTGTGCAGTACCGCGTCGCCGGCGTCGAGCTGGAACCTGCGCTGCATCCAGTCCAGCCGGTTGGCCAGCGACCGGTGGCTGGTCAGGACGCCCTTCGGCCGGCCGGTGGAGCCGGAGGTGTAGAGCAGGTACGCGGCGTTGTCCGGGCGCGGCGCCGGCGCCGGCTTGACCTCTGTCCCGTCCGGCGGGTCCGGTTCGTCGAGCAGCAGCACCGGGCAGTCCGGCTCCGGCAGGGTGTCCCGCAGCCGCGACTGGGTCAGCAGCACCGCAGCGCCGGAGTCGGCCAGCTGGAACGCCAGCCGGTCGGTCGGGTAGTCCGGATCCAGCGGCGCCAGCACCGCCCCCGCCTGCAGCACCGCGACCACCGCCACCACCAGCTCCGCGGAGCGCTCCGCGGCCACCGCCACCGGCACCTCGGGACCGGCGCCGAGCCGGCGCAGCCGCTGCGCCAGCCGGTCCGCCCGGGCGTACAGCTGCCGGTACGAGAGCTGCCCGGACTCGCTGACCACGGCGGTCGCGTCCGGGGTGCGGGCGGCCTGCGCGCGCAGCTGCTCCGGCAGCATGGCCGGGGACGGCGGCTCGACCCGGGGACCCCGCCCGAGCGCCAGGATCCGGGTCCGCTGCGCGGGCGGCAGCATCGGCAGCCGCGAGATCGGCAGGTCCGGATCGCGCAGCGCCGCGTCCAGCAGGATCTGGTACGCCCCGGCGAGGCGCTCGGCGGTGGCGGTGTCGAACAGGTCGGTGGCGTACTCCAGCCGGCCGTGCAGCCGCCCGTCCCGGAGGTTCAGGTCCAGGGCGAGGTCGACCTTCACCGTGCCGTTGCCGATCTGTCCCCGGGTGTCGGAGGGCACCAGGTTGAACGCCACCTGGTAGAGCGGCGGCCGGCTCAGGTCGCGGGCCGGCTGCAGATCCTCCACGATCCGCTCGAACGGCAGCTCCTGATGCTCCAGCGACTCCAGCAGCGTGGCGCGGACCCGCCGCACCGCCTCCCGGAAGCTGGGATCCCCACCCAGGTCGGTCCGGAGCACCACCGCGTTGACGAACATCCCGATCAGCGGCGCCAGCTCCGGCAGCGGCCGCCCCGCCATCGGGCAGCCGACGAAGATGTCCGGATGCCCGGCCCAGCGGGACAGCAACGCCTTGAACCCGGCCAGCAGGACCATGAACGAGGTGCCGCCGAGTGGTCGCGCCTGTTCCTCCACTTGCGACGTCAGCTCCTCGGCGAGTGCGAACTGGTGCACCTCGCCCCGGTAGCCGCGCACCGGCGGGCGCGGCCGGTCGGTGGGCAGGCCGAGGTCCCTGGGCAGGCCGGTCAGCTCCTTGCGCCAGTACGCCAGCTCGGTGGCGACCCGCTGCGTGGTGAGCCGTTCCCGCTGCCACACCGCGTAGTCGGCGTACTGGATCGCCAGCTCGGCCAACCGCGGCGCCCGCCGTTCCCGCAGGGCGGCGCAGCACTCCAGCAGCTCGGTCACGAAGATGTCGGAGGATGACCCGTCGAAGACCGTGTGGTCGCAGATCCACACCAGCCGGAGCTCCTGGTCGGTGAGCCGGACCAGCCGGGCTCGCCACAACGGCGCCTGGTCCAGAGTGAACGGACGGGCCGCGTCCGCGCGCGCGATCCGCGCGAACTCCGGCTCCCGCTCGGTCGCCGGGAGCGGGCGCAGGTCGGTCTCCTCGACGGTCACCGGCACCGAGCCGTGCACCAGCTGCAGCACCGCACCGTCCCGCATCGAGAACGAGGTGCGCAACGGCTCGTGCCTGGCCACCAGCCGGGCCAGCGCGCGGCGGGCCTGCTCCGGGGCGCAGCCGGTCGGCAGCGGGAGCCAGAGGTTCACGTTGTAGACCGCCAGCTCCGGCTCCAGGCAGGCCAGGAACCACATGCGTTCCTGCCCGGAGGCGACCGGGAAGGCGTCGGGCGTGGGCGCGCTCATCGGCGTTGTCCATGGTGGTCCGGCACCGGCCCACCGGTCACGGCGGCGACCCGCTGCTGCACCACCCGCGCTCCGACCAGGTCGTCCGGGTCCGCATCCGGAACCTCGTCGTCGAACCTGGCCAGCCGGCCGGTGCGCATCGCCACCAGCACCAGCCCGAGGATCGCCAGACCGAGCAGGACGTACAGCAGCGCCAGGCCGCGACCCGGGCCGGTGCCGATCACCGCGCCCAGGCTCGGGGCGAGCGCCCCATCCGTGGCCATCAGCGGCTCCAGCAGCCCCTCCCCCAGCGGCGCCACCACCGCGAACCCGAGCGGCAGCGTGGACCAGGCCACCGCCTGGTTCAGCGCGATCACCCGGCCGTGAAGGCGGTGCGGCAGCTTGACATGGATGATCGTCAGGTAGATGCCGTTCGCCACCGACAGCGCGCCCCACAGGCCGAACGCGCCCAGCCCCACCACCAGCACCGACGGCTGCAGGCCGGTGACCAACCCGAAGACGCCGAGCAGCAACGAGACGGCCAGCATCCCCCGCATCCGGCGCCTTGCCGGGCCGCCCCACAGCGCCACCACCAGACCGCCGAGCGCGGCACCGCCGCCACCGATGAAGGCGACCGTCCCGGCGGTGGACAGCGTCCCGAACGAGAGCGAGATCGGTAGCAGCGACATCAGCAGCGGCGCGAGCAGGATGTTGAGCAGGGCGAAGTAGACGAGCGCCGCCCGGAAGCTGGGGTTGCCCAGCAACAGCCGGAACCCCTCGGCGATCTCGGTGGCCAGCGGCTCCCGGGAGGTGTGGGCCATCGTCCGCGGGAACCGGATCAGCAGGATCGCGGTGATCGCCACCACGAACGTGACCACGTCGAAGATCAGGATTCCGGACAGCCCGATCACCGACAGCAGCGCCACCGCAGCCAGCGGCGCGATGAACTGGGCGATCCCGTTGGCGAGCTGCACCACCCCGTTCGCGTGCCCCAGGTACTGCTTCGGCACCAGCTGCGGGACCGCCGCCGTGTACGCGAGCCGGTGGAACATCAACGCGACCGACAGCATGGCGACCAGCGGGTAGGTGTGCCAGATCTGCAGGTTCCCGGTCCACACCAGGAGTCCCAGCCCGAGCATCGTGAACCCGCCGGCGCAGTTGCCCACGATCATCATGTTCCGCCGGCTGGACCGGTCCACCAGCGCCCCGATCAGCGGCGCGGTCAACACGCCGGGCACGATCGCCAGCATCACGAAGACCGCGAACTGGGCCAGCGAGCCGGTGGTCAGGTAGATCCAGATCGGGAGCGCGAAGTCGGTCAGCGCCGTCCCGGTGAACGACACCAGCTGGCTGAGCGCCACCGCCAGGAACCGCCGCAGGCTCGGCTCCGGCGCCGCCGGCTCGGCGCCGGCCGGCTCGGCCCCAGTCGGACCGGTGCCGGCCGGACCGGCGCTGGTGCCGCGGTCGGACAACTCCTGCAGCCACCAGCTCGCGGCCGGCCCCCGGGCGGCCCGGCTCAGGCTCGGCGCGGTCCCGGCGGCGATCGCCGGCGGGGTCCGGGTCAGGATCTGGGCCAGCTCGTCCGCCCGGTACCGCAGGAAGTAGTGGCCGGCCTCGTCCAGGATCACCAGCCCGGTCGTACCGGTCAGGAAGTGCCACTCGCGGTACCGCTCCTGGTAGTAGTCGGTCAGCGGGTCGCGTTCGCCGACCACCGCGAGGATCGGCGCCCGGAGCTGGTGCGGCTGCTCGTCGAACAGCTCGGTGAAGTAGTCCTCCGAGACGTCCTGGTCCCGCCGCACGCTGCTGATCATGAACTTGACCTGGTCCGGCTCGAGCCCGTCCACTTCGGCACCCATCGAGCGGAGGCGGTTCTCGTGCGCCCGGTTGCCGGCCAGCCGGTCGAACCGGACCAGTGCCGCGAGCCGCCCGGCGATCCGGCCGGTGGGGCGGGCGAACGGGAAGACCCCACCCAAGCACACCGCCACCAGCTCCCGGCCGGCGGCCTCCAGCCGGCGGGCCGTCCCCACCGCGATCGCGGCGCCGATGCCGCAGTGGCCGTAGATCACCAACGGGCCGTCCACGTCCTGCGCGATCTCGGCGGCGCACTGCCGGGCGATCTGGTCGATCGGCTCGGCGGTCTCCTCCGGCAGCGACGGGTCGTGCCCCGGGATCGCCACCGCGTACAGCGAGCAGTCGTCCGGCAGGGCGTCGGCCAGCGGCTGGTACACCATCGGCTGCCCGCCCCCGTACGGGACACAGACATAGCTGACGGTACGGGTGCCCGCCCGCTCCGGCGGCGTCAGCTCGTGCAGGATCCGGCGGGGTGCCGGCTCGGCCGGCGGCCGGTCGATCAGCGCGGCCAGCTCCCGCACGGTGGGGTGCCGGAACAGGGTGGAGACGCCGAACGCCGGGACCCCGTCGCCGGCCAGCGCCCGGCGCAGCCGGGTCACCGCCTGGATCGCGGTCAGGGAGTGGCCGCCCAGGTCGAAGAAGTTGTCGTCGAGCCCGACCGCGGCCCCGCCGAGCACCTCGCTCCAGATCTCGGCGACCACCCGCTCGGTGGCGGTCCCGGGCGCGGCCAGCTCCCGCGCCGGGCCGGGCGCGACCGCCGGCGCCGGCAGCCGGCTGCGGTCCAGCTTGCCGTGGTCGTTGAGCGGCAGCCGGGGCAGCGTCAGGTAGCGGCTGGGCACCATGTACGCCGGCAGGCTCTGCGCCAGCCGGACCCGCAGGTCCGGGCCGGCCGGCGCCGCGCCGTCGCTCGGCACCACATACCCGACCAGCACCGGCTCGCCCTCCTCGCGGCGCACCGTGACCACGCACTCGGCGACTCCGGGACAGCCGGCCAGCTGCGCCTCGATCTCCCCCAGCTCGATCCGGTAGCCGCGGACCTTCACCTGGAAGTCGGCCCGCCCGAGAATCTCGATCACGCCGTCCGGCCAGTAGCGTCCCAGGTCACCGGTGCGGTACAGCCGCTCGCCGGTGTCCGGGTGCAGGAAGAAGCCGGCGGCGGTGCGCTCCGGGTCCCGCCAGTAGCCCCGGCCGACGCCCACTCCCCCGATGTGCAGCTGCCCGGTGACCCCGACCGGGACCGGGCGATCGTGCTGGTCGAGCACGTGGAAGGTCTGGTTGGCCAGCGGCCGGCCGTACGGGATCGACCGCCACCCCGGATCCACCTCGCCGACCTGGTAGTAGCAGGACCAGATCGAGACCTCGGTGGCGCCGCCGAGGCTGACCACCGTGACGCCGGGGGCCAGCGCCCGGATCCGGTCCGGGAGGTCCAGCGGGATCCAGTCTCCGGAGAGCAGCACCAGCCGCAGCGAGCCGAGGTCCGTGCCGTCGGCCTCCGCGTGCTCGACCAGCAGCTCCAGCAGCGCCGGCGCCGAGGCCCACACGGTGACCCGCTGCTGGCTTATCCACCGCGCCCAGGCGGCGGGTTCCTTCGCGGCGGCCGGTTCCGGCAGCACCAGCGTGCCGCCCGCCGCGAGCGTACCGAAGATGTCCTGTACGGAGATGTCGAAGCTCAACGCGGACACCGACAGCGCCCGGTCGGCGGACCCCACCCCGAAGCGCTGGTTGGTGTCCCGCACCGTGTTGACCGCGCCTCGATGATGGATCATGACGCCCTTCGGCTCACCGGTGGAACCCGACGTGAACAGGACGTACGCGAGATCGTCCGGAGTAGCCGGATCCGCCAGGTCCGGCGGCGGCTCGCCGGGTGAGTCGTCGGCAACCGCCAGCGTGGTGACGCCGTCCGGCCAGGTCAACCGGTCGGCCAGCCACGGCTGGGTGAGGGCGATCCGGCACCGGCCCAGGGCCAGCAACTGCCGGCGCCGCTGCTCGGGAAAGTCCGGATCCACCGGCAGGTACGCCGCGCCGGCCAGCTGGACCGCCAGCGCCGCCACCACCTGCTCGGCCCCGCGATCCATCACCACCGCGACCAGCTCGCCGGGGGCCACGCCGGCCGCCGCCAGCTCGGCCGCCAGCCGCCGGGACCGCTGCCCCAGCTCGCGGTAGGTCAGCGCGGCCCGGGCGTCCCGCACGGCGACCGCCTCCGGGCGCTGCCGGACCTGCGCGAAGACCAACCGGTGCAGGCAGTCCGGCTCACCCAGCTCCTGCGCGGTGTCGTTCCAGCGCGCCAGGTCGGCCAGCTCCGACGCGGTCAGCATGTCCAGTTGCGACACTCTCGTCTCCGGGCGCGCCACTGCCGAGGACAGCAGCGTCACCAGGTGCCCGGTCATCCGCTCGATCCGCTCCGGCGCGAACAGGTCGCGGTTGTGGACGAACACGCACTCCAGCCCGTCCGGCGACAGCGAGGCGTACAGCTCCAGGTCGTACCGGGTCGCCCGGAGCTCGAACGGGAACCTGACCGCGACCAGCGAGCCGGCCCGTCGCTGCCGGGCCGCGGACTGGCCGTCCAGGTAGTCGTGCATCACCAGCATGGTCTGGAACACCGGCGACTGGCTGGCCTCCCGGGCCACGTCGAGCTCCTGGACCAGCTGCTGGAACGGCAGGTCCTGGTATGCCCAGGCGTCCAGGGCGGTGTCCCGGACCCGGGTGAGCAGGTCGAGGAAGCTGGGGTCGTCGGCCAGGTCGGCCCGGATCGGCAGCATGTTCACGAAGAACCCGATCAGCCGTTCCAGCTCCGGCAGCGGGCGGCCGGCCACCGGTGACCCGACCGCGAAGTCGGTCGCTCCGGTGTGCCGGGACAGCAGCACCTGGAACGCCGCCAGCAGTGCCATGTGGAGGGTGGCGCCGGCCGAACCGGCCAGCCGCTGGAGCGCGTCGACCAACGGCCGCTCCAGCCGGAACCGGTGGGACTGGCCGGCGAAGGTCTGCTCCGCGCCCCTCGGACGGTCGATCGGCAGCTCCAGTGGCGGGAGGCCGGCGAGCTGGCGGCGCCAGTACTCCCGCGCCGCGTCGAGCCGCCCGGCCGCCAGCCGCTCCCGCTGCCAGGCCGCGTAGTCGCCGTACTGCACCGGTAGCTCCGGCAGCGCCGGGTGCTCGCCCTGGGCGAACGACTCGTAGAGCGCGAGCAGCTCGTCGGCGAGAACATCGGTCGACCAACCATCGCTGACGATGTGGTGGGTGGCGACCAGCAACACGTGGTCGTCCGGGTCCAGCCGCACCAGCACGGCGCGCAGCAGCGGCCCCTGCCGCAGGTCGAACGGGCGCGCGATCTCGTCGGAGATCAGCTCGCGCGCCCGGTCCACCCGCTCCGGCAGCGAGGTGGCGTCCCCGGCGAGGTCCACGATCCGCACCGGCGGCGCGGACGCCGACTCGCTGATCACGATCCGGACAGCCCCCTGGTCGGTGGTCTCGAACCGGGTCCGCAGGCACTCGTGCCGGGCCAGCACCGCGTCCAGCGAACGGGCCAGCGCGTCGGGGTCCAGGCCGCCGCGCAGCCGCAGGCTGAGCGGGACCGTGTACGCCCCGGTCCCGGGGGCGAACTGCTCCATGAACCACAGCCGCTGCTGGGCGTACGAGACCGGCGGCGCGCCCGCGTCCGGCCGGCGGCGCGGGATCCGCGGCTGCGCGGGACCGGTCCGGCGCAGCCGCTGCCGCAGCAGCTCCCGCTTGCTCTCGGACAGCTGCCCGACCGTGGCCGACGACGACAGCTCAGGCGTAGTGGTCATGGCGCACCTCCCGGCTCGGCGGCTGCCAGGCGGACCGCCGCCGCCTCGGAGAGCTGGTCGATCTCGGCGGCGAGCAGCTCCTCCACCGCAGCGGCGAGCTCGGCCACCGTGCGGTGGACGAACAGCGTCCGCAGTGGAATGTCGAGCCGGGTGGTGGCGGCCAGCTCCGCGATCACCTTGACGGCCAGCAGCGAGTGCCCGCCGAGGTCGAAGAAGTCGTCCCCGGTGCCGACCCGAGCCTGGCCGAGCACCTCCGCGAAGACGTCGGCGACCAGCTGCTCGCTGTCGGTGCCGGGCGGGGTGTAGGGCGCCGGACGGTCGCCGCCGGCCGGCGCCGGCAGCGCCGCCCGGTCCAGCTTCCCGCTGGGCAGCACCGGAAACTCGGGTACCACCTCGAACGCCGTGGGGATCATCGCCTCCGGCAACCGGGCACGCAGGTGCGCGCGCAGCGACCCGGCCGGATCGGCGTCGCCGGCCGAGCCCGGGTCGCCGTCCCAGTCCACGTACCCGACCAGACCGGGTCCGGACGGCGCGTCCGCCCGCACCGCGACCGCCGCCCGCCGTACCCGCGGGTGGCTGGCCAGCGCGGCCTCCACCTCCCCCGGCTCCACCCGCACGCCGCGGATCTTCACCTGGTCGTCGACCCGCCCCAGGAACTCCAGCCGCCCGTCGGACCGGCGGCGCACCAGGTCGCCGGTCCGGTACATCCGGCCGCCCGGGCGGGGGCCGTACGGGTCGGGAAGGAACCGGCTCGCGGTCAGCCCAGGGCTGTCGTGGTAGTCGCGAGCCAGACCGTCGCCGGCCAGGAACAGCTCACCGACGCCGCCCACCGGCGCCGGCCGCCCGTGCTCGTCGAGCACGTACGCCTCGGTGTTGGCCACCGGCGTCCCGATCGAGATGCCGGCGCCCGGGCGGACCCGGGACCGGCACGACCAGATGGTGGTCTCGGTGGGGCCGTAGAAGTTCCACACCTCACCGACCCGGCCGAGCAGGCGCTCGGCGAGCCGGGCCGGCAGCGGCTCACCCCCGCTGATCACCCGGCCGAGCCCGTCCGGGAGCCCCGGCAGCAGCGCCTCCAGCACCGACGGCGGGGCCTGCACGGTGGTTACCCCGCCCTGCTCGATCAGGGCGCGCAGCCGGTCGGCGGCGTGCACCGAGCTGTCCGCGGCCACCACCACGGTGCCGCCGGTCAGCAGCGGTGCGAAGATCTCCAGCCCGGCGATGTCGAACGAGACCGAGGTGAGGAACAGGAACCGGTCGGCCGAGGTGAGACCGGGCCGGCGGGCCAGGTCGGTGACCAGGTTCACCACGCCGCGGTGCGGCACCCGCACTCCCTTCGGCCGGCCGGTGGACCCGGAGGTGTAGATCAGGTACGCCAGGCTGTCCGGGGTGCCCGGCGCCGGCGGCGGGCGGTCGCTACCAGCCGGGGGATCGTCGACAGGCAGCACCGGGATGGCCTCCGGCAGCTCCAGGTCGGTCCCGCCGCGCGCGATCAGGGCGGTGGCCCCGGAGTCGGTGAGCAGCTGCCGCAGCCGCTGGGTCGGATGCCCGGGCTCCAGCGGCAGGTAGCAGCAGCCCGCCTTGAGCACACCGAGCAGGGCGACGATCAGGTCGGCATCGCGCGGCAGCAGCACCCCCACCGGGCTCTCGGGCGCCAGCCCGATCTCTCGCAGCCGCCACGCCAGCCGGTTGGCCCGGCGGTCCAGCTCGCGGTAGCTGAGCTGGTCGGCACCGGCCACCACCGCGGTCGCGTCCGGGCTCCGGGCCACCTGCTCGGCCACCAGCTCGTGCAACCGCCGCTGCGGATACGCTGCCGCGGTGTCGTTCCAGCCCCGCAGCACCAGCCGCCGCTCGGTGTCCTCGAGCATCGACAGCCGGGAGATCGGCTGGTCCGGGTCCGCGGTCGCGGCGGTGAGCAGCGCCGCCAGGTGCCCCGCCATCCGCTCCACAGTGCTCGGCTCGAACAGCGCGGTGCTGTAACCGAACTCCAGCTCCAGCTCCTCCGGGGACTGGTTGACGTGCAGCTCGAGGTCCACTTTGACCTGCGCGAAACCCGCCCGCCACGGCTCCGACGCCACGCCGGGCAGCGCGAACAGGCCGGTCCGGGCCGGTTGTAGGTTGAACATGGTCTGGAACAGCGGGGTGCGGCCGGTGTCCCGGTCCGCGTCCAGCCGCTCGATCAGCCGCTCCAGCGGCACCTCCTGGTCGGCGTAGGCCTGCAGCGCGCTGGCCCGCACCCGGCCGAGCAGCTCCCGGAAGCTGGGATCGCCGGCGAGGTCGCTGCGCAGCACCAGCGTGTTGGTGAAGAACCCGATCAGCGGCCGCAGCTCCGGCCGGTCCCGACCCGCGATCGGGGAGCCGACGCAGAAGTCGGTCTGTCCGCTGTGGCGGGCCAGCAGCACCTGGTACGCCGCCAGCAGGGCCATGAACACGGTCGCCCGCTCCGCCTTCGCCAGCTCGGTGATCCGGGCCGACAACCCGGCTCCCAGCCGCCGGCACAGGTAGTCGCCGCGAGCCGTCCGCAGCTGGGGCCGCGGCAGGTCGGTCGGTAGCTGGAGCGGCGGTACGTCGGCGAGCCGGTCCCGCATCCGTTCGATCGAGTCCTCGACCTGCCGGTCCGAGCCGGCGACCCGGTCCGGCTGCCAGGCGGCGAAGTCGGCGTACTGCAGCGGCAGCGGCGGCAACCCGGGCGGCTGCCCGGCGAGCGCGGCCGCGTAGCAGTGCGACAGGTCCTGGGCGAGGACGTTCAACGACCACCCGTCGCCGGCCATGTGGTGCATCACCAGGCACAGCACGTGCTCCTGCTCGGCCAGGCGCAGCAGGTTGACCCGCAGCAGCGGCGCCTGGCCCAGGTCGAACGGCTCGTTCACCAGCTGGGCCACCAGCCGCCGCGCCTGGGCCTCCCGGTCGGCCGGTGCCAGGTCGTCCCACCCGAGCCGCGCCAGCGGCACTCGCAGCACCGGCGCGGCCACCGGCGCCGGCCGGCCGTCGACCATCGGGAACCGGGTCCGCAGGACCTCGTGCCGGGCGAGGACCTCGTCGAACGCGCGCTGCAGGGCGTCCGGGTCGACCGGTCCGCGCAGCCGCTCGGTGAGGTACAGGTTGTAAGAGGCGTCGGTCGGGTCGAACTGCTGCAGGAACCAGAGCCGCTCCTGACCGAACGACAGCGGGGGCGCCCCGGCGCCGGGCGGCCGGCGCGGGATCCGGGCCGGCCCCGACCCCGCGGTGGCGAGCAACCGCTCCTCCAGCGCTGCCCGCTCCGGCGGCGTCAGCCGGGCCAACCGCTGCTGCAGGTCGGTCACGTCTGGCTCGCCTCCCGGAGGCTGCGCGGCCGCAGGTCGGTCCAGATCGTCTCGATGTGGTCGAGGCACTGCTGCCGCCCGCCGGTGAAACCCGCGTCCCGCCAGCCGGCCGGGTTCGGCCGGTCCGCCGGCCAGATGGAGTACTGCTCCTCGTCGTTGACCACGACCTTGTGCTCGGTGTCGTCGTTCACTGGACCTCCTCAGGGTCGGAGCGGCGAGGCTGCCGGCGGATGGTGGTGGCGCCGAGGTCCGGCTCGGCCGGCGGCTCCGGCTCGTCCCGAGCCTGCTCGATCAGGGCCGCCACCCCGGCCACGGTCGGCTCCTCGAACAGGCTGCGCATCGGCAGCTTCACCTTCACCTGCTTGCGGATCAGCGCGATCAGCTGCACCGCCACCAGCGAGTTGCCGCCGAGGTCGAAGAAGTCGTCCGCCACGCCGATCTCCTCGCCACCGAGCACCTCCCCGAACAGCCGGGCGACGGCGGCCTCCAGCTCGGTGCGGGGCGCCAGATAGTTCTCCGACCGGGGCCGTCCCGCGCCAGGCGGGCTGGTCGAACCCGCCCCGGCCAGGCCCTCGACGGCCTGCTGGTTCACGCCGCCGACCTCGGCCAGGAACTCCGGCAGCCGGACCGAGGTCACGACCACCTGCGGGCCGAGCGGGGTGGCCAGCAGCCGGCAGAAGGCCTCGGCACCGTCGGCCGGGCGGATCCCGCGACCCGGATCGGCGGCCGCCGGGTCGGGGGCTTCCTGCGCCGCCGGGGGGCCGGGCAGCGACGCCGCGCTCACTGTGGACAGCACCGTGTCGGGATCGATCCGGCGCAGCACGTACTCGCTGATGCTGACGATCTCGTGGCCGGAGTCGTCCAGCAACGACACGTCCGCGACGATCACCTCCGCGCTGGCGCCGCCACCCCGGAACCGTAGGTGGCTCCACAACCGCCGCGGCATCGGGGCGCGCACCACCACCCGCCCGTAGCTCAGCGGCAGATAGTGGCCCTCGACGCTGAACCGGGCGAACGACGTCGCCTCGTCCAGGATGCCCGGGTGCAGCACCCAGCGGGGCAGGTCCGCGGCGACCACATCGTTGGCCTCCAGCAGGGCGAGCGCCTCGTCCTGGCCGGTGTACCAGGTTCGCAGGTTCTGCCAGTGCGGCCCGTAGGTGAGCAGGCTGGACAGCGCCACGCCGCCCTGCCCGCCGGCCTGGGCGCAGCGGCCGCGGATCTCGTCCAGGTCGACGACCGGCACCGGCCCCGGATCGACCCACCCGGCGCTGCCCCGGGCGTGGGTGGCGACCCGCCCACCGGCGACGCTCATCACCTGCACGTCCGCGCCGTCCGGCTCCGGCGAGAACTCCACCCGCAGCTCGGCCGAGCTTCCATCCGGTACCGGCATCGGCTCCACGAACGCCAGGTCGCGCAGCTCGATCACCTGATCGTCGCCGCGATCCGGCAGCACCGCCTCGGCGGCCGCGCGCACGATCTCCACGTACCCGGTGCCGGGCATCAGCGGCACCGGCGCCATCCGGTGCTCGTCGAGCACCCAGTGGGTGGCGGCCGAGACGGTGCCACCGCACCACGGCAGCTCCCCCGCGGCGGCCTCGTGCCGTTGCGCCACCAACGGATGGTCGATCGGGGTGACCGCGTACTCGCTGCCTTGCAGCCCGCGCTCGCCGCCCTGCAGCGCGCGTAGCGCGTCCGGCGCGGCCACCTCGGCGGCCATGCCGACCTCGCGCCAGCCGCCCCAGTCCACCGCGATCACCCGCGCCGCCCGCCAGCCGGGCTTCCCGCGGGCGTGCGCGTCCAGGAACGCGTTGGCCGCGCAGTAGTCGACCTGGCCGAACCCGCCGGCCACCGCGGTGACCGACGAGCAGAGCAGCACCACGTCCAGGTCCAGGTCACCGAACGCGTCCCGCAACGCCAGCGTGCCGAGCAGCTTGGGCGCCAGCACCTGCTCCGCCGCCGGCCGCTCCTTGACCTCCGCCACCCCGCCGCCGGGCACGCCGGCCGTGTGCACGATGCCGTGGATCGCGCCGAAGCTGGCCAGCGTCTCCCGCCGGACCCGCCGCAGGTCTTCGGTGCTGGTGACGTCCGCGGCGAGCACCAGCGCCTCGCCGCCGGCCTCCTCGATCCGCCGGACCGCCGCGATCGCCCGGCCGACCCGGCCGGTGCCGCCGTGCTGCCGCAGGTGCTCGTCCCACTCGACCCGCGGCGGCAGGCCGGATCGGGACAGCAGCACCACCCGGGCCCGCACCCGCCAGGCCAGGTCCTCGGCCAGCGTGATCCCGATACCGCCGAGCCCGCCCGTCACCACGTACACGCCGCTCTCCCGGAGCCCGGCGTTGGCCCGATCCGGCAGGGCGACCGGCTGGTACTCCTGGACCCACCGGCGGTGCCCGCGCAGCGCCGTGGCCGGGCAGAGGCCGGCCTGGTCGGTCTCCGGCTTGCGGGCCAGCTCGCCGGCGGTGTGCGACCAGTCGACCGGGCCGGCCGGGTCCAGGTCCAGCTGGCGTGTTGCTAGCCACGGCAGTTCGAGCGGGACCACCCGGGCCACCCCCGCGAGCGTGGCATGTTCCGGGCGGACTAGGTCGGTCCCGGTGACGTCGCAGGAGCCGCGGCTGAGGAGATCCAGCCGCACCGGCTCGGCCGACTGCCCGGCGGCGAGCGCCTGCACCAGGCTGAGCAGGCTGAAGAAGCCGCGATCCTGGGCCTGCCAGGTGGCGTCCGCGCCGCCGGCCGCGGGTGCGCCGCCGGCGGCCCAGGCGTGCACCACCCGGTCGCAGTCCCCGCCGGTCATCGCCAGGTCGGCGACCACGGTGTCGTAGTCGGCCCGGTCGGCCGGGCGCACGGTGTAGCCGGTCGGGGTGCGTGCGTACTCGCCGCCCGGCCGGACCTCCACCACCTCCGTGCCCTGCGCGCGCAGCGCCGCACTCAGCCCGGCCGTGTCGTCGTCGACGAACGCCAGGCAGCGCGCGATCGGTGGCTCGGTGGTCGGGCCCGGCGCCAGCTGCCGCCAGGTCGGCGCCCAGGCCCACTCGTCGATCGGCAGTACGCCGCCGCGTTCGCCCCGGCTGGACACCGCCGAGGTCTGGGCGGCGAACCCGGCCGCGTCGGGATCCGGCTCGATCCAGGCCCGCCGCCGCTCCCACGGGTACGTCGGCAGCGGCACCTTGCGGGCCCGGGGGCCGAGCGCCTCGCCGACCACCGGCACTCCCTGGGTCCACAGTGCGCCGGCCGCGCGATAGAGGGTGGCCAGGTCCGATGCGGTGTCCCGCGGGCCGGGCAGGCTCGGCAGCGGAGCGGCCGCATCCCGCGAGAGCTGGGTGCGGACCAGCCCGGCGAGCTGCCGGCCGGGGCCACACTCGACGAACCGCCACTCGCCGTCGGCCAGCAGGGTGGCCACGCCGTCGCCGAACCGGACCGGCTCCCGCAGGTGGCGGGCCCAGTACGAGGGATCGGTCGCCTGATCCGCGGTGATCCAGTCTCCGGTGACGTTGGACAGGAACGGCAGCCGGGGTTCCGACCGCTCGGTTTCGGCGACCGAGTCCCGGAACTCGCTCAGGATCGGCTCCATCATCGGCGAATGGAAGGCGTGCGAGGTCCGCAGCATCGTGGCGCCCACGCCGTCCGATCCCAGCCGCTCGGCGAACTCCTCGACCAGGCTGGTCGGCCCGCCGATCACACAGGTCCCGGGGCCGTTCACGGTGGCGACCGCCAGGCCATCCGGCAACATCGGGCGTACCTCCGCCTCGTCCAGGTGCACCGCGAGCATCGAGCCGGGCGGCATCTGCTGCATCAGCCGGCCCCGGGTGGCGACCAGCCGCAGCGCGTCCGCCGGTGCGAACACTCCCGCGAGCGTGGCGGCGACGTACTCCCCGATGCTGTGCCCGATCATCCCGGCCGGCTCCACGCCCCACGCCTGCCACAGCCGCGCCAGGGCGTACTCGACCACGAACAGCGCCGGCTGGGTGTGGCTGGTCTGGCGCAGCAGCTCGTCGGACTCGCCGCCCCGGGCGAACATCGGCTCGCGCAGGTCGCCGAGCTCGCCGCCGCCCGGGACGGTGCGCAACAGCTCGGCGCATTCGTCCACAGTGTCCCGGAAGACCGACTCGGCCCGGTACAGCTCCGCGCCCATCCCGGCGTACTGGGCTCCCTGCCCGGAGAACAGCAGCGCCAGCTTTGGCGCCCGCTTGCCGGCGGTGCCCAGCACCAGCCGGCCGGCGTCGCCGAGCCCGGCGGCCGCGTCAGCGGTGTCGACGGCGACCAGCGCCGCCCGCCGCGGCAGCTCCCGCCGGCCCACCCGGAGCGTGTGCGCCACGTCGGCGAGGTCCAGTTCCGGGTGCTCGGACAGGTGCGCGGCCAGCCCTTCCAGCCGGCCGGCCAGCGCGGTTTCGGTGCGGGCGGAGACCTGCAGCAGGTGCGCCGGGCGCGGTGGCGCGGGCGCGGGCGCGGGCTCCCGCGGCGGTGACTCCTGCAGGATCGCGTGGGCGTTGGTGCCACCGATGCCGAACGAACTCACCGCTGCCCGCCGCGGCGAACCGTTGGCCTCCCATTTGGACAGCGAAGCGTTGACGTAGAACGGGTTCTCCCCGAAGTCGATCTTCGGGTTGGGCTGCTGGTAGTGCAGGCTGGGCGGGATCTGGCCGTGCTCCAGGGACAGCACCGTCTTCAGCACGGCGGCCATCCCCGCGGTCTGCCCCAGGTGGCCGACGTTGGTCTTGACCGAACCGATCGCGCACCAGCCGCGGTCCGCCGTGTCCCGCTGGTACACGCTGGACAGTGCCGAGACCTCGATCGGGTCCCCGAGCGCGGTCCCGGTGCCGTGGGCCTCCACATAGGTGATCGAGCGGGGGTCCACACCCGCCACTCCGAGCGCCTGCGCGATCACCGCGGCCTGGCCCTCCATGCTCGGTGCGGAGAAACCGACCTTGCCGTCGCCGTCGTTGTTGATCGCGTTGCCGAGCACCACCGCGCGGATCCAGTCACCGTCGGCTACCGCGTCCGAGAGCCGCTTCAGCACCACCACCCCGCCGCCGCTGCCCCAGATCGTGCCCTTGGCGTCGGCGTCGAAGGTCCGGCAGTGCCCGTCCGGCGCGGTGATCCCGTCCTCGTCGTACAGGTAGCCGTGGCCGGACGGGATGTCGATGGTCGCGCCGCCGGTCAGGGCCATGTCGCACTCGCCGTTACGCAGCGCCTCGCAGGCCATGTGCATCGCCACCAGCGAGCTGGAGCAGGCGGTGTTCATGGTGATGCTGGGGCCGCGCAGGCCCAGCTTGTACGAGGCGAGGGTGGCCGCGTAGTCCGGATGGTTCGCGACCATCACCGCGAGCCAGCCGGCGTTCGCGTAGGCCTTGGGGTTGCTGCGGATGTTGAGCCACTGGTAGACGTCCGGTCCGACCGTGGCGTACATGCCGATCTCACCGGGGTACCGGCCCGGGTCACAGCCGGCGTCCTCCAGTGCGGTGTGGCACAGCTCCAGCAGCAGCCGGTGCTGCGGATCGCGGGTCTCGGCCTCCCGCACCGACATCCCGAAGAAGCCGGTGTCGATCGCGTCGTAGTCGTCGAGCACCGCCGCCGCGGGGACGAAGTTGGGGTCGCTCACAATCGACTCGGGCACCCCGAACGCCCGCTGCTCGTCGAGCGTGAAGAACCGGACCGACTCCACGCCATCGGCGAGGTTGCGCCAGAACTGCCGCGCGTCGGCGGCGCCGGGCAGCCGGCACGCCAACCCGATCACCGCGATCGGCTCCAGGTTGTCCGAGTGGGTCATCGTTGACTCCCTTCGGTCTCGGCCACGGCACCGCCGGCGCGACCCGGGCTCCTACGGCGTAGCCGCTCCCGGCGTACCGCGACGCGACGCTCGGCCCGGTCGAGGCCGGGGCTGCGCCGGTCGCCGTCGAGGAACCCGGCGAGCGTACGAATGGTGGGAAGGCGGAACAGCTCCACGACCGGGACCTCCCGGCCGACCGCGGCGGACAGCCGGACCGCCACCGCGACCAGCGCCAGGGAGTGCCCGCCGAGGTCGAAGAAGTTGTCCTCGGCGCCGACCCGTGGCCGGCCGAGCACCGACCGCCAGACCCCGGCCACCAGCCGCTCGGTCGGGGTGCGCAGCTCGCCGGACGGGCCGGATCCCGGCGCCGGCCCCGGCCCCGGCTGCGGCGCGCGGTCCAGCAGCGCCGGCCGGTCCAGCTTGCCGTTCGCGGTGAGCGGGATCGCGGGAACCAGCTGCAGATCCGCGGGGACGGCGTACTCCGGCAGGCTGGCCCGCAGGTGGTCGAGCAGCTGCTCGGCACGCAGGTCGGGCTGGGCCGGGGCGGCGAACGCGCGGATCACCCGTTCGCCACCGCGGGTCGTCGCCACCGCGGCGGCTGCCCGTACGTCCGGGTGGGCGGTCAGGACCGCCTCGATCTCTCCCAGCTCGACCCGGAAGCCGCGTACCTTGACCTGGTCGTCGGCTCGGCCGGCGAGCACGACCGCGCCGTCCGGCCGGTGCCGTCCCAGGTCGCCGGTCCGGTAGCGCCGGTCGTGGTGGTCCCGCGAGCCCGGTGTGCGGGAGAAGCGGCGGCGGGTCAGCTCCGGATCGAGGTAGCCGGTCGCGAGCCGTCGGCTGCGGACCACCACCTCGCCGAGCTCGCCCATCGCGGCCGGCCGGCCGAGCCGGTCGACCACCACCAGCGCGCTGCCGGCGACCCCCCGCCCCACCGGGACGACCTCCCCGTCCGGGTGGCGCGGGACCTCGTACCACCCGTGCGCCTGCGGCGTCTCGGTCGCCCCGTAGAGGTTGACCAGCCGGGCCTGCGGGGCGAGCGCGCGCAGCCGCGCCACGTCGGCCGCGGTGAGCTGGTCTCCGGCGGTGGCGACCAGCCGCAGGTCGGCAAGCGGCGCGACGGTCTGGTCCGAGGTCAGCAGCCGGGTGAGCTGCGGGGTCAGGTGGGCCACCGTGATGCGCTGCTCGCGCAGCCAGGCGTGGAGCCGGGTCGGGTCCCGCAGCCACTGCTGCTCCGGCACCGCCAGCCGGGCACCCACCACCAGCGGCGCGAACGCGTCGCGGAGCAGCGGGTCGTGGCCGAGCCCCGCGAGCAGGGCGAACCGGTCCCGCGGCCCGAGTGCGAAGGTGCCCGCGTACCACGCCAGGAAGTCGGCCAGCGCGTCCTGCGGCGTCAGCACGGCCTGCGGCTCACCGGTGGTGCCCGAGGTGAAGGCCAGGTACGTCCCGTCGGGCGCGGAGGTGGCGGTGGTAGCGGCGGCGGGCAGGTCGATCCCGGTCAGGTGGGACAGCTCCTCCGGAACGGTCGCGCCGGGGCAGGCCAGCAGCGCCTTGGCGTCGGCCGCGGCCGCCTGCCGCGCCAACCGGGCGGCGGGCAGGCTGGTGTCCAGGATCGCCCAGCGGGCACCGGCGCAGAGCACGCCGAGCAGCAGCGCCGGCAGGGCCACGTGCCGGGTGGCGAGCACCGCCACCGTCTGGCCGGCGCTGAGGCCGGCCGCCTCGACGCCGGCGGCGACGCGGTCGCGCAGCGCCGCCAGCTCGCGGTAGGTGAGCTCCCCGCCGGAGCCGGCGGTGTCACCGGTGCCGGTGACCGCGACGGCGGTGGGGCGCTCGGCGGTGGAGCGCGCCACCTGGGTCACCAGGTCGGGCGCCCGTGGCAGCGACAGCGGGCTGGCCCAGTCGGGCAGCGCGCTGTCCGCGGGCCGGGCGGCGGCCTGCCCGACCGGCTCGTCGGGCGCGGTTGCCAGCTCCCGCAGCAGGTGACGGTAGGAGTCGAGGTAGCCGGCGATCCGGTCCTCGTCGTACAGGTCCGGGTTGTACACGGCCTGCAGGCTCAGCCGGTCGGCGCCCTCGCTCACGTACAGCGTGAGGTCGAACAGCGATCCGGGCAGGCCGGCCAGGACCGGCTCGACCGCGCACCCGGGCAGCTCCAGCCTCGGCTCGGCGAAGTTGTACATGTTGAACAGCACCTGGACGAGCGGGTTGCGGGACAGGTCCCGGGGCACCCGCAGCGCCTCCACCACCCGTTCCAACGGAGCATCCCGATGCGCGATCGCCTCGCGTACCTCGTCGTGGCAGCGCCGTGCGTGCTCGGCGAAGCTCGCCTCGCCGGAGGCCCGCAGCCGCAGCGGGAGGATCCGCAGGAGCAGCCCGACCAGCGGCTCGAAGGCGACCTGGTCGCGATCCGCGTACGGGACGCCGACGATCAGGTCGGGCTGGCCGGTCAGCCGCCGCAGCAACTGGCCGAACGCCGCCAGCAGCACCGCGTGCGGGGTAGTGTCCAGCCGCCGCGCCAGCGCCCGGACAGCCGCGGTGGTGGCCTGGTCGACCTGGGCGGACCGGGCCGCGCCGCGGAAGGTCTGGGCCGCGGGCCGGGGGCGGTCGCGGGGCAGGTCGCACACCGCGGGCGCGTCCGAGAGCCGGTCCACCCACCAGCGCAGCTGATCGGCGCCGTGGCGGGCGGTACGCTCCGCCGCCGCGGCGACGTAGTCGCCGAACTCGGCGGGCAGCGGGTGCGCCGGCGGCTGCTCACCGGCCAGCGCGGCGGCGTATCCGGCGGCGAGGTCCCGGTACAGCACGTCCTGGGACCAGCCGTCGAAGACCAGGTGGTGCACCGTGATCGCCAGGACGTGCTGGTCGGCTGCCAGCCGGACCAGGGTGGCGCGCCACAGTGGACCGGCGACCAGGTCGAACGGGGTGCCCGCCTCGGCATCCAGCAGTGCGCGCAGGGCGGCCGGCCGCTGGGACTCCGGCCGCGTCGACAGGTCGACCACCGGCAACGGCACGTCGCGTACCTCATCCACCACCACGTACGGGGCGCCGGCCCGGTGCGGAACCCGCCACCGCAGCGGCTGGTGCCGCGCGGCGACGGCGCGTAGCGCGGTACGCAGTGCGGCGCGCTCGACCGGTCCCCGCAGCCGCTCGGCCATCGCGATGTTGTGCGCGGGCCACCCGGGCGCGAGCTGCTCGACGAACCAGATCCGCCGCTGGGCAGTGGACAGCGCCGGTGGGTTGCCCCGCCGGGCCGTGCCGGCATCGGCCAGCGGCGGTGCCGCGGTCGCCCGCTCCGCCAGCCCCGACAGCGTGTGTCCGGCGTACACGTCCGCCACGGTGAGGTCTCTGCCCAGCCGGGCGCGCAGCGCGGAGACCAGCCGCATCGCACGCAGCGAGTGGCCACCGCAGGCGAAGAACTCGTGCTCGGGCCGGGGTTCGGGCGTCCCCAGGATCTCCGACCAAGCGCCGGCGACCACGCTGTCGATGGAGGCCGGTCCACTATCGACGCAGTCGGCCCGGCTGGACCGGCGCTGGTCCGCCGCCGCCGCCAGCGCCCGCAGCGCCGGCAGGTCCGTCTTGCCGGAGGCGTTGAGCGGTAGGGTGTCCAGCCGGACCACCCGGGTGGGCACCATGTACCCCGGCAGCCGCTGCGCGCAGTGCTCCCGCAGCTCGGTCAAGTCCGGGGCGTCGGCCGGGGTCAGGTAGGCGACCAGCTCGCCGAAGTGGTCGGGGCCGGGCTCGCCGCCGGCGTCGGCGATCGCCTGCAACACCCGCGGGTGTCCCCGCAGGGCCGACTCGACCTCACCAATCTCCACCCGTTGCCCCTGGATCTTCACCTGCCGGTCCAGGCGTCCCAGGAACCTGATCCGGCCGTCCGGCTCCCACGCCACCCGGTCTCCGGTCCGGTACAGCCGGCCGCCGGGCGCCTCGCCGAACGGATCCGGGACGAACCGCTCCGCGGTCAGCCCCGGGTGGTCCCAGTAGCCCCGCGCCAGCTGTGGACCCCCGAGGTAGAGCTCTCCGGGGGTGCCGACCGGGCAGGGATCCATCCGCTCGTCCACGATGTACGCGTGGCAGCCGGCCAGCGGGCGCCCGATCGGGACCGGCCGCCGCCAGTCGCCGGTCAGCTCGCAGCCGACCACGCACACAGTCGCCTCGGTGGGGCCGTACCAGTTGTGCAGCCGGCGGTCGGGCGGCGCGGACCACCGGGCCACCTGCTCCGGGCCGGGCGGCTCACCGGCGGTCACCAGGTTCCGCAGCGCGGGAAGCCGGTCCGGGTCCAGCAGCGGCAGCAGCGCCGGCGGCAGGAACCCCCACGTCACGTCGTGCGCCTCGAGAAACCGTTGCAGGAGCCCCGGGTCGACGCGGTCCGGATCCGGCACCAGCTGCACACAGCCGCCCCGGGTGAGCGGGGTCAGCAGGTCCAGCACCGAGACGTCGAAGCCGAGCGCCGCGAAGGCGATCGCCCGGCAGCTCGGGTCGAGTCCGAAGTGGTCTGCGGTGGCAGTGACGAACGAGACTACGCTGGCGTGGCTGACCACCACACCCTTGGGTCGTCCGGTCGACCCGGAGGTGTAGAGCACGTACGCCGCGTTGGTGAGGCGGGCGGGACCGGGCGCCGGGGTGGGAGCTGGCCCGGCCAGCGACGGCTCGACCAGTCGCCGTCCGGTGCCGGCCAGCAGTGACCGCCCCGCCTCGTCGACCACCGCCACGTCGACTCCGGCGTCGTCCAGGACGTCCCGGAGCCGCTGCCGGGGGTGGGTGGGGTCCAGCGCCACGTAGGCGCCGCCCGCGGCCATCACGCCCAGCACGCTAACCGGCAACGGCAGTCCGCGAGGCACGCAGACGCCCACCCGGGCTTCCGGGCCGACCCCGAGATCGCGCAGCCGCGCGCCGAGCCCGGCGGCGGCGCCG
Source organism: Micromonosporaceae bacterium (assembly GCA_009377645.1). Classification (GTDB taxonomy): domain Bacteria; phylum Actinomycetota; class Actinomycetes; order Mycobacteriales; family Micromonosporaceae; genus Natronosporangium. The sequence goes on along the minus strand of WHTQ01000012.1, from coordinate 30,262 downwards.
ACCAGCTCGCGGTAGGTGAGCTGGTCGGCCCACTGGCGGACCGCCAGCGCCTCCGGGGTCCGCGCCGCCTGCGCCACGATCAGCTCCCACAGCGGCACGGCCGGCGGGCGGTGGGCCGGTCCCCGGGTCCACGCCCAGGGTACCGGCTGATCGCCCGGCCGGGTTCCCCCGCCGGGCGACCGGGTTGGCGCCGCTGGGCCGGCCATCAACGCGGACTCTCCACGATCGTCTCGAACCGCAGCCGCCAGTCGTCCTGCCGCGTCGCGAGCGCCCCGACCACTCCGTCGAGCTCCAGGTGCCTGACCCGCCAGCCGGCTCCGGCCGCCGCGGCCGCTCCGGTGGCGGTTGCCATGCGCAGCGCTCGCTTCGCGGTCCAGAATCTCAGTCCCGCGTGCAGCTGGGCCTCCTCGGGCTCGGCCGCGACCTCCGCCCGCTCAGCCGGGGTCAGGGCGCGGTCGCAGAAGGCGTCGAAGTCGGCCACCGGCCGCAGCCGCTCGACATCGACGCCGACCTCGCCGGTGCGGCTGAACGCCACGAGCACGGTCCCGCCGGAGTGGCTGAGCCGGTATCGCAGGTCCGCGCCGTAGCGTCGCAGCAACCGCCGCACCACCACGCAGCGGCCGATGTAGCGACGGCGTTCGACCTGATCGGGAGCCGCCGCCGCGCTCGCCGTCTCGGCGGCGGAGAGCTCGCCGGTAGCCGAGCAGGCGCCCGGCAACCGGTCCAGCTCCACCCGCCAAACGTGGACCTCGTCGGGTGCGGGCAGCGGCAGGGCCGGTGGGCCGCCGTCGCCGTCGTGGGCTGCCATGGCCGTACCGAGGTCGGAGGCGATCAGGCTCGTGACGGCGTCGCTCGCCGTACGGATGAACAGGTGGTCACCGGCGACGGTATGCAGCCGGAACGACCCGGAGGTGTGCCGGGCCCACCCGAGCATCACGTCGGCGGCGACCTCGCGGTCACAGGTCCCGGCGAAGGCCACCACCGGCACGGTCAGCGCAGTGTCGTGCCGGTACCGGTACCGCTTGAGCCAGTCCAGGTCGGCGCGGAGCGCGGGCAGCAGCGCCGCCCGTACGTCCGGATCCTCGCGTAGGGCGGCCGGGGCTCCGGCCCGCATGATCAGCTGGTCGACGAAGTCGTCCTCGGTCGCGTGCGCCAGCCGCGCCAGCGGCTCCGGAAGGTGCGGCGGGTGGGCCGCCCCGACATACAGGCGCAACGGCCGGGGCGCGCCGAGCCGCGCCAGTTCCCGGACTGTCTCGAACGCCAGTCGGGCGCCCATGCTGTGCCCGTAGATGGCGTACGGGGTGGGTGCGCGAGCGGCGATCACCGCCGCGACGTCAGGTGGTGAGATCGGCCCCGGATCCGCGGTGCGGCCGTCCCGACCAGGCAGCTCCACGAACTGGACCCGCACCGCCGCGGGGAGGGCGCGCCGCCAGTGCCAGAATGCCGTGGAGTCGCCGCCGGCATAGGGAAGGCAGAACAAGGCGCACTCGTCGGGCGGCGAAGCAACCGAGCCGGGCCAGCGCTCCTGGGCTGCCGCACTACTCGCGATGTCCACTCACCTCCCACATCCAGTGAGCGCTGGCGGGTGATCACGCAACGGAGTCGTGGAGTTTCACAGCATATAGCAGCAGAACTCGACTCCTCAAGCCTCAGAACGACAACGCAGGCCGCTGCTCATCCGGACAGGACAGTCTTGGCGAATCACACCGGATACGCAAATATCGCTATTGATCATGTTCCTTTGCGCGGGACTGACTCGCACCCGGTCCACCCGGTGCCGGCGCGCGCTCAGCATCATTCGCGACTACCGTTACGTGGCAGCGAGCATGAGTAAGCTCACCACTTCGCGACCGGCACCTCGCGGTGCGGCCCTGCAGGAGCGGACCATGACTGTCGACCACCGTCAGCCCAGAGCAACCAACGTGACCCCGGACCTCGCGGCGGCCAGCCATGCCGAGCTGCTGCGACGGGGGGCCGAACGACTCCGCCGGGACGACCCGACGTTGTCCAGGCTGCTGGACCACGAGGTCGCCTACCAGAGCCACACGCTGCCGATGGTGGCGCACGCCAGCCTCGCCGACCCGTCGGTGCTGTCGGCGGCCGGGTCGGCGCTGGCCAACGTCACCGCCGAGGGCTATCCGGGCGCCCGGTTCCACCCCGGCGCCGCGCAGTTCGACGCGGTGGAACGCCTCGCGGTGCACCGCGCCGAGCGGGCGTTCGGCGCGCAGTACGCGAACCTGCAGCCGCACTCCTGCTCGTCGGCCAACCTGGCGGTGCTGTTCACCCTGCTCGAGCCGGGTGATGTCGTGCTGAGCCTGGACCTCGACTCCGGAGGTCACCTGACCCACGGCGCCCCGGCCTCGGTGACCGGCCGATACTTCCGGGTGATCAACTACGGTCTGGACCCCGACGGTTGGATCTCCCACGACCAAGCGGCGGAGCTGGCCCGCGAGCACCGGCCCAAGCTGATCATCGCGGGCGCGAGCGCCTACCCGAGAACCATCGACTACGTCCGCTTCCGGGAGATCGCCGACTCGGTCGGGGCGTACCTGCTCGCCGACGTCTCGCACATCGCCGGGCTCGTGGCCGTCGGCCTGCATCCGAGCCCGGTCGACGTGGCGCACGTGACGACCACCAGCACCTACAAGCAGCTCGGCGGGCCGCGCGGGGGGATTATCCTGCTCGGCCAGGACCGGAGCACGCCGGTCCGGACCCACGGGACATCGCTCGAGAAGCTGATGAAGCGAAGCGTGTTCCCGCGGTTCCAGGGCACCCCGAGCCCGGCGGCGATCGCCGCCAAGGCGCGTGCGCTCGATCTCGTGACCCAGCCCGAGTTCGCCGGCACCGTCGGGCGGATCGCCACCAACGCCACGCGGCTCGCGGCCGCCCTGATGGCGCGGGACTGGCGGGTGCTCACCGGGGGCACCGACAATCACATGGTGCTGCTCGACACCTGGAAACGTGGGATCACCGGAGCGGTCGCAGAGTCAGCCCTGCAGGAGTGCGGCATCCTGGCGAACAAGAACCGGATTCCGGGAGACAGCAAACCCCCGCTGATCACCAGTGGTCTGCGGCTCGGTACCAACATCCTGGCCCAGCGTGGCCTGCGGCCAGCGGAGATGGACAGCTGTGCCGCTCTTGTGGACCAGGTGCTCCGTGGGGTCGAGGTGCTGGGCGACAAGGAATACCGGTTGGCGAATAACACGCGAGATCGAGTGCGCACGCGAGTCCAGGAGCTCTGCCGGCGCTACCCGATCCCGTCATATCAGACCGGATACGGTTAGGTGCGCAGCAGCCGCCACCGGCCGATGTGGATGGCGAGCGCCAGCATGACCATGACGCCCACGACATCTAGTGTGCCGTGTCTTGAATATATTTGGCGAGGGGCGAGGGGTCTCGTACGTGGTCGCGAACAACCACCTTCGGTTCGGGCGGCACCGGCAAGCCATTCCTGAGACACACCACTAGCCGGTCCAGTACGAGGTGACTGGCGGTTCCGAGCAGCCCGCAGTATGCCGTGACCGACCAACGGTGCCGGGCTGCTCGAATCGAGCGAAAGTCCCGCAGGGCAAGCGGGCCGGCGGGCGGGAGATGAGTGGCGACTATCGGTGCTGCCCGGCGCATCGTCCAGGTACCGGCCAGCACGAGGGCAGGCTCCACCCGATCAGCCCGGGCAGCTGATGCGACAACGGCCACACCGGCAGGCCGAGCCGTCCAGCGAGGTCTCCACACCTTCAACCCCACGACGGCCGCTGGGTGGGAGGGGAACGTCATCGGCACGGCCTGAACGTCACGCGCCGGCCGGACTCCGCCACCGGGGAGTGGGGGAACGCGGCTGTCGCTGTCGCCGCGGCCGGGTCGTACGCCGCCTGCGAGGATGTTCCTCATGATCGAGTTGCGCACGGCTCATACCGCGGACCTGGACGGCGCGACCCGTGCGGCGCTGCGCGCCGGCTACGTCGAAGGGGTCGCGGTACGCGCGGATGTGAGCTCGCCGGTCAGGTCCAGTGGCACGGCCAGCGGCGATGTCTGGTGACGCCAGGAGGTCGCGCATGCCGCGCTCTCGTACTCCACCCGCGGCACGGGTCGCCGATCATGACCCCTCGGCAGGTCTGCTGGCCGCGATGCACCTGCAGGCGGGCTTGAGATGTGGGTCATCCGGCTCATGCCCAGTACGCGGGCTCCGGTCAGTACGCGTACCACGACGATCCGGAGAGAGGCGTTTGTATGTCCGCATTGGTGACCCACGCGGCGTGGATCTTGCTGGTCACATTTGTGATCTCGGCCGGCTACGAACTCTACCGCGTAACCATGAAAGCAGGTGTCTCCAGGCACGACTCGACGGGCAGCTTCGTCCGGAGCCTTGTGCTGTATGGAGTCGCGACCATCGTCATTGCCGCGCTCTTCTCCGGAGTGAGCTGGGCAGCATGGGCGGGACTGGTATTTTCGACTGTCATGATCCTTGTGTCGATCTTCTACTACAACCCGAGGATCTTGCTCGAGCGACAGCCGGGCATCATAGACTGGTTCGAGGACCTCGTCTTTACCGGACTTCTCTTCGTTGCAGCCGCGCTGCTTACCTACGAGGTAATCGGAATGACTCTCCAGAGTTAGCATTTCCACGTGGAGTCACCCAGGCCGGCGTAACGGCCCGGGGTCGAGTAGCTGCTGGCCGGCAACCTACCTCAAGCCGACGAGCCAGTCTCGGTGGGGGAGCAGGTTGGCGAGGCCGATCGCCTCTTGCGCCAAGCGCTGGCCGTTTACCAGCGTTGGTCGGGACCTGGAGCCCCTTCTCGTCAAGGCGGACCCGCTGGACCGGCCGGTTCCAGCGGGCGGAGAATCGGGGCATGGACGTGACACCCGTCAACCTGACCGAGGCGCTCGGCTCCTACGACGACATGTACAGCCCCCGGATCGTCGCGCCGGCGCGTATCAATGGACAGTGGTTCGAACACACACCGCCGGAGGAGCGCACATGACGAGCATCCAACCCATCATCAGCACACCCGACCTGCCCCGCCTACGGACGTTCTACGAGCGCCTGCTCGGCGCGGTGGAGGTACGTCGCTACCCGGACGATGGACCCATCTTCTTCGTAGGTTTGAAGCTGGGCGACTCGGAGCTGGGGCTGGTCAACGAGGCGGCGACCGACCTGTCCGCTCCGCAGCGGATCGTGCTGAGCGTGGATGTCGACGACGTCGACGGCTTGCTGGACCGGGTGGAGACGGCCGGCGGACGCGTGCTCGGCCCGTCAAACGACATGCCATGGGGACAACGAGTAGCCCACGTCCACGACCCGGACGGGAACATGGTCAACCTGACCCAGCCCTTGTGAGCGGCGCCCTCCCGCCCGCGACCTCAGCTGAGGGGCTGACGCTGGACCCGGACCGCTACCGGGGCGGCGGAGGTGGCATGCGAATCCTGCTCTGGCACGGCTATCTGCTCGGCGGCACGGGATCGAACGTCTACACGCGGTCGCTGGCGCGCGCGTGGAGCCGCAACGGCCACGACGTGACGGTCTTCTCCCAGGAACCGCACCCGGAGGAGTTCGACATCGGCGAGGCCGGCGCGATCCGGCCGGACATCGGCGGCCAGCTGCCGGTGTTCGTGCTCGACCGCTACGAGGGGCTAAACGCCCGCCGGTTGCAGGACTTCACGGTCGCCGAGCGGGACCGGTACGTCGCGTACAACGCGGCGGCGCTGCGTGAGCACCTACCCGCGGATCTGGTGTTCACCAACCACGTGCTGATGGGCGGGCCGGTCGGCGCGGCCACCGGCGCGCGGTACGCGGTCAAGGCGCACGGCTCCGAGCTGGAGTACTCGATGCGCGGCCGGCCGGAGCTCGCGCGCCTCGGCCACCAGACTCTCGCCGGCGCGGCCGCGGTCTACGTCGGCTCCGCGCACATCCGGGATGTGCTCACCGAGATCTGCGGCCGGGTCGAACGGGTCTACGAGCTGCCACCCGGCGTCGACACCGACCGATGGCGGCCGGAGCCGCGCGAGCACGCGTTGGCGGCGCTGATCGCAGAGTCACGACGCGACCAGCCGAACCCCGGCAACCTGCGGGAACGCCTACCGGACGACGGGAACGCCGACCGGCTGGCAGCGTTCCTCGCCGACGCCGAGCCTACGGTCGTCTACTTCGGAAAGTTGTCCCGCAACAAGGGCGTACACCTGTTGCTGGAGGCGCTGGCCGGCCTCGACGCACGGTCGGTGATCGTGGGGTTCGGCGAGGACCGTACTGAGCTGGAAGCGAACGCGCCGCCGCGAACCCTCTTCACCGGCCCGCTCGAGCACCGCCACCTCGTACATCTGCTGCCGCTGGCCGACGTGAGCGTCGTCCCGTCGGTCTTCCCGGAGGCGTTCGGGATGGTCGCCGCTGAGGCCGCCTCGGCGGGGACACCGCCGCTGGTGGCGCGCCACTCCGGGCTCGCCGAGGTCGCCGCCCGGTTGTCGCAGGCGTATCCCCCGGAGCTCGCGCACCTCGCGAGCTTCGAACCGGGCGACCCGCGCGACCTTCGCGCGAAGCTGGAGGCGCTGCTGCTCCTGCCGCCGGACGATCGACGCAGCCTCGGCCTGACCGCACGCCAGGTCGTCGTGGACTATTGGAGCTGGTCCGGCGTCGCCGAGCGGCTGCTCGACCCGCTACGAGACCGGCCGGTCCGGACCGTCACCGGGCCAGGTCGGTGACCCCGACGCTGGACCCGACTCTGGCAGTTGGCTCGCGCACCGGACATGGCAGAACCCGAACCACGGTTCCGCACCCCCGCCCATTTCAGTACGTCGGACATCACGCTACTTGCGGCAGTTGAGGACGGTGCCGCAGAGTAAGCTCTTCGGGGTCAAGGGCACGGAGGCGATCATGGGTGCATCGGTCTGGAGCGCGCGAGTACCTTACCAGGATGATCTTAAGGCTGCCTTGAAGCAGGCGGCACTAGGAACACTTGGCTGTTGCTGGACCATCATGCCGCGTTCGCGGACTGGCGCCTTAGCGGCCTCGCTCGGGAGCGCGTCGGTGGCTTGTCTGCCAATGCCTGCAACGCATCAGCCGCCTTGGAGTACACGTCCTTCAGGTCGGCACGGGCACGTTCCAGGTCCACAACTGTGTCGCTCAACGTGGCCATGACACTCTGACGCAGAAACGCTGACACCGACAACCCTGCCCGCGCCGCGGCAGCACGCAACTCGGCAGCTTCCGCTGGCGAGAACCGAGTGGAGATCATCACATCCATCCGCTCGGGCGCCTGGCTGGTCACCTCGTCCCCTGCCAGATCGTCACGATGGGCGTAGAAGTAGTCGGCGAGCTCGGTCTCGGTCATCTCGTCTGGATGCTTAGTCTTCTTCGTCCTGGCCATCACTGTCCCTCTTCCCACGCCGTGATCGGGCGAACGCGGCGGGTGGCTGGTCGCCACTCGACCGCGACTACGACTCGCCGGCCACCGTCTGTGGTGCCCAGCGCCAGGTAGTCAGCGGACCTGCCTCGCTTGTTGCGTCGGTAGACTGGTCCGTTAGCGATCACCTGATCGATCTCGTCTGCGGAGATGCCGTGCGCAGTTGCATGGCCGAAGTTGCCGTCATCCCACTCGGTACCTTCCGGCCACAGCTCCGGCATCCCCACATCCTTGATCGGCTGTATGACATACTACCCTATGCGTATGACAGCATCCAGCGTGCTGGCTACCCCAACCATCAGGACCGCGTATACGGCCCTGACCAGCGGGTCGTGAGCGCGGCGCGATGACGATGACCACCACGCTCACCGATGCAGACGGCGGCACTCAGGTCCTCGTCGTGCACGAGGGCGTTCCGGACGGCGTCCCGGCCGCCGACAACGAAACCGGCATGCGCATGGCACTGGCGAACCTTGCCCGGCTGGTCGAGGGCCGGCGGGCGAACCATGGAGGGTCATCGCGATGAGGTGCGGGCCACCAGCGCGGACCGCTGGTCGTCGGTGAGTGTGACGTCGAGAGCGGCGACGGCCTGCGCCACCTGCTCCGGCCGGCGCGGGCCGATCACCGCGCCGGTGACTCCGGGGTCGGTGAGCACCCAGGCTAGGGCCAGCGCGGCGAGGGCGAGACCGCGGTCCCGGGCCATCCGGTCCAGTGCCCCGATCGCGGCGTACGTGTCGGCGTTGCGCCACTGCTGGTACGGCTCCGGGCGCAGGGTCATTCGCGAGCCCTCGGGGAACGGCTGTCCGGCGCGGTACTTGCCGGACAACCAGCCCCCGGCGAGCGGGCTGTGGGCGGTGAACCCGATGCCGTGCTCGGCGCAGAGCGGGAAGTTGCCGGCCGCGGCCCGGTCGAGCAGGCTGTAGCCGGACTGCAGGTTGGCCAGTGTCATCCCGTTGCTGGCGGCGGCTCCGGCGGCCGCGACCAGCTCCGCGCCGGCGTAGTTGCTCAGGCCGGCGTACCGCACCTTCCCGGCCCGGACCTGCTCGTCGAAGGCGCTCAGGGTCTCGTCGATCGGCACCCGCGGATCGGGTGCGTGCGCCAGGTAGAGGTCCACCCGGTCGGTCCCCAGCCGACGCAGGCTAGCATCGATCTGTTCGCGGATGTGGCGTGCGGACAGACCCTCGTCGGCCGGGTGCGGCCCGACCCGGTTGCGCACCTTCGTGGTCAGGACGACGTCAGCGCGGGCGCGCCGGCTCGCCAGCCACTGGCCCACCCACTCCTCGGACGTCCCACCGCCGTACGCGTTGGCGGTGTCGAACAGGGTGATTCCGTGCTCGCGCGCCGCATCCATGAGGGCGAACGCGGTGTCGCGGTCGTCGCCGCGACCGAACAGCTCCGGGACCGACCCGATGCCGCCGAAGTTCCCGCAGCCGAGCGCGAGGACCGAGACCTGCAGGGGCGTGCCGCCGAGGGGCCGGTAACGCATGACCTGGATCGTAGAGTGCGAGACCCGGCGCCGGCCCCGAGGCCGGTGCCTCGGGGCCGGTGAGCGTCCCGGATCAGCCGACGATCTGGTACGCCCGGATGACCGTGACCTCGACGCTGCCCCCCTCGGCGTCGACCGCGCTCGCCCGCAGCGAGACGAAGCCAGGCTGCCCCGGTGGCATGATGACCAGACCGTGGCCGCCCGGCAGGAGCACCGTACGCACCGGTTGCCAGGTCGTGCCGTCGTCGAACGACGCCGCCACGGCAAGCTCCCGGACCGCGGCCGCGGTCGCGCCGGCCTGCCGGTCGACCTGGACCGGGACCACCCGCCCGCGCAGGGCGGGCATCGTGTTGTGCTCGTCCAGGCCGGGCAGGAACCGCACCGCCGACAACGCCTGCGGGACCGCCCCGCCCTTGCCTCCGCCGCCCTCCACGTGCTCGGACCGGAAGGTCCAGGCGGCGGACATCGACCGGGACAGCTCCAGCCGCGGGTCGTGCTCGGCCGTCACCTCCAGGCGGTACTCCGCCGGCTCGGGCGACACGTCGAACAACCCCCGGCCGGGCTGGTCGGACTCGCCGACGAGCACCCCGTCCCGGTAGAGCGCGGTCCGGCCCTTGGACGAGGTCGGGAAGCCCTGCCGACCGGCCTGGTCACCGTACAGCGCCAGGTTCACGAGGATCGCGTCACCGGACCGGGCCACCCCGGTAGCGGGGTTGGGCAGCGCCGGCAGCGCGGGGGTGAACACGGCCTGGTTCCACGAGGAGGTGTACTGCTGCCCGGCCTGGTAGGTCACCGGTGGCGCCTGCGTGCCGGTGATCTCGTCCTCGCTCACCCCACCTTCTCCGATCTGGCCGAACGAGTGCGTCCACTGTAGCCCGTCACCGGTGGTGTACAGCTCGGTTCGGTCGAACGGCAGCCGGAACGGAATTACCGCTGACACGCCACCACCGACCCCGGGCGCGAAGAAGGACGTCGCCTTCGCCCCCTGCACGTCGCCGCCGCCGGGCTGCGCGGCGTGCTCGGCGTGGACCTGCGCGAGTTCCTTGTCCCGCACATCGCGGGAGAACCCGTCGAACATCCGGCCCGACTCGAGCCACGTGAGGTGGTAGAAGAACGGGCTGTCGGCCTTGCTGCCGTCCGGGCCCAGCTTGATCAGCTCGGTGTTGAAGTAGCTGGTGAAGCCCGGCGCCGGCGTGTCCGGACCGATGTTTCCGGAGTACATCGGGGTGTCCGAAAAGGAGAGGACTCCGTACTTCGAGTCGCCCCAGTCCGCGGTGATGTGCGCGGTGACCTCCTTGAGGATCATGGACGCGTCCGGCCGTTCCACGGACACCTCCATCGGCCCGGCGAGCCGGGCATCCAGGTCCACGGTCTGGTCCCCGTCGATGGTGAGCAACGGCTGGACCAGCTTGGTCAGAGACCGTTCGTCGCCGGCGTCGGTGGAGACGTGGCTGATAAGGGAGTAGCGCCCAGGCGGTACGCGTGCCGATGAGCTCCCGTCCGTGCCGGTCAGGTCGTGCTCCACCCGCTCGTCCAGCGACAGCAGGTAGGTGTTGTGGTCCGAGGCGGGGTTCCCGGCCCGGTCCGTGTGCTGGACCGTGAGCTGGTGGGTCAGGCCCTCCCGGTCCACCGCGACCGGGGTGCGCGCGGTGCCGCCACCGCCGGCGGCCACGAGGTGCCCGGTGATAAACCCGACCGGCCCGTCCACGCTGGTGTCGGCCGTGACCGTCACCTGCGCCTCGCCCCCGGCGGGCACGGTGATCGTGCCCGCGCTGGCGGTGAACATGCCGTCCGGGGCCGGTGCACCGTCCGGTCCGCGTACGTCCAGTGTGAGGTCCACAGTGACCGGTGACGTGCCCGAGTTGTGGTAGGTGACGGCCTTCTCGACCGGGGTGTCGCCGTCGTGCGGCCACGGTTGGCGCCCGAAGCTCAGGCTGGGCGGCGAGGTGGTCAGCTGCTGGTCGATCGCGCGGCTCACGTCGATCCGTCCGGCCCCCTGGGCGAACGCGCCCAGCGACGGGTTCGGCGTCGCCGAGGCCATCAGGGTGGCCTTCAGCGCCGTCGGCGAGGCGTCCGGCAGCTGCTGTGCCAGGATCGCCGCCGCCCCGGTCACGTGCGGCGCGGCCATCGAGGTACCCGACAGGGGCGCGTACTGGCTGGCCGGGTCGCCGATCGACGAGGCCGACGACCGGGCCGCGACGATCTCCTGTCCGGGCGCGGTCACGTCCGGCTTGATCGCCGCGTCGCCGATCCGCGGGCCACGGCTGGAGAAGCTGGCCAGCTGGTTGGACTTGGTCACCGCGCCCACCGCCAGCGCCGCGTCGGCGCTGGCCGGGGAACCGACCGTCTCGTCGTCTCCCTCGTTGCCGGCGGCGGTGACGAACAGCGTGCCGTGCGCCTCGGTGAGGTTGTTCAGAGACTGCTCCAGCGGGTCCAGCTCGGGCGTGTCCGTCCCGCTGAGACTCATGTTGACGACCTTCGCGCCCTGGCTGACCGCCCACTCCATGCCGGCGATGATGAACGAGTCGGGGCAGGAGCGGCCGATGCAGACCTTGGCCGCGAGCAGCTGTACGCCCGGCGCGACGCCCTGGTACCGGCCCCCGGAGGCGGCGCCGCTTCCGGCGACGGTGGACGCGACGTGGGTGCCGTGGCCCTCGGTGTCCTCGCCGCCGGTCCCGGTGAAGTCCCGCGCCTGGGCCACCCGGTCGGCCAGGTCGGGGTGCGTCTGGTCGATCCCGGTGTCGACCACCGCGACCGTGACGCCGGCACCGGTGTAGCCGGCCTGCCAGGCCGCCGGGGCACCGATCTGCGGCACGCTCACGTCCAGGGTCGGCTCCCGTACGCCGTCCAGCCAGATCGTGGTGCCCCCGGTTGCCAGCGCCCGCTGGCCGCCGGAACCGCCGGTGATGCCCTCCCAGAAGGTGCCGCCGTCCGGGTCCACCCGCACCGCGGTGCCGCCGACGCTGGGCAGGCTGCGCCGGGACGCCACCCCGTCCAGCGCCGTGACCGCAGCCGCCGCCGCAACGCCGCCGCCGGTCACGATCAGCGGCAGGTCGCCGCGCCGGTCGTCGTACCCGGACTCGATCAGCATGGTGACGTCGAACAGGCGCGGATCGAGCCGGCCCGCGTCTAGCAGCGGCGCGGCGTCGCTCGGAACGACCTGCAGCCGCTCGCCGACCTGCTTGGTGGCGAAGGTGATGTCCGCCCGGCCGACACCCGGCTGCATCGCCAGCCCGCCGCCGTCGAGCAGCGTGACCCGGTCGCCGGTGATGAGGGTGACCGTCGTGCCCGGTCCGCCGGCCGACCCGGGCGGTGCGCCGGTCTGGGCATCAGCCTGGTCGACCGCCACGGTCACTGCGGCCGGTACGGCCAGCGTCGCCGTCAGCAGCCAGGCACGCGCTCTCCTACGAAGAACTGTCATCCGAACGTTCCTTCCCGCCGGCCCGGTGGGTGCGCGTGGGTTGCGCGACTGGCACCACAACGACGCGAGCTGGGGTCACCGCTCGTTCGTGGACGGTTACGCTACATCCGGTCCCCCGGGCTGATGATCAAGCGTGAGGAATGTATCACCCGCCGAGCCGTCTTGACAGCCCTCCGCCCGGCCGAGATCCGGACCGGCCAGCGTTGGATACCGGCGCAGCGCCTGCTCAACCCAGGTTCGTTGGAACCGGAGAGCTGGGGGCCGCCGCTTCCTGACTACGGGTTGGGCCGCCACGGGCGCTTTCCAGAGCGAGCCGCATGAGGCCTTGGTGAGCTATCGGGGCGAGCTCTATTGCCTTCTGCCGTACGCCAGCGCAGCCAGCGGGCAGAAGGTCACTAACAGGACTGCCGACCAGGTGAGCGACAGCGCGAGCGAGCCCTCCATCGGGGTGCCGGTCAGCAGTGCCCGGCTCGCGTCGATCACGTGGGTGACCGGGTTGACTTCCGCCCAGGTGCGAAGCCAGCCCGGAAGGGTGTCGGTAGGGGCCGCGAGGCTGGTCCCCAGCTGGAGGGGGAGGAACGCGATGAAGCTGAACGCGAGCACGGCGCTCTCGTCCCTGAGCGTGGCGGCGAGCAGGACAGTCGACCAGCTCAGGCAGAAGCCAAACGTGATGGCCAGGGCCACCGCGCCCAGCGCAGACAGCAGCCCGGTCTGCACCCGGAAGCCGAGCAGGTAGGCAAGTCCGAAAAGGATTGCCACCCCGAGCAGGTAGCGGACCATGTCAGCGAGGAGTGAGCCGAGCAGTGGGGCGGTGCGTCCGATAGGCAGACTGCGGAACCGGTCGAAGACCCCCTTCTTCATGTCAACCGCGATGCCGACGCCAGTCGAGAGCATGCCAGCGAGGCTGGCGCCCATGACGAGGATTCCAGGAAACAGGTATTGCAGGTAGTCCCGGGTCGAGCCGGCCACCGAGCCACCGAACAGATAGAGGAAGAGGACGAGGAAGATGGCCGGCGTGATCACGCCGTTGATGACGGCACCGGGGTTGCGGGACGTCTTCGCCAGGCTCCGCCGGGCGAGGACGAGGCTGTGCCGCAGCAAGCCGAGTCGACGCCGACGCCGACGCCCGCTGATGCTGTCCACCGTGGTTGCTGCGACTGTCATGCTGTCACCTCTGTCTGTCCGGGTTGTCGTTGATTCCGCGGCGGCCACCAGTCAGCGCGAGAAACGCCTCGTCGAGGCTGGGCAGGCGCAGCGAGAATTCGGCGACCGGGATGTCCGCGGCGTGGAATCGCTGCATCATGCCGATGACGGCGGTATCGCCCTCGACGGGGACGGCAACCTCCTGCCGGTTGAGCCGTTCGGGCATCCGGCCCGCGACAGCCGCCATGATTGACGCGACCGCCTCAACGTCCTCGGTGCGGGCCGGCCGTACCGAGATCGTCTGGCCGCCGACGATGCGCTTCAGTTCGGCGGGCGATCCGTGGGCGATGACCCGGCCCCCGTCGATGACCACCACTCGGTCGGCCATCGCGTCGGCCTCCTCCAGGTACTGCGTGGTGAGCAGGACCGTCACGCCCTCGTTCACCAGCCCCCGGAGCGCGCGCCACAGGTCCTCCCGGCGACCTGGGTCGAGGCCGGCGGACGGCTCGTCCAGGAAGACCACCCGCGGGTGCCCGACCAGGCACGCCGCCAGGTCGAGGCGGCGCCGCATGCCGCCGGAGTAGGCGGCCACCGGCCGGGTCGCCGCGTCGCTGAGATCGAAGCGGCCCAGCAGCTCCGTCGCGCGCCGGGCGGCATCCGCCGCCCGCAAGTCGAGTAGCCGGCCGATCATCACCAGGTTGCCCATCCCGGTCAGCTCCTCGTCCACGGTTGTTTGCTGGCCGCAGAGCGCGATCAGCCGCCTTACCTCCCGCGCCTGCCGGACCACGTCCAAGCCGGCCACCTTCGCCGTCCCGCCATCCGGGCGGACAAGCGTCGCGAGGACGCGGATCGCCGTCGTCTTGCCGGCTCCGTTCGGGCCCAGCACCGCGAGCACCGAGCCCTGATCGGCGTGGAGGTCGACTCCGGCAAGCGCTGTCGTCCGCCCAAAGCGTTTGACCAGTCCTTCGGCCTGCAAGGCGTACATGATATTCTCCGACATCCAGATATCCTTAACATCTGGATAGTGACTGTATCCTACGAGCAGGGATGGGACGGGCGGAGGGGCACATGGCGAGGCTCAGCAGGACCCAGCAGCAGCTGCGTACCAGGGCGAATGTCTTGGCCGCGGCACGAGACGAGTTCGCCGAGCGTGGCTTCCGGGAAACCCGCATCGACGACATCGCCGACCGGGCGGAGCTGACCCGCGGCGCGGTCTACTCCAACTTCCCGAGCAAGCGGGCTCTCTACTTCGCCGTGCTCACCGACCTGGTAGAGCGCGAGGAGCCGGCTGCCACCCGGGCGGAGCCGGGCCGTACCCCGGCAGCGGCCCTCGGCGCCTTCGCCCGCGCCTGGGTCAGTCGCCTGCCACTCACCGCAGGCGACGACGGCGCCAGTCGCCTCCGCGCCGGCGCTCTCGCCGAGGCGATCACCGACGACCGTACCCGGCTGCCGTTCGCACAGCTCACCCACCTCAACGCGATCCTGCTCGCCACCGCGTTAGAAGGCTTGCAGGGCCGGGCTCCGGTCCGACGGCAGGTACGCATCGCGGAGATCACCCTCACCATGCTGCACGGCGTGGATCACATCGCCGTCAGCGCGCCTGGCTTCGGTGACCCGTTCGACGTAATCAGAGTGTGCGAAGAGCTGGCTCGGCTCGACCTAGCTGATGTCTGGCTGCCCGCGCACCTGCCGTACGCGGCACCCGCACAGCCGGAAGACCGGGGGTGGACCCCGCCGGAGGCGGTCGACACCGTACGCGGCGAACCGGCCTGGCTAGGTGCCGACGGGACGGTCGCGATTCTCGGCACGCACCGCCTCGGCGCGGCAGAGGAAGCGCTACGCGCCGCACGGCCCGGCGATGCGATCACCGCAGTGGTGGTCACCAGTGACGCCGGTGAGTTGATGCCCCTGGCGCGGTGGGCGAGCCTCGACTTCGCGATCTGCCTGCGCCGCGCGTTCGACCCGACCAACTGGCCCCGCCTACGCGTCGTGCTCGACGACCACGGCGCCGTGGCCACCGCCGCCGGGGTGTCCGACCTCAGCGACGAGACAGAGGTGTGCGTACGGGTCCGGGAAGGCCGCGTCGTCGCCCGCGCCGAGGGTCGAGGGGCCGCACATGCCGCCACCAGCTACTCCGCCACCCCGAAACCGGTCTAGCCGACCCGTTCAAGGCTTGGCGGACGAAGCCGCCCGACCCTACGACTTCGGCTGCCCCGGGTGCCCTTGGACGGCCGCCGCGACCCACTGATCATGTCCAGCCAGATACTGTTGGCATCTGCTCGTTGACTGCGAAGGTGGGTGTCGTACCGTCGTGGCCATGTCGTTGCCTTCACCCGATGACGTTGTGGCCGCGTTGCGAGATTTCACCACCCGGGTCGATGCGCTTGACCCGACAGCACCGCTGTGGGGGAATTTTGAGGTACGCGTGGACCAGCAGTTGTTGCGGCTGCCGCTGCGCGCTCCGGTTGCCCGGGCGTTGGTGGAGGCGTTGCGCGACTATCACGACCCACGCGATCATGGCCGCTGTGATCATTGCGGTAGTCGGCGGATCGATAGCAACTTCCTGTGCCGGGACTGTGGGCGGCCCAACGGGCTGTTCGGCCAGCTGGTCGCGGAACGCGCAGCTCGGTATACCGAGTCCCCGGCGATCGAGACGACCTTGGCCAGCGATGCCCCAGAGCAGCGGTGGCGGCCGGCGCACCCGCCGGTGGCCAGCGATGGGTAGTGTGGCGGCATGCCACGCCATCCAAGTGTGGAGACAGGCACGCTGCGCAGCGCGGTAGCCGGACCGTCCGACCTGGAGCCGCCGATGGGGAGGCCGCCGCCGTCGCGACGCCGGCCACGTCGCGTCGATGTCGTCTCGTACCGAGTCCGTATCGACCTCACACGCACCAAGCCGCCGGTATGGCGGCGGCTTGAGCTTGCGTCGGACCTGTTCCTCGATGACGTGCACCGCGTTATCCAGGTAGCGTTCGGCTGGTGGGACTATCACCTGCACCGGTTCGGGTGCGGGCCGGAGCGTTATGGCCATGACACCGAGTACTATCTCTGCCCGTTCGACGTGGAGGAGGGCGAGACGGAGGGTGTCCCCGAGGAGCAGGTGCGCCTTGACGAGGTGTTGGTCGACGCCGGGGACAAGCTGTTCTACGACTACGACTTCGGCGACGGATGGGAACTCGTCCTCCGGCTCGAAGCGGTCATGCCCCGAGATGACTCCGCTCCGCGGCCAGTCTGCCTGGCTGGGCGCCGCCCCGCCCCGCACGAGGATAGTGGTGGCACCCACCACTACAAGCTGCTCGTGGCGGCCACCGACCCGACCAGTCCGGACCATGCCGAAGCGGTCCGGGAGTACGCCCGCTATATCGGCGACGAGGCGGACCCAGCGGAGTACCGCCCAACTCCGTTTGAGGCCGAGGAGGTTAACCAGGACCTTGCCGGGTTCGAGTTCGGCGCCGTCGAGTTCCCGACCGACCTCCCACGGCCGCTGAGCGAGGTCGTCGACGACATCCGAGACATCCCTGCCAGCAAACAGCTGCGCCAGGTGATCCGCCAGGCCGAGCTAGGCGAGCACGCAGAGGTCGATCGCGAAACCGCGGCCAGCATGGTCCGGCCATACCAGTGGCTGCTGAACCACGTCGGCGCCGACGGCATCAAGCTTACTGACGCGGGCTACCTCCCGCCGGTCCACGTCGAGGCCACCGTGGCCGCGCTCGGCCTGGATCGGGCGTGGATCGGGAAGGGTAACCGTGAGAGCCAGACCATGCCGGTGTTGCATCTGCGCCGCTCGGCACAGGCAGTGGGGCTGCTACGGAGGTACCGCGGATCGCTGGTTCTCACGCCGGTTGGACGCTCGCTGCGGGCACGGGCCGATCCAGTCCTGCTGTGGTGGCACCTGGCCGACAACCTGCCCGTGAAGTCCAGGCATCGGCACGAGGTGCAGGCGGGCCTGCTGTTGCTGCTGGCCGTGGCGGCCGGGCTATCCAACACCGACGCTTTCGTCGCGGAGACGCTCCACGCGATCGGCTGGCGAGACGGAGACGGCTCGCCCATCACCAGCGGTATGGCAGGCGGCGCGGCCTGGGACACCAGGATGGTGCTACACCGGCTCGACGGCTTGGGGGACCAGCTGGAAAGACCGACGCCGGCCGGAGTTGTGTTCGCTCGCGCCGCCCTTCGCACCTGGCCCGACGGAGGGCTGCGGGAAGGAGCCTGAGCGTCGGCGAGCTGGCTCGCGCCGCACGCGCTGTACCAGTATGTCCGGCCACCTCCTGCGTGGGATCCCCGCTTCGCCAAGCTTCCCCTCGAGCGTCGACGCCAAGATCAGCTCGCCGCGGACGTACATGAACCCGCTGTTCGTCGCCGCGGCCGCCGTTCAGGAGCTCTGCCGCGAACGTGGCTGGGGCTTCTACTTCTGGACATTGACCTGACCATTCTCGCCGGGTTCGGTGCCGAGGAGGCAGTAGTGGACGGGCTGTTCAGCTACGACGCCGTTGACCGGCTACGCGCTCTGCTCGATGCCAGGAACACGTGATCTCCTGAGACGGTGCACCGGAGCCCGTGCCCGGAGGCCAACTCACCACCCCGACCCTAGCGTTGGTCACGAGCAGCATGACCGGCGACCGCACGGCTACTGGTCTACGTTCCATCCGAAATAGACTTCCGCCTTGCGAACTCGGTCACCGTCAAGTGTCAGGATCTCGGTATTCCTGCCGGTGATGCCGTTCGGCTGCCTCAACTCGTAGGTAACCACAACTTCATCGCCAGACTCTATGATGCGTATGAACTCGAACTCCTGCCCCTTTCCCGCACCGGGCCAACACCGCTCAAAGTAGCCCGAGCGATCCAGCTGCGGGTCGGGAGGAGCAGAGAAGGTAAAGTCGTCCGCCAGGTGCCCCTCTACAAAGGCACGGTCACCCGCAGCAAAGGCTCGGTAGAAATCCTTCACGATCTGGACTCGACTACTCATACGGCCAACCCCTGTGTCTCGCCGCCCGCCGCGGCCCGTGGACGGTGGTGTTTACGGCTGGCGGGCCACGCCGCCGTAGCCGAGCGGCCGGGCCACGTCATCGGCCTCCTCCCGGGACTCCGGCCGCCAGTCCGGCAGGAACACCACTCCCGGATCCACCAGCGCCATGCCGTCGAACCAGGAGACCATCTCATCCCGGGTACGCACATGGAGCTGCTCGCTGGCCTGCTCGTACGCGGCCACCGCGGCGGCCACCTGCGCCCGCAGCTGCGGTGGGGCCTGCTCGTCGCACAGGTGCGAGATCGCCAGCAGGCTGCCCGGTGCCAGCCGCCGCCGGTAGGTGTTCACCAGCTCCGCCGGCCGGTCGTCCGGGCCGATGAACAGCAGCACCCCCACCATCAGCAGGCCCAGCGGCTGGGAGAAGTCCAGCAGCTCCCGCGTCTGCGGGTGTTCCAGGATCGCCTCCGGGTCTCGGACGTCGGCCTGGATGATCGTGGCGTACGGATTGTCGGCCAGCAGCGACTGCGCATGGTGGTAGGCCAACGGCTCGTAGTCCACATAGACCACCCGGGCGTCCGGCACCCGCCGCTGGGCCACCTCATGCACGTTACCCACCGTGGGTATGCCGGAGCCTAGGTCGAGAAACTGGCGGATGCCCTGATCCAGGTAGAAGCTGACCACCCGCCACAGGAAGGACCGGTTCAACCGGTTGATGTTCGGCACCCACGGCACGAACTCGAACACCTTCTCCGCGAAGGCCCGGTCGACCTCGAAGTTGTGCGACCCGCCGAGCGAGTAGTCGTAGACCCGGGCCGGGCTGGGAACGTCGAGATCGAGGTCCTTGGGACCGTATCCGGACTCCGTTGTCATTGGACGTCCTCCAGGCGGTGGGCGACGGGGCTCCACCAAGCATAAGGGCGGTGGCCGGCAGGTGCTCGACGGCCCAACCGCGGACCGCCCGTCGAGCACCTGCTCGGGCGTACTAGAAGGTAACCAGGGGCTCACCGATGAAGTCGGCGATGAAGTTGACGAAGAAGAACCCGAAGAACAGCACGTTGGCGCCGAGCAGCGCATAGTGCCACGGGCGCGGCCGGGCTGGCCGAGGCAGCCGGCTGTTGAGATAGATCAGCATGAACGGGAAGATCAGCGCGCCCAGGTTGGACATGTTCGCCGACCACTGCACCAGGCTGACCGGCAGCGCGAGGTGCAGGATGATCGCGATCGTCACGAGCAGGACGAGCATGAACGGGTAGTAGAACCGTCGCGGGTCGCCCTCCATCAGGCGCCGCAGCCGCGGGCTGGTGGCGTGCGCGGCGTCGGTGGTCACCCGGACCATCGCCTCGAAGATGCCGAGCTGGGTCGTGAACAGGACGAGCACCCCGATCAGCAGCATGCCGTAGAACATCAGCCGGCCATACTCGGGTTCGAGCGCGGCGGCCACGAAGGTCGGCACGCTCTCGGTGGTCGGCGCCTCCCCGGACAGCTCCACCGCCCGTGCCATGAGGATGGTGGGCAGCAGCATGCCCAGCATGGCACCGACGAAGAAGATGCCCCACATGTCGGTGAGCAGCAGCCGGTACCACCGCCGCCAGCGGCCGGCGTTGATGGCGTTGTCGGGGAAGGTGACCCCGGTGTGCAGCAGCTCGCGGCGCTGGCCGCGCAACCCCGCGATGTAGCCGGTCCGGAAGCCCATGCCGTAGCCCTTGTCCCGGTAGTGGCCCATCACGTACCAGTTCAGGCCGGAGGCCAGCGCGGTGAAGCCGGCCAGGGCGCCGAGCTGGGTGGCGCTGATCCCGGCCGGCGGTGCGGCCGGTGTGAAGAACCCGCGGATGCCGTCCCACCAGATGCTGCCGGGCACCACCAACAGCGTGGTGAACAACAGCGCGATCAGGATCACCCCGATCAGCACCCAGTTGGTGAGCTCGAGGGTCCGGGTGATCTTCCGCGCCGTCGCGGTGATCAGGAAGACCACCACCAGCAGGGCGATCGCCCACAGCCTCGGTTCCTCCGCATCGGACGGTGGGATGTCGCCGTGCACGAGGGCGTACAGCCCCTGCCCGGCCGAGGCCGCCCAGCCGCCGGCGATGAACGCAAAGATGACCAGGAACACCGCCAGCGGCACCCACAGCAGCTGGCCGGGTGGGACACGTCCCCACCCGATCACCGGCACCTCGCCGGTGGCCACCACGTACCGCGACGACTCGACGTTGTAGAAGGTCTGCAGCACCGCCGAGACGAGGATCACCCAGCCGACGCCGATGAACCCGTACTGCCCGACCGCCTGCGGTCCGAGCAGCCACTCGCCGCTGCCAATCGAGATACCCAGCGCGATCAGGCTCGGGCCGAGCGCGAACTTGAACAGCTCCCGCGGCCCGATCTTCCGGACGTTGAACACCTCCTCGGGTTCGGGCAGGTCCGCAATCGCGAGCGGGGGACGGCTCGTGCCCAGCTGGTAGGTGCGGGCATCCGGGACCTCAGCCACTTCTGTCATTAATGGCCTCCTTAGGATGTGTCGCCATAGATCAATGATCCGACCGTTCCGGGGACGGCGCAACACGTACCGTCGCGGCGGCCCGCACCGCGACCCACCAACCCTCCGGTTCTAAGCCTCACGGCCCCGCTCGACGGCTACCGCTGCTCCCCCTCCAGCAGGGCCTTGAGGGCCGCCAGGCGCTCCCGCCAGAACGCCTTCCTGTCCTCCGCGGCCTGCTGATCCGGCAGGCGCTCGTGCTCCACCGACACCTGACTCTTACCCTCGCCCGTGGCGGCGAAGCCGACGTTGACCCGGGTGGCGCCGTCGTCCCAGTCGAAACGCGCCGTGCGCCCATGCGTGACGGTGCGCTCCTGCACCGAGATGCCGGGCAGCCAGCGCCCGCGCAGAGAGTCGTCGACGAACGCCTGGAACAGACGTTCGACCGGTACGCCCACCGTCTTGCTGGCGGTCACCGTGAACGTGCCGCCGGGGCGTACGCCGGCCTCGCGCACCCCGCGCGCCTGCTCGTACTCGACGATGAGCTTCTGCGCCCACCAGGTGCTGAGGCCGTGCTCCCCGGTGAGCCAGTCGGCGATCTCCCGGTACGGGCGGCCGGCGGCCCCCCAGGCGTCGAGCACCGTGAACCACTCGGCCCGGTCCCGGCCGGTCCCCGGCCGCACGCCCTCGCCGGACCTGCCCGGCCCGGTGTCGTCTCGTCCAGTCATGGCCCTCATGATCCTCTCCGCTCCCGATCCCGGTGCCCGGATGGGCACCTCTCACCAGGTATGTAGAGGCCGTCGCGCGATTCTCGACATGACCGACCGTGCTATTGCGTCCGCTCCGACGAACCGCCCGGAGCGCCTCGGCCAACATCTCCGGGTTGAAGCCGGGGTCGTGGTCGGCGGCCATCCGCAGCAGCTCGTCGCCGGCGTAGCGTCCGTCCTGGAGCACGCCGTGCACGTCGACGTAGTCGCGCACCTCTGCCCGCCCGAACAGGGCGCACAGCTTGTTCGCCGCCGCGTCGGCCGGGTGCAGCACCGAACACAGCCCGACCGGTCAGGTGGCAGCCAGCCCGGGGCCGGCGCCGGGGGACCCGCTGGGTACAGCGGGTCCCCCGGCGGCCGGTCCGGCGGGTCAGCTCACCGTGGGGCGCACTGCCCGGACACCTCGCCGGTCACCGAGTTCGGCAGGCCGAGGTCGCTGGGCGGGGGCACGTTTCCGGAGCACTTCAGCGAACCGCGCACCGAGTTGGCCGCCACCGTCGGCGGGACCTGCCCGGTGACGTTGTCCAGCAGCTGCACCGAGCCGATCACCTCGCTCGAGAACACCGACACCCGGCCGGTGGTGCCGCGTACCCGCACCCCACCGACCACCTGCGTGCGCTCCAGCTCGACCACGCTGGCCCCGTCCGCGGTCACTCCACCGAGGACCACCGAGTCGGTCGAGACCAGACCGGCGCCTGGACGCACCGTCACCCCACCGAGCAGCTGCGCGTCCTCCAGGCAGGTCACGCCGTCGTTGACCACCACCGGGGCCACCCGCACCCTGGTGACGGTCCGGTCGCAGACCAGCGGCTGCACCCCGTACGCGACCGTGGCGAAGTCGCCCGACGGCGTCGAGAACGCCTCCGGCCGCAGCAGCCCGGTGACGAAGACCTGGTAGTCGGCCGCGGTGCCGGCCACCGCGACCCCGGTCGCCTCGGCCCGGCCGGTCACCGGCTGGTCGAACCGCGCGTCCCACTGCCGCGCACCGGTCGTGGCGTCGTAGCCGACGGTGAAGTAGTCGAAATGCGTGCCTTGGCCCCAGCTCTCTCCGGTGACCACCAGCGTGGCGCCGGCCAGGCCGCCGTCCTCGCCGCCGACGACCGCCAGCGCGCGGCCGGTGTCGCCGGCGCCGCGCGGCCCGGCGTAGCGGGCCTGCCACAGCTCATCGCCGGTGGCCGCGTCGTACGCGATCGTGGCCGCGTCGGAGTTGCCGAGGCTGGTCAGGCTGGAGCCGGTGACGAAGACCCGGTCTCCATGTTCACCGTCCTCGATGACCACCACGTCCCGGGGGGTCCCGCCGCTGAGCGGGCCCCGGTGCCGGGACTCCCACTGCCGGTCGCCGGTGACCGCGTCGTAGGCCACCGTGGCGAACTCGATCGCGCCCGGTTGCGAGCTCTGGCCGGTGACGAAGACCTGGCTGTCGGTCGCGGTCACCGCCCAGGAGGAGTGCGAACGCGTACTCGAGCTGTGTCGGGCGGCCCACCGCTGCTCGCCGGTGGCGGCGTCGTAGGCCACCGTGGCGAACTCCCAATGGTCCCGGCCGTCCGCGCCGCGGCTGGTGCCGGTCACGTAGACCGTGCCGGCGGCGACCGCGACGTCGTAGCCGATGTCGTTCGCCTCCGGCACCGCGGTCCCGGCGTAGCGGGCCTGCCACAGCTCGGCCCCGGTGGCCGCGTCGTAGGCCACCGTGCCGAAGTCCTCGCCAGTCAGCTCGGTGTAGTCGAACCCGGTGACGAACACCCGGTCGTCCTCGACCGCCACCTTGGGGGGGACGTTCAAAGCGGCGAACGCCGGGCGGGGATCGCTGGCCGGCCCGTCATGCCGGGCCACCCACAGCTCGACACCGGTGGCCGCGTCGTAGGCGACCGTGGCGTAGTCGAAGGTCGGGCCGGCGCCGTCGCTGCGCCCGGTCACGATCACCCGGTCTCCGCTCACCACAACGCTGGTGGCCTGATCGTCGCCGCCACCGCCGCCGTCGTACCGAGCGGCCCACAGCTGCTGCCCGGTGGCCGGGTCGTACGCGACCGTCGCGTAGTCCTCGCCGGTGCTGGCACCGGTGCTGGCACCGGTCGCGAACACCCGGCCGCCGTCCGGGCTCACCGCTATCGCCTCGGCTTCGTCCGCGGCCGCTCCCGGCCCGTCGTACCGCGCCTCCCACTGCTGGATCGGGTCCAGTGCGAAGTGGACGGTGGCGGGCCGGTCCGCGGTGACGGTGGCCCGCACGCCGCGCTCGGACGGGTAGCCGTTGGCCAGCACGCTCACCTGGTAGCCGCCGGCCGGCAGGGTCACCGCGTAACCGCCATCCGCACCGGTGTGGGTGCTCCGGCGGACCGCGCCGGTGATCGTGATCAGCGCGTCCGGGACCGGTTCCCCGGAGACGGAGTCGACCACCTTGCCGGCCAGGGTGCCGGCCGGCACCGGGTCCAGCGCCGCCTCGGCCGCCGCCCGGGCGTCCAGCCGGCCCTGCCCCCACACGTTGTTGTCCGTGGCCGTGCCGCCGCAGGACAGATCCTCGGTGTCGATCGCGGTCAGATCCAGCAGCGACCGGGTGAGGTCGACGTCCCGGGCCAGGTCCGGGGCGGCCGACCACATCAGCGCGACCGTGCCGGCCACGTGCGGCGAGGCCATCGAGGTGCCGCTGGCGATCTGGTACGCGTCCGGAGCCCCGAGCATGGCCGAGCGGATCGCCACCCCGGGGGCGGCGACGTTCGGCTTGATGATCTCGCCGCCCCAGGCCGAGGGGCCGCGGTTGGAGAACGGCGCGATCTGGTTGTCGATGTCGAACGCCCCGGCAGCGTAGCTGCCCGGCAGGTTGCCCGGATTGGACGCGGAGCCGCAGCCGGCCGTCCCGTCGGTGTTGCCGTTGGCGAACTGCGGGAAGATCCCGGCCGCCAGCCAGGCCCGGACGATCCCCTGGTACCACGGGTCGCTGCCGGCACCGCCGCCCCAGGAGTTGTTGACGATGTGCGGCCGCAGGTCGGGGCGCGGGTTCTCGCCGGCCAGGTCGGTCGGGGCCAGCATGAACTGGCCGGCCGACAGCAGCGCCGCGTCGCTGCAGCTGGTGGTCTCGCACCCCTTGGCCGCGATCCACTTGGCGCCGGGCGCCACCCCGATCTGGTTGCCGCCGCCGTCGCCGCCGACGATCGTACCGGTCACGTGGGTGCCGTGCCCGTTGGTGTCGCAGGGTGCCAGGGACGGTCGGCCGCACACCTGGGACGGGTCGTGCCAGTGGTAGTTGTGGTCGAACTCTCCGTCGCCGAGGTTGCCGCGGTACTGCCCGACCAGCGCCTCATGGGTGTACGAGGCACCGCTGTCGATCACCCCGACCACCACGCCCTCGCCGCGTACTCCCAGGTCCTGCCACACCTGCGGGGCGCCGATCCGGTCCACTCCCCACTCCACCCCGGCGACCGCGGCGGGCGCCGAGTCGGCCGGCTCGAGCTCCGGGATGTGGTAGGTCCGGTCGGTCAGGATCTCGGCCACTTCCGGCTGCCGGGCCAGCTCGTCGACCAGTGCCCGGTCCCCGGTCACCCGGATCGCGTTCACGATCCAGTACGGCTGGAAGGCCGCCCCGCGCGCGGACAGCAGCTGGCGCAGGCCGGCCTGCGTCCGCGCGGCCGCGTCGGTCAACCGTTCGTACACGGCGGTGCCGCGCGCCGACCAGTCGGTGACCGACTCGACCCCCGCCAGGTCGGCCGGCTCGTCCAGTCGCAGCCAGAAGCTGGCCTCGTCCGCCTGCGCCAGCTGCGTGAGCAGCTCAGGCTCGACCATCGCCGGCGGATCGGCGCCGGCCCGCTCCTGGGCCTGCACGGGGGTGCCCGGGCCGGCCAGCCCCACGGTCAGCACCACCGTGGCGGCGGCTGCCAGGACCGGTCTTATCCACTGTCTCCTGATCACGGCACTCCGTCACCCTTCTCCCCCGCGTTTGTCCTCCGGCGATCCGGCCGGGGACCGTTCACAAAGGAACCCACCGTCGCCGCGGCGGAGCCGGCGGCTGATCCTCCGGCTCACTCGGCTCCCCCGCCGGTGGACCGCCCGGGTCCGGACCGGGATGGTCGGGCCCGGCGGCCGTGTCGTCACCGGCCCGGCCCTCGCCGGTCGGGTCGACGTCCTCCATACCGACAGGGTGCGGGCGACGGCGCTGCGATAGCTATGCGGGAATCCCCCCGTTATTGGCGTGGTCGACCAGCCGGGGCAGGATCCCGGCGCGGGTGCTGGCGCCCAGCTTCCGCATCACGGCCAGCACGTGCTTCTCGACCGTCCGGGTCGACAGGAACAGCTCGGCGGCGATCTCCTTGTTGGTCCGGCCGGTCGCCGCCAGGTCCGCCACTTCCCGCTCCCGGGGAGACATCCGGTCGCCGTACCCGCGCCGGCCTCCGCGGTGGCGGGCCGGCACCGGCACCCCGTACCGCCGGGCCGTGCTCGTGGCCCGCGCCGCGTCCCAGCTCGCCCCCAGCCGGAGGTACTCGGCCAGCGCCGCCTGCAACGCCGGCCCGGCGATCGCGGGCCGGTCGCCGCCCGCCGGAGCATCCTCGGGGGTGGCCGCCAGCAGCGCCTCCGCCGCCCGCTCGTTCGCCTGCGCCGCCTCGTAGGGGCAAGTCAGCCGCTGGTACCGGTGCGCCGCGGCGCGGAACCGGCGGGCCGCCTCCGGCCCGCGACCGGCCGCCGCGGCCAGCACCCCCCGGGCGTGCTCGAGCGCCGCCGGCGCCAGCGGTGCGTCCGAGCCGGCCAGCTCCCGCTCACAGCGGTCCACCAGCGCGCCGGCGGCCGCCACCTCACCGGTGGCCACCATGGTCTCGGCCACCGCCGGCAGCGCCCGCATCGCCGCCGCCCAGGCGCCGCTGGCCTCGATCACCGCCACCACCCGCCGGATGCTCGCCAGCGCACCGGCCAGGTCCCCCCGGGCGAGCGCCGCGCGGCACCAGGCCCCGACCGCGAACGGCACCACGTCGTACGCGCCGGAGTCGCGGCGCAGGAACGGCTCCAGCCACCGGTGGGCCGGCGCGACCTCCCCGCGCGCCAGCGCCAGGCACCCGGCGACCAGTACCACCTCGTCCGTGCCCGGGTCGTCGGCGACCTCGTCGACCAGCGTCGCGACCCGCTCGGCCAGCCCGGACCAGTCGCCCCGGCAGTAGTCCAGCAGCGCCAGCGACGAACGGCAGGTGAGCTCCAGCCGGCGGCTGCCGCACCCGACCGCCGCGGCCAGCCCGGTGGACAGCAGCCGCCCGGCGGTCTCGTGATGACCGGCGAAGCAGGCGGCCAGCCCCACCGACCAGTACGCGGTGACCTCGCGCCGCTGCCGGGGGGCGCCGCCGGTCCGGGCGGTGATCTGCTCGGCCTGCGCCCGCCAGCTCGGGTCGCCCAGCGCCGCCAGCACCATCGCGACCTTGCCCCGCAGGTGCAGCTGGTCGACCGGGTCGGTGACCGCCGGAAGGATCTCGACCGCCCGGTCCAGCCAGCTGCGGTGCTCCGCGGCCGGGACCTGGGCGACCATCGGGATCCCCAGCGCCACCATCGCCCACGCCTGCAGGTCCGGCCGGTGGTCCAGGTCCTCGACCGCGCCGGCCCACAGCTGGCGCAGCCGCACCGGGTCCCCGCCGGTGTGCTCGATCAGCCGCCCGAGCACCAGCCGCAGCTCACCCCGCAGCTCCCGCGGCAGCCGCCCGGGAGCCGTGGGCTCGGTCTGCAGCGCCGCCGAGACCAGGTCCACCGCCGTGGCGGCGCGGAGCGCGTCGACCGCGACCCGACCCAGCTTCACCGCCAGCCGGCCGCGGCGTTCGGGGTCCAGCGGGGCGTGCCGGAGCACCTCCTCCAGCAGCCGGGCGGCCGCCTCGTCGTGCCCGAGCCCGACCGCCTGGTCGGCGGCCCGCTCGGCCGCCGCCGGCCACTCGTCCCACCGATCGGCGTGGCGCAGGTGGTGCGCCAGCTGACCCAGCGGCGGTGGGGTGAGCGCCCGCAGCGTGGTCGCGGCCCGGGCGTGCAGCTCCCGGCGGCGCACCCCCGGCGTCGCCTCGTACACCGCCTGCGCCGCCAGCGGATGCCGCAGCCCGAGCTGCGGGCCGTGCTCGACCAGCAGCCCGGACCCGAGCGCCTCGTCCACCGCCCGGGCGGCGCGCCCGGCCGCCAGCCCGGAGGTAGCCAGCAACACCGGTGCCGGCACCGGCACCTGCAGCACCGCCGCCGCCACCACCACCGACCTGGCGTCCGCGGTCAGGTGCCCGATCCGCTCGGCCACCTGGTCCCGGATCCCGGACGGGACGGTCAGCTCGGCCAGCTCCCGCCGGGCCCAGCCGCCGCCCTGCCGGGCCACGTCCCCGCGGGTACGCAGCAGCGCCAGCAGCTCCTCGACCGCGAACGGCAGCCCGGCCGTCCGCTCGCACAGGTAGTCGGCGAACTCCTCGGAGACCCGCTCGACCCCGACGATCGCGGCCGCCAGGGCACCGGTGGCGGGCGGGTCGAGCGGAGCCAGCAGCAGCTCGGCCCGGCCGGTCCCAGGCGAGCGCCGGGCGGTCGCGGCGCGAAGCCCGGGGTTGACCTCCTGGCCCCGGAAGGTGAGCACCACCGCGAGGTCGGCCGGCACGCCCGCCAGCAGGTAGCCCACGAAGTCGGCGGTCTGCCCGTCCGCCCAGTGCAGGTCCTCCAGCACCAGGACCGCCGGGCCCAGCCCGGCCAGCAGCTCCACCAGGCCGCGGAACACCAGGTGCCGCTCCGCGGCCCGGTCGTCCAGCGGCGCCGGGGCCGGTGGCAGCCGGCCGGCCAGCTCCGGCAGCAGCGGTCGCAGGGCACCGGCGACCGGGGAGAGCGCCGTCCCGGCCAGCTGGTCGGCCGCGCCCCGCAGCGCCTCGACCACCGGACCCAGCGGGAACGACTCGCGGATCCGGTGACACCGGCCGACCAGCAGCCGCCGGCCGGTCACCTCCGGCCGGGCCGCCAGCTCGGTCACCAGCCGGGTCTTACCGATTCCCGCCTCGCCGTCCACCACCACGACCACCGGTGGGGCGGCCACCGCCGTCGCCAGCCGCTCGAGCTCCTCCGCCCGGCCGACCAGCGCCGGGGCGACCACCCACCCCGCACCGCGCCCGCCTCGACTCATCGTCCCCGCCTCGTCAGCGGCCGGCACCCGCACCGGCTCGGCTCGAGCCCCCGCTCAGCGCCGAGGCTACCGGCCCGGCCGGGGGCGGCGGGAGGTCAGTGGGCGCCGACCCCGGTGAGCGCCCGCACCTCCAGCTCCGCGTACTTGGCCTCGTCCGGCGGCTCCTTGGCCAGCAACGTGCCGAGCCAGCCGCAGAGGAAGCCGGCCGGGATCGAGATGATGCCCGGGTTCTGCAGCGGGAACCACTGCCAGTCGTGGTTCGGGAACATCGCGTTCTCGGCGCCGGACACCACCGGCGAGAAGAACACCAGCAGCACCGCCGAGATCAGCCCACCGTAGATCGCCCACACCGCGCCGGTGGTGGTGAACCGCTTCCAGAACAGGCTGTAGATGATCGCCGGCAGGTTGCCGGAGGCGGCGACCGCGAACGCCAGCGCCACCAGGAACGCCACGTTCAGGTTCCGGGCCAGGATGCCCAGCACGATCGCGACCCCGCCGATCACGAACGCCGAGAACCGGGCCACCACCACCTCCTGCCGCTCGGTCGCCTCGCCGCGCCGGATCACGTTGGCGTAGAAGTCGTGCGCCATGCTGGACGAGGAGGCCAGTGTCAGGCCGGCGACCACCGCCAGGATGGTCGCGAACGCGACCGCCGCGATGATCGCCAGGAACGCCGCCCCGCCGAGGTCCCCGCCCAGGTAGCGCTGCCCGAGCGCGTCGGCCAGCTGCGGCGCGGCGGTGTTGCCGCCCGGGTTCTGCGCCGAGATCGCGTCCCCGCCGACCAGCGCCGCGGCGCCGAACCCGAGCGCCAGCGTCATCAGGTAGAAGGCGCCGATGATGCCGATCGCCCAGAGCACGCTGCGCCGGGCCGCCCGGGCGTTCGGCACGGTGTAGAACCGGATCAGGATGTGCGGCAGCCCGGCGGTGCCGAGCACCAGCGCCAGCCCGAGCGAGAGCAGGTCGATCTTGTTGTAGAAGGTCTGCAGCGCGTCGCCGGCCACCTCCCGGCCGTAGACCAGGCCGGGCTCCAGGAAGCCGTCACTCCCGCTGCGGTCGGCGGCCGCGCCGAGCAGCGACGACAGGTTGAAGTTGAAGGCCGCCAGCACCAGCACGGTCATCACCGCCGCGCCGGTCATCAGCAGGAACGCCTTGACGATCTGCACGTAGGTGGTGCCCTTCATGCCACCCACCGTCACATAGGTGATCATCAGGGCGCCGATCAGGACGATGGTCGCGATCCGGGCGGTGTTCGCGTCCATCCCCAGGAAGGTCTCGCCCTCCTGGATCCGCAGCAGCAGTGCCACCAGCGCCCCGGCACCGACCATCTGGGCCAGCAGGTAGAAGATCGAGACGGCCACGGTAGAGGCGGCGGCCGCGGTGCGCACCGGCCGCTGCCGCATCCGGAACGCCAGCACGTCGGCCATCGTGAACCGGCCCGAGTTGCGCAGCAGCTCCGCCACCAGCAGCAGCGCCACCAGCCAGGCGACCAGGAACCCGATCGAGTAGAGGAACCCGTCGTACCCGT
>WHTQ01000134.1 GCA_009377645.1 Micromonosporaceae bacterium | reverse complement strand
GCCGATCCGTCGGCTGGGGCGGGCCGAGCGGCGGGAACAGATCCTGGCCGCCGCGACCGCGGCGTTCGCCCGCGGGGGGTATGCGGCGACCAGCCTGGACGACATCGCCACCGAGGCCGGGATCACCCGCGTGATCCTGTATCGGCACTTCGACTCGAAGACCGATCTGTACCAGGCGGTGCTCGACCGGTTCTGCGATCTGCTGGCCGGGAACGTCACCGAGCGGACCGGAGGTTTCACCGAGGCCAGCCTCGCCGGGCTGCTGCGGGCGGCCGCCGCCGAGCCGGCCGGGTTCCGGCTGCTGTTCCACCACGCCGCCCGGGAGCCGCAGTTCCGGGCGCGGGCCGACCAGGTTCGCCGCGAGATCACCGAGGCCGCGCTGGTGCAGATCGCCGCGGTGGTGCCGGACCAGGCATGGGCCCGGTGGGCCGCGCAGCTCGCCCCGACCGTGGCGATCGAGGCGATCACCGCCTGGCTCGACGCGGGCCGGCCCGATCCGGCCAGCGTCGTCGAGCGCGTCCGGCAGCTGGTAGTGGGAGTCGTCACCGCCGCCGCGCAGTCCGGCGTGGACTGTGACACCCAGCGCCCGGACCACCCGACCCGATCCGGAGGAGAGCCGTGACCGCGACCGAGGATCCGACCGCCAAGGCCCGCCGGGTGTGGGAGGCGATGGCGACCAGGTACGACCGGGACATCCGGCTGTTCGAGAAGCTCCAGTTCGGCGGTGGGCGGGAGTGGGTGTGCTCCCGGGCCACCGGCCGGGTGCTGGAGGTGGCGGTCGGCACCGGCCGGAACCTCGGTCTGTACCCGCCCGGCGTGACCGTCACCGGCCTGGACCTGAGCCCGGCCATGCTGGCGGTCGCCCGGCGCCGCGCGGCCGAGCTGGGCCGGCCGGTCGAACTGCGGGAAGGCGACGCCCAAGCGTTGCCGTTCCGCGAGCACAGCTTCGACACGGTGGTCTGCACGCTGTCGCTGTGCGCCATTCCCGACCACGCCACGGCGATCGGCGAGATGGCCCGGGTGCTGCGTCCCGGCGGGCGGTTGCTGTTGCTGGACCACATCGGCAGCCGCTGGTGGCCGGTGTGGGCGGTGCAGTGGCTGGTCGACCGGTGCACGGTCCGGCTCGCCGGGGAGCACATGACCCGGCGGCCGGCGCCGATGCTGGCCGGGGCCGGCCTGCGGATCACCGAGTCCGAGCAGCGCAAGCTCGGCACCGTGGAGCGGGTGGCCGCGACCAAACCGGCCTGACCCGCCCGCGGCAGCAGCTCTCCTGCGAGTCCGGTGAGTCCTGGGAGGTCGACCTTACTGGTGACCGATGTGGACGGCCGATCCGGGGAATCGGGTTGCGCCGCGGCGGCGCAGGTCCGACCATCGGTGCGATGGGTGGATCTCCGGACGGCTTCGCGTATGCGGTGCGCCGCAACGGCAGCGTGGTGATCACGCACCATGGCCGGCCGGCGACGACGCTGCGCGGGGCCGCCGCCGCCCGGTTCCTCGCCGAGGTCGAGCAGGGCGACCAGCAGGGGCTGATGGCCCGGGTGACCGGCAACTACCGGCGGGGCAACGAGCGAGTAGCCCGGCACCACCCGCGCAACCGGCACCGGTGAGGTCCGCAAACCGGTCAGACCGCTCGTTCCACCCGGTCCAGCGCGACCGCCGGCCGAACGAGCGTTCAAGGTTCCCGCCAGCTATGGACAAGCCCGGCGCCCGGCGCGCATCATCGATGTGAGGCACCCCACACCCGCGACTGCGGAGGTGCTGTCATGGCGGCGGACACGACCACGGGTAGACGCTCGTATGAGGCTGCCCGCCGGCGGCGGGCCGAGCTGCTGCAGGCGATCCAGAGCTTCGAGCAGGCGGTCGCCGCCCCGGCCGGCGGGCCGGCCTGGCGGGAGCGGGTGCGGCGCCGGCTCCGGGCGCTGCGGGACCAGCTGGCCGAGCATATGGTGGTCACCGAGGGACCGGACGGGCTCTACGCCGAGCTGCTGGAGCACGCCCCGCGGCTGGACCGGCCGGTCGCGGGCTTGGTGGCCGAGCACCAGACCCTGGTCGTACGGGCTGACTCGCTGGCCCGGTGGCTGCGGCCGGACCGCGAGGTGGAGCGGGTCCGGCAGCGCGCCGGTGACCTGCTGAGTGCGCTGTCGCGGCACCGCCAGCGCGGGGCCGACCTGGTCTACGAGGCGTATGCGATGGACATCGGCGGGGAGACCTAGCCGCGGCCGGGACGCCGCTGCGGGGGTGGGGGGACCCGCTTGGCGGCAACCACCGAGCGGCGGGCGATGGTGAGCTGCCCGGCCTCGGTGCGGATGGTCAGATCGGTGGGGGTGATCGAGGTGAGAGTGCCCAGCGCGTCGGTCAGCAGCGGCCGGTTGTCGCGTACGCCGACCACCCGGCGCACCACCACCCGGTGACCTACGTCCTGTGGCCCGAGCATGCTGATCACCCCCTTGGAGGGAGATACTAGGCTGGAGGTGCCGCGGGCGATCGCGGTGAGGCAGTCTGGAAGGACGACCAGTGACCTACATCATCGCTGAGCCGTGCGTCGATCTGCTCGACCGGGCCTGCATCGAGGAGTGCCCGGTCGACTGCATCTATGAGGGCAACCGGATGCTCTACATCCACCCGGACGAGTGCGTGGATTGCGGGGCCTGCGAACCTGTCTGCCCGGTCGAGGCGATCTTCTACGAGGACGACGTGCCCGAGCAGTGGAAGGACTACACCGCCGCGAACTACGAGTTCTTCGAGGACCTGGGCTCGCCGGGGGGTGCCGCCAAGATCGGCAAGATCGACAAGGACGCGGCGTTCGTGGCGGCCCAGCCGCCCCGGGAGACCGAGCACTGACCAGGGCTGGCGGCGCCGCTGTCCCCGGCCCGGGCGGCGGCGGATCTCCCCGGCCCGGTGGCGGTCGGCGCCTGCCGGGCACTCAGTGGGACCTGCCGGACTTCCCGTGGGACCTGCTGGAGCCGGCGAAGGCACGGGCCGCGGCGCATCCGGACGGGCTGGTGGACCTGTCGATCGGCACGCCGATCGACCCGGTGCCGGCGCTGGTCCAGGCGGCGCTGGCGGCCGCCGCCGACGCCCCGGGGTACCCGCGGACCGCCGGTACCCCGCAGCTGCGGGATGCCCTGACCGGCTGGCTCGCCGCGGCCTGCCAGGCCCGCCCGGACCGGTTGGGGGTGCTGCCGACCATCGGCTCCAAGGAGCTGGTCGCCGGGCTGCCGGCGCAGCTCGGCCTGGGCCCCGGGGACCTGGTCGTGATCCCGCCGGTCTGCTACCCGACGTACGAGGTCGGGGCACGGCTGGCCGGAGCCACGGCGGTCCGCGCCGAGCACCCAGACCAGGCTCCGGACACCGCCCGGCTGGTCTGGCTCAACTCCCCGGCGAACCCGACCGGAGCCGTGCTCGCGCCGGACCGGCTGCGGGCCTGGGTCGAGTGGGCCCGGCGGCGGGGGGCCGTGCTGGCCTGTGACGAGTGCTACCTGTCGCTGGGCTGGGAGACCACCCCGGTTTCGGTGCTCGCGGTCTGCGAAGGCTCGTACCACCGGGTCCTCGCGGTGCACTCGCTGTCCAAGCGCTCCAACCTGGCCGGCTACCGGGCCGGGTTCGTGGCAGGCGACCCGGAGCTGGTGGCCGGGCTGCGGGAGGTGCGCAAGCACGCCGGTGCGATCGTCCCGGCCCCGGTGCAGGCGGCGATGGTGGCGGCGGTGCAGGACGAGTCGCACGTGGCCGCCCAACGGGCGCGGTACGCGGCCCGCCGGGAGCTGCTGCGGACCGCGTTCGCGGCGGCCGGGTTCACAGTGGAGCGCTCGGAGGCCGGGCTCTACCTCTGGGCCACCCGGGACGAAGTCTGTTGGTCTACAGTAGATGCGTTGGCGGAGCGTGGGATCCTGGTCTCGCCGGGGGCCTTCTACGGCCCGGCCGGCGGGCGGCACGTCCGGGTCGCGCTGACCGCCACCGACGAGCGGGTCGCCGCCGCGGTCGCCCGGCTGAGCGGCGCTTGATGCCGGAGCTGGTCCGCGCCGACGAGTGCGACCTGTCCGGGCTGGTCGACCGGGCGCGCCGGCTGGCAGCGCCTCCCGGACGGGCGGCTCGGAGCCTGCTCGGCCTGGCCGGGGCGCCCGGGGTTGGCAAGTCGACGGTCGCCGCCGCCCTGATGGCGGCGCTGGCACCGGATGCGGTGCTGGTCCCGCTGGACGGGTTCCACCTGGCCGAGGCGGAGCTGCACCGGCTCGGCCGGCATCGGCGCAAGGGCGCCCCGGACACCTTCGACGCGGCCGGCTACGTCAACCTGCTGCGCCGGCTGCGCGCCCCGGAGCCGGAGACCGTCTACGCCCCCCGGTTCGACCGGCACCAGGAGGAACCGGTGGCGGGGGCGGTCCCGGTCCCGCCGGAGCTGCCGCTGGTGGTCACCGAGGGCAACTACCTGCTGGTCGAGACCGGACCGTGGGCGGCGGTCCGGGGGTTGCTGGACGAGGTCTGGTTCCTGGTGCGGGACGAGACCGAGCGGCTGGACCGGCTCACCGCCCGGCACGCCGAGCACGGCCGGTCACCGGTCGAGGCCGCCGCCCGCGCCCGCGGCACCGACCAGCACAACGCCGACCTGGTGGCCACCACCCGGCACCGCGCCGACCTGATCGTGGAGCTGGTCAGCCCGGGTCAACGCGCGTCGGGGGCGGTCAGTTGTGGCGGTGCAGGGCGGGGTTGAGGGCGATCCCGGTGCCTGTGCGCGACTTCGCCTCCAGGGCGCCGGTGACCGAGTTGCGCCATAGCAGCAGGTTCGAGGAGCCGGAGAGCTCGCGGGCGCGTACCACCTGGCCGTCCGGGAGGGTGACCTTGGAACCGGCGGTGACGTAGCAGCCGGCCTCGACGACGCAGTCGTCGCCGAGCGAGATGCCGATCCCGGCGTTGGCGCCGATCAAGCACCGCTCGCCGATCCGGATCACCTCGGCGCCGCCGCCGGACAGGGTGCCCATGATGGACGCGCCGCCGCCGACGTCGGAGCCGTCCCCGACCACCACGCCGGCCGTGATCCGGCCCTCCACCATGGACGTGCCGAGCGTACCGGCGTTGAAGTTGACGAACCCCTCGTGCATCACGGTGGTGCCGGAGGCCAGGTGCGCCCCGAGCCGGACCCGGTCCGCGTCGGCGATCCGGACCCCGTCCGGCACCACGTAGTCGGTCATCCGGGGGAACTTGTCCACTCCGTACACCGCGAGGTGCCGGGTGGCGGCCCGCTCCAGCATCCGCAGCTCGGTGACCCGGTCCACCGGGCACGGCCCGGCCGAGGTCCAGGCCACCGTGGCGAGCACCCCGAACAGGCCGTCCAGGTTGGCGCCGTGCGGCCGGACCAGCCGGTGCGAGAGCAGGTGCAGCCGCAGGTACGCGTCGGCCGGGTCGGCCGGTGGCTCGGCGAGCGACTCGACGAACACCTCCCGGACCTCGGTGCGCAGGCCCGGCAGCACCCGTGGCCCGACCATCGACGGCAGTCCGGCGTCGGCCACCAGCACCGCGATCCCCTCCGCGGTGGCCGCGCCCAGGCCCAGCGAGCCAGCCGGGAACCAGACGTCCAGCACCTGGTCGTCGTTGGTCACCGTGACGAGGCCGGCGCCCCACGCCGGTGAGGTGGAGAAGCTCACGAGCGATCAGGCTACCGTTGCTGTCCATGACCAACCCGCTGACCCCGCCGATCCTGTCCGACCCGGTCGAGCTGACCCGGGCGCTGGTGGACATCGAGTCGGTCTCGGGCAACGAGAAGCAGATCGCGGACTGCGTCGAACAGGTGCTGCGGGCGGTGCCGCACCTGCGGGTGGACCGGCACCAGCACACCGTGATGGCCCGGACCGACCTCGGCCGCCCGCTGCGGGTGGTGCTGGCCGGGCACCTGGACACCGTGCCGGTGGCCGGAAACCTGCCGGCCCGCACCGACGGCGACCTGATCCACGGCTGCGGGACCTCGGACATGAAGTCCGGGGTGGCGCTGGCGCTGCACCTGGCCTGCACTCTGCCGGAGCCGCGGTACGACGTGACCTACCTGTTCTACGAGGCCGAGGAGGTGGAGTCCGAGCGGAACGGGCTGCACCTGGTGGCCCAGGCCCACCCGGACTGGCTGGCCGCCGACTTCGCGATGCTGCTGGAGCCGACCTACGGGGTGATCGAGGCCGGTTGCCAGGGCACCCTGCGGGCGGTGGTGCGCACCACCGGCACCCGGGCACACTCGGCCCGGGCGTGGCGCGGCGTGAACGCGATCCACGCCGCCGGCCGGGTGCTCGCCCGGCTGGGGCAGTACCAGCCGCGCCGGGTGACGATCGACGGCTGCGAGTACCGGGAGGGGTTGAACGCGGTCGGGATCCGGGGCGGGGTGGCCGGCAACGTGATCCCGGACGAGTGCGAGGTCGAGGTCAACTTCCGGTTCGCCCCGGACCGGTCGGTCGAGCAGGCCGCCGGCCACGTCCGGGAGGTGTTCGCCGGGTACGAGGCCCGGGTGATCGACGCGGTGGCCGGGGCGCTGCCCGGGCTGACCGCTGGCCCGGCGGTGGAGCTGCTGACCGCGGTCGGCGAGCCACCGGCGGCGAAGCTCGGCTGGACCGACGTGTCCCGGTTCGCCGCGCTCGGCGTACCGGCGCTGAACTTCGGTCCGGGCGACCCGAACCTTGCCCATGCCCGGGACGAGCGGGTGGAGGTCGGCAAGATCCGGGACGGGGCGTCAGTCCTGCGGCGTTGGCTCGGATGAGGCCGGCTCCGGCTGCGGTTCGCCAGGGGTACGCGGGCGCGGCGCTCGGACCGCGTCCGGTGCGTCGAGGCGGCGCTGCGCGAGGACGACCCGGATCCGCCGCTGCATCTGCCGCCGTACACGGCTCATCTCACTCTGGGTCATCATTGGCGGTACCTTCCCCCTGGCGCATACCAGGTATGTGTTAGTAAAGACGCGCCAGGGCACCGGAAGGTTGCCGACACGCCCGGGGAGGTCCGTTGGGAGAGTGGGAGAGTGGTCGGATGGGCGACACCAGCGGGGGCGGGCCACAGCGGCGCCGGGGTAGGGTCACGCTGCGCGGGGCGGCGGTTCCCCGGCTGACCGAGGACCAGCGGCTGCTGGACTCGCGGGCGCGGGAGGACTGGAAGACCAAGGACGCCTGGCGGGCGCTGCGGATCCTGTCGGAGTTCGTCGAAGGGTTCGACACCCTGGCCGACCTGCCGCCGGCGGTCAGCGTGTTCGGCTCGGCGCGCAGCAAGCCGGACAGCCCGGAGTGCGAGCTGGCGGGCCGGCTGGGTGCGGCGCTGGCCACCGCCGGGTACGCGGTGATCACCGGCGGTGGCCCGGGGGTGATGGAGGCGGCCAACCGGGGCGCCACCGAGGCCGGAGGGTTGTCGGTCGGGCTCGGGGTCGAGCTGCCGTTCGAGCAGAAGCTGAACGACTGGTGCGAGATCGGCATCGACTTCCGCTACTTCTTCGTCCGCAAGACCATGTTCGTCAAGTACGCGCAGGCGTTCGTGGTGCTGCCCGGCGGGTTCGGCACGATGGACGAGCTGTTCGAGTCGCTGACCCTGGTGCAGACCAGGAAGGTCACCCAGTTCCCGGTGGTCCTGATGGGCGCGGCGTACTGGCGTGGACTGGTCGACTGGCTGCGCGACCACATGTGCGCGGACGGGAAGATCAGCCCGGAGGACCTGGATCTGATCCACGTCACCGACGACGTCGCCGAGGCGGTGGCCCACATCCGCGCCGCCGGCTGAGGATCTGCCGATGAACCAGCGGGTACGCGAGCACCTGGCGTCGTTCAACGCCGCCCAGCGCTCCGGCGACTGGCGGCCGTTCCTGGCCGGCTTCGCGCACGACGCGGTGATGAGCTTCGCGGGAATGCCGGCCGGGCCGTACACCGGCCGCGCCGCGATCGCGCAGGCGTACGCGCAGCGCCCGCCGACCGACACGATGCGTGCCGTCTCGGTGCGGACCGAGCAGGACACGGACGTGGTCCGGTTCGCCTGGGATGCCGGCGGCACCGGGACGATGACGCTGCGCTGGCGGGACGGCCAGCTGACGAGCCTGCACGTCGCGTTCGACTGATCGGGGTTCTACCAATCGGCGGGAGCCCGTTCCGCCAGCGCAGTCGGGTCAACCCGGGCAGCCGGTCAGCGCCACGCCTGCTCCCGGACCCGGCTCAGGTCCAGCTCGCCGTCCTTGATCGCGGCGAACAGGCGGGCTCGGGCCGGCTTCGCAACTGCGGCGCGCAGGGCCACCTCCACGGTCGCCTCCTTGGTTTCCGTACCGAGCAGCTCCGCCGCGTACGCGAGCAGGTCATCGTCGATGTCGATCATCATCTTCGCCATTGCGAACGCCTCCGTTGGTCCACCTATCGCAGTATCGCCGGTACAGGTAAGACGTCCGCGGGTCGGACCCGCAGAAACTACGTACGGTTGGCACCTGTCGTACCCACGTGGTGTCATTGCGGGCTTAACGGTTCCCCACGCCTAAAGGCGGGGATTTTCAGCTCAGACAGCGCGAGGACCGCGACCCCAGGAGAGGAGGCAGAACCGTGTCTTACATCGTCAACACTGCTGTGGCCCCGTTCTGCCACAGCCAGGATCGTCCTGGCGGCGTTCCGGTCCCGCGAGTCGGTGTATCCGCACTCCCAGCATCGGAAGGTTCGTTCGGCGAGCCCCAGCCGCTGCTTGGTTCTCGCGAAGCAGGAGGAGCACGTCATCGTCGTGTGGGCGGGCGAGATGATCACCACCTGTCGTCCGGCCCGCTCGGCACGTTCGATCAGTTCCTGCTTGGCCGCACCGATCGCGGCGTCCGCGGCTTTCCGCGCCATCGTCGACTTGGCCAGGAACTTCGGCTTGAAGTCCTCGATGGCGATGAGCTGGTGGTCGGCGACGACCCGCTTGGCCCAGACGCGGGCGGCGTGGGTGCTCTGCCGCTGCGCCTTCTTGTGGAGTTTCGCGACATCGCGTCGGGTGCGGCGGTACCCGTTGGATGGGGCCATGCCTCGGTGGCGACGGCGGCGGGACATACGGCGCTGGTGCTTCGCCAGCTCGGCAGCGCAACGACGTCGGTGGCCGCCGTAGGGGAGGTCGTGGTCGGGGCTGCTGGTCGTCGCGGTGGTCGACACGCCCCAGTCGACGCCGACTCCGCCGTCTGCGTCGGGCAGGGGCTCGACGTCGCGGCGCACGACGAACGAGGCGTACCAGTGCCCAAGCGAGTCCTGGTAGACGCGCACGGAGGTCGGGTCGGACGGCAGGTCGCGGGACCAGACGACGGGGATCGTCACGCCCTTCGGCAGTCGCAGCCGGCCCTCGACGACCGAGAACCCGTTGCGGGTGTACTCCAGCGACGGGAGCGTGGTCCGGCGCCGCTTGAGCCTCGGCCTCTGCCGTCCTTTCACCTTGAACGAGTGGTCGAGCGCCAGCGCGTAGGAGTTCAGCGCGCACGCCTGGGCGTTCTGCGATCCGTCCCGCAACCACGTGTTCACCGCGCGGGCGGCTGTCAGGAGCTTTCCGAGCT
>WHTQ01000107.1 GCA_009377645.1 Micromonosporaceae bacterium | reverse complement strand
GTACCAGCTACCGGTCGCGCCCGGCTACAGCGTCACCATGCGACCGGAGTCGGTGGCCCGGTTCTCCTTTCCGGACGGTCCGGCGTGGCGGTGACCGGTCAGCGGCTGTCGCTGGCCACCGTGGACCGGGTACCGGCCGGCGCGCGCCCGCTGGTGCGGCCGGGCGAGGTCAGCCCGGGGATCGTCCATCTGGGTCTCGGTGCCTTCCACCGGGCGCACCAGGCGGTCTACACCGAGGAGGCGGTCGCGGCGGCCGGCGGCGACTGGGGGATCGTGGCGGTGTCTCCCCGCCGCCGGCTGCTGGTGGATGCCCTGGCCGCCCAGGACGGCCTGTTCAGCGTGACCAGCCTGGACGGTGCCGGCGCGCGGACCCGGGTGGTCGGTGCGATCAGCGGGGTCCGGCACGCACCGGCGGACCCGTCCGCGGTGGTGGCGTTGCTGGCGGACCCGGCGACCCGGGTGGTCACGCTCACGGTCACCGAGAAGGCTTACCTGCTGGAACCCGCGACCGGCCGGCTGCGGGTCGACCCGGCGCTGCGGGCGGAGCTGGCCGGGCAGGCCACACCGGCCACCGTCCCGGGGCTGCTGGTGGCGGCGCTGGCCGCGCGGGCCCGGGCGGATGCCGGCCCGGTGGCGCTGGTCAGCTGCGACAACCTGCCGGCCAACGGGCACCGGCTGGCCGGTGTGGTGGGGCAGGCGCTGGCGCTGGCCGGAGGTGACGCCGCGCGGGTGCGCGACTGGGTGTCCGGCAACGTCACCTTCCCGGGGACCATGGTGGACCGGATCGTGCCGGCGCCGACCCCGGCCACCCTGGTCGCCGCGCGGGCGGCGCTGGGGCTGGCCGACCACGCGGCGGTGGCGGCCGAGCCGTTCCGGCAGTGGGTGGTCGAGGACGCTTTCCCGGCCGGGCGGCCGGCGTGGGAGGCCGCGGGGGCGGTGCTCACCCGCGACGCCGGGCCGTACGAGCGGCTCAAGCTGCGGGCACTCAACGGCGTGCACTCCGCCCTCGCGTACCTGGGGGTGCTGGCCGGGTGTGAGACGATCGCCGAGGCGTTGCGCCTGCCGGGCGCCCGGGCGGTGGTGGAGCGGTTCGTCGCCGAGGACGTCGCGCCCAGCCTGGACCCGCCGGACGGGGTCTCGGTGGTGGCGTACGGGCGGGCCGCGCTGGACCGGTTCGCCAACCCGGTGATCGGCCACACCACCCGGCAGGTGGCGATGGACGGTAGCCAGAAGCTGCCGCAGCGGATCCTGCACACCGTCGCGGACCGGCGGGCGGTGGGCGGGTCACCGCGCTGGGCGGCGCTGGTGGTGGCGGCGTGGATGCGGTTCGTGCAGGGCCGTGCGGACGACGGCCGGCGGCTGCCGCTGGACGATCCGCTGGCCGGGGAGATCCGGGCCGCGCTGGCCGGCAACCAGCGGCCACCGGCCGCCACGGTCGACGCCCTGGTGCGGCTGCGCCGGGTGTTCGCCCCCGAGCTGGCCGAGGACGAGGTGCTGCGGAAGCTGATCGCCGAGTGGCTGGACGCGCTGACCCGGCACGGCGTGGCCGCCACGCTGGCCAGCGCGGGAGCCGGACGGTGAACAGCACCGCGCCGCGGGTGGCGCTGATCGGAGCGAACGGCCACGGCCGGTGGCACCGGCGGGTGATCGGGGCTCTGCACCGGACCGGGCAGGTCCGGTTGGTCGGGCTGTGCGACCTTGCGCCGATCACCGACCTGCCGGAGGCGCCGGTCCCGCCCGGGGCGGGGGTGTTCGACGACTACCGGGACCTGCTGACCGTCACCGGCCCCGACGTGGTGGTGATCTGCACACCCCCGCACACCCACCTGGAGCTGGCGGTGGCGGCGGCCCGGGCGGGCGCCGACCTGCTGCTGGAGAAGCCGCCGCTGCCCAGCCTCACCGCGCACGCCCGGCTGGTCTCGGTGCTGGCCAGCACCGGTCGGGTGTGCCAGGTCGGCTTCCAGGCGCTCGGCTCGGCGGCATTCGGCAGGCTGACCGGCGCAGTCACCGCCGGGCGGCTCGGCCGGGTCACCGGAATCGGCGTGGCCGGTGCCTGGCAGCGTCCGGACTCCTACTACCGGCGGGCGCCGTGGGCGGGCCGGCGTTGGCTGGCAGGGGCGCCGGTCGTGGACGGGGTGCTGGT
Source organism: Micromonosporaceae bacterium (assembly GCA_009377645.1). GTDB lineage: Bacteria > Actinomycetota > Actinomycetes > Mycobacteriales > Micromonosporaceae > Natronosporangium. The sequence continues at coordinate 14,748 of WHTQ01000107.1, read as the reverse complement.
GAACCCGTTCGCGCACGCGGTCATGCTGGCGCTGGCGGTCGCCGAGGCGGCCACGGGTGAGCCGTTCGCGATCACCGAGCTGGAGCTGGAACTGTATCGAGCCCGCCCGATCGAGGTGGATGACACCGCCGGGATGCGGTTCCGGGCAGGGCCGGACCTCCCGGTGGTGGTGGCGGCCACCCTGTGTGGAGATGAGCGGCTGGCTGGCACCTTGACCGTCCACACCGAACAGGGGCGGGCGGAGCTGGAGTACACCACCGACTGGTTGCGGCTGCCGGGCGAGCGCCGCGCCCGGGAGGTGCCCGGCCGCACCGGGCTGCTGGAGAACCTGTTCGCGCACCGGGCGGCGCCGGAGGCGGTCCGGTTGCTGGTGCCGCTGGAACGGACCCGGCCGTTCACCTGGCTGGTGGAACAGGTGATGGCAGCGCCGGAGCCGGTCGCCGTCGACCCGGCGTTCCAGGTGGTCAGCGGCGAGGGGGGCGACCGGGTGGTGACGGTGGTCGGGGCGACCGGGCTGGTCCGGCGGGCGGCGGAGCGGCTGGCGCTGCTGCGCGAGCTCGGGGATGGGCCCGCCACCGGCTGGCTTCCGTGCCGTACGGCAACGAACATGCAAACCGGAACGGAGCTGGCGCAGGACTAATCGGACCGAAGCGGGTTATCTGGTCCGACCGCTGTTCGGGCCGGCCGGCGCTGCCCGGAATCCTTGCAACATATCTGCATATGTTTCCTATTGACTGAATCGACCCGTCCTTCCTACGTTTGAATGTGAATTCGCTCGCACTTACGAGAAACGGGTTCCCGGACGCAGAGAGGAGGACGGGATGCAGAACCGTAAGCTGATAGCTGCCCTCGCCGCCGCACTGGTGACGGCCGGCGCCGGCATCCCAGGAAGCCCGGCCGAGGCCGGCGCCGGGGAGCCCAGCCAGCTGTCACCACTGGCGACGTGGTATGGACGGCAGGCGCTGCCGGCCGGCGACGGCTGGGGCTCGGCCGGCGCCGGTACCACGGGCGGTGCCGCCGCCAGCCCCGACCAGGTGTACGTGGTCACCAGCCGGGCCGAGCTGACAGACGCGCTCCGTGGCGACGCCCCGAAGATTGTCTTCGTGCAGGGCACCATCGACGGCTTCGAGGGCCCAGCCGGTGCTCTGCTCGGGTGCGACGACCTCGCGGACCCGGCCTACGACTTCGACGACTACCTGGCCACCTTCGACCCGGAGGTCTGGGGTCGGGAGACCGAGCCGGCGGGGCCGCTGGAGGACGCCCGGGTGCGCTCGATGCGTAACCAGGAAGCGCAGACCGTGCTCAAGCCGGGCTCGAACACCACGCTGATCGGGTTGCGCGGGGCCACCCTGCTGCACACGACGTTGCTGTTCAACGAGGCCGACAACGTGATCATTCGCAACCTCACGATCCGGGACGCGTTCGACTGCTTCCCGCAATGGGACCCGACCGACGGGGACCTCGGCAACTGGAACTCCAACTGGGACTACGTGTCGGTGCGGCGCGGCACGAACTTCTGGATCGACCACAACACGTTCGTCACGCCAAACGTCGAGCCGCCATCCTTCTTCGGGCGCAAGTTCGAGACCTACGACGGCCTGCTCGACATCACCCACACCGCCGACCTGGTCACCATCTCCCACAACGTGTTCCGCGACCACGACAAGGCCGTGTTGATCGGATCCACCGACAACCCCGGCGGCGGTGATCCCGGCCGGCTCAACGTCACGCTGCGGCACAACCTGTTCGACGGTCTCGGTCAGCGGGCACCGCGGGTGCGGTTCGGGCAGGTCGACGTCTACAACAACTACTACCGGATCCCGGTCGCCGCGCCGTTCGAGTACGGATACTCGTGGGGAGTGGGGGTGGAGTCAGCGATCTACGCGGAGAACAACTACTTCTCGCTGAGCGCCGACGACGACCCGGCCACCGTCATCGCGGACTGGGGCGGCACCGCCATCACCGAGCGGGGCACCTGGGCACGAACCGGCGGTTCCGGCTTCGGCCGGCCGGTCAGCCTGCTCGACGCGTACAACGCGGTCAGCGACCCGGCGTTGGGCGACGACGCGGGCTGGACCCCGCAGCTACGCCGTGGCCCGGTGCTGCCGGCGCCGGGGGTTCCGGTGCTGGTCGGTCTGTTCGCCGGTGCCGACCGGCTGCCGATCTGACGGTCCACCACCCCGAAGGGAGACCTGATATGTCCAGACCCCGCTGGCGGGCCCTGCTCGCCGCTACCGCCGCTGGCGCAGTTGCCGTCGCCGCGGTCCTGCTGGGGAGCACCGCCGCGTACGCGGACACCCTGCTCGCCGACGACTTCGAGGACGGCGACGCGAGCGGGTGGTCGAAGTCCGGTGGCGACTGGTCGGTGGTCAGCGATGGCTCGCTGGCCTTCCAGCAGTCTAAGCTGGACAGCGAGCTGGCTCGCCAGTTCAACGGCAGCACCGGCTGGGCCGACTACACGGTGCAGGCGCGGGTGAAGCCACTCGCTTTCGACGGCAGCGACCGGTTCGTGGCCATCGCGGCCCGGTCCACTAGCGCGACCAAAATGTACCGGCTGGCGCTGTTCGGCACCGACCGGGTGGAGCTGCAGGCGGTCAACGGCAGTGCGATCGACGTGATCGGCGCGCAGGCCCTGCCGGTGACCACCGATACCTGGTACACGTTGCGGATCGCGCTGGCCGGCAGCACGGTCAGTGGGTTCGTCGACGGCGCACCGGTGGCCTCCGGCACCGACAGCACCTGGAGCCAGGGCAGGATCGGGCTGGTGACCTTCCACGCCACCGCCTCGTTCGACGACGTGGTGGTCACCGACGACGGCACGCCGCCGACCGACCCGCCGACGGATCCACCGACCGATCCTCCCACCGACCCGCCGACCGACCCGCCGACCGACCCGCCCACTGATCCGCCGACCGACCCGCCGGCGGACGGGGAGCCGGTTGGCTGGGCGACCGTCGAGGGTGGCACCACCGGTGGGGCCGGCGGCCCGACCGTGACCGTCACCAGCGGTGCCCAGCTGGTCAGCGAGATGCAGACCGCCGGGCGGCGGATCATCCAGGTGCAGGGGACGGTCAGCCTCTCCGGGATGAACGACGTCGCCTCGGACAAGACCATCGTCGGGCTCGGTGGCAGCGCCACGATCAACGGCGGTGGGCTGGACATCGACGAGGTGTCCAACGTGATCATCCGGAACCTGACCTTCCGGGACTGGGGTGACGACGCCATCAACCTGCAGGAACGCGCGCACCACGTGTGGGTAGACCACAACACGTTCACCAGTGGAAACGACGGCGCGGTCGACATCAAGCGGGAGTCCGACTTCGTGACCGTCTCCTGGAACCGGGTCTTCGACCACGAGAAGTCCATGTTGCTGGGCCACAGTGACGGCCACACCGCCGACATCGGTCACCTGCGGGTGACCTACCACCACAACTGGTTCGACGGCTCGGGCAGCCGGCACCCGCGGGTGCGATTCGGTAACCCGGTGCACGTGTTCAACAACTACTACGTCGCCAACGCCGAGTATGGCGTAGCGTCGACGATGGACGCCGGCGTGCTGGTCGAGGGCAACTACTTCGAGGACGTGGCGAACCCCACCCACGTCGGCTTCGCCGCCTCCGACCCTGGAGACCTGGTGGAACGCGACAACATCTTCGACAACTCGGGTCCGCCGGAGAGCACCGGCGGCGGGGTCGACCCGATCCCGTACGCCTACCAGCTGGATGACCCGGCTGACATCCCCGCGATCGTGGCCGCTGGCGCCGGAGCCGGCAGAGTCAGCTCCTGAGCCAGCGGCAGCAGGGGAGCCACCCGCCCCGGCCACCCCGAGGTGGCCGGGGCGGGTGCTGCCGGAGGGAGGAGCATGGCCGATCGGGCAGTACCGCTGCGGCTGGCCGGCCGCACCGTGGCCGAGTACGTGGTGTGGCCGGAGGTCGACCCGGCGCTGGCCCCGCGACCGTTCCTGCATCCGGTGCGGACGTTCGGCGGCGGGCTGGTGACCGACGCGCTGCCCGCCGACCACCGGTGGCACCTCGGCGCCTCGCTGGCGGTGCCGGACGTGTCCGGCACCAACCTCTGGGGCGGCCGCAGCTATCTGCGGGACACCGGGTACGGGTGGCGCCAGGACCACGGCCGGATCGTCCACACCGGATTCCTGGTACGCGCCGACGATCACATCGCGCACCGGCTGTGCTGGCAGGACCCGGCCGGCGCGACCCTGCTCGAGGAACAGCGGCACCTGCGCGCGCGACCACTGCCGCAGTGGCTCGACGGGTGGCAGCTGGAGCTGGCCTACACCGTGACCGCCCCGCCCGACCGGGAGGTGACGCTGGGCAGCCCGGCCACCAACGGCCGGCCGGGTGGGGCCGGCTACGGCGGGTTCTTCTGGCGGGCAGCGCCGGCTCCCACGCCGCCGGAGGTGTTCACCGCCACCGCCACCGGCGAGGCGGCCGTCAACGGGTCGACCGAGCCGTGGCTGGCGCTGGCGAGCACCGCCCCGCACCCGTACACGCTGGTGTTTCTCGGGTTGGCCGCGGGTGACCACTGGTTCGTTCGGGCCGAGGGCTATCCGGGGGTCTGCGCCGCGCTCGCCTTCACCGAGCCGCGGGTGATCGGCGCTGGGACGCGGCTCGCCCGCCGGCACCGGGTGCTGGTCGTCGACGGCGTGCTACCGGCGCCGGTGGTGGGCCGACTCGTCGCCGCCCGGCCCGGGTGACCCGTACGCTTGGGCCGGGAAGCCTGATCGACGGCGCGCCCGTCCGGAGGAGGTTACTGATCATGGCCATCGCGACCACCAACCCGGCCACCGGCGAGCTGCTTAAGGCCTTCGACCCGCTGCCGGAGCCGGAGCTGGCCGACCGGCTGGCGCAGGCGCAGGCCGGGTTCGAGGCGCTGCGCGGCGCGTCGTTCGGGCAGCGGGCCGGCTGGCTGCGGGCCGCCGCCGACCGGCTCGACGCGGACGCCGACCGGGTGGCCAGCACCATGACCACCGAGATGGGCAAGACCCTGGCCGCCGCCCGGGGCGAGGTGGCCAAGTGCGCCCGGGCCTGCCGGTTCTTCGCCGAGCACGCCGAGCGGTTCCTGGCCGACGAGCCGGCCGACCCGGCGGAGGTGGGCGCCAGCCGGGCGTACGCGCGGTATGAGCCGCTCGGGCCGGTGCTGGCGGTCATGCCGTGGAACTTCCCGCTCTGGCAGGCGATGCGGTTCGCCGCGCCGGCCCTGATGGCCGGCAACCCCGGGCTGCTCAAGCACGCCTCGAACGTGCCGCAGACCGCATTGTTCATGGAGGAGCTGTTCGCCCGCGCCGGCTTCCCGCCGGGCGCGTTCCAGACCCTGCTGATCGGCAGCGACCAGGTGGAGCGGGTGCTGTCCGACCCGCGGGTACGGGCGGCCACGCTCACCGGCAGCGAGGCCGCCGGCCGGGCGGTGGCCGCGATCGCCGGCCGGGAGCTGAAGAAGACCGTGCTGGAGCTGGGCGGCAGCGACCCGTTCGTGGTGATGCCCTCGGCCGACCTGGCCGCCGCGGCCGCGGTGGCGACCACCTCCCGGTGCCAGAACAACGGCCAGTCCTGCATCTCGGCCAAGCGGTTCCTGGTCCACACCGACGTCTACGACACGTTCGCCGAGGCGTTCGTGGCGAACATGTCCGCCCTGGTGGTGGGGGACCCGATGGCCGAGGGTACGGACGTGGGGCCGCTGGCCACCGAGTCCGGCCGGGCCGAAGTGGACGAACAGGTACGCGACGCGGTGGCGCACGGTGCCCGGGTGCGCTGCGGCGGCCAGCCGCCGGACCGGCCCGGCTGGTGGTATCCGCCGACCGTGGTGACCGACCTGACCCCGCAGATGCGGATGTGGTCGGAGGAGGTGTTCGGCCCGGTCGCCGGGCTCTACCGGGTCTCCTCGTACCAGGAGGCGGTGGAGCTGGCGAACGCCACCGACTTCGGGCTCGGGGCGAACGCCTGGACCCGCGACCCGGCCGAGCAGGAGCGGTTCGTGGCCGACCTGGCCGCCGGGGCGGTGTTCGTCAACGGCATGGTCACCTCCTACCCGTCGCTGCCGTTCGGCGGGATCAAGCACTCCGGCTACGGCCGGGAGCTGTCCGCCCACGGGATCCGGGAGTTCTGCAACCTCAAGACCGTCTGGGTCGGCGGATCGTAGGTCTGGTGCGGAGGGGGCGGTGCGCCGAGTGCTGGCGGATCGGCGCAGCCGCGGCATACCGTAGAGAAATGGACTCCGAGGCTGCCGGGCGGGGTTACCTGGAGCACCTCACCGACCAGGACCTGCGGTTCCTCGCGGCCTCCGCCGACCTGCGCCCGGAGCTGGCCGGCCGGCTGCGGTCCCAGCCGGCGGTCGTGCTGGAGCTGGTCGAGCGGCCGGAGCTGTTCGACCAGGTGTTCGGGCAAGACGACCCGGCCCGGCTGGCCTCGGTGTCGCCGTTTCTGGCCTTCCAGGTGGCGATCGGGGCGACCGGCCGGGAGCTGGCCACCACCCGGTTCGTGGCCGAGCGCACCAGCCCGCGGGAGCGGGTGCCGGTGTTCGACACTCCGCAGCTGCGGGACTTCCTGGCCGACCCGCTGCGCCGGCTGTTCCTGGCCGAGCTGCTGACCTCGTTCGTACGGGTAGCCAGCGGGCGGTTCTGGACCCGGACCGCCCGGGGCTGGCAGCGGCGGCGGTTCAGCGAGCTGGATCCGGTCCAGCTCGCCCAGCTCGCGAGCGAGACCCCGCGCGCGTACCGGCCCGGTGTCTACCGGCGGCTGGGGGACGTGTCGCTGTTCCTGACCGGGGTGTTCCCGGACTACGCCCAGCGGCACGCGTTCGGGCCGCTGGACGCGGCGCGGCTGCTGCGGGCCACCGGGCTGTCCCCGGCCGACGACCAGGCCGGCCTGGCCGCCGCTGCCCCGATCGAGCTGCTGGAGCAGCTCGGCCAGCGGTGGTATCAGCGGGCGTTCGCGCTGGCCCCGGTGGCCACCGCCCAGCTGGCGGTGGTGGCGCAGGTGGCCGCCCGGTTCCGGGATGCCCGGCGGGTCCTGAACCAGGTCTCCGACCGCTACCTGACGCGGGTCGGCAACCCGTGGTTCGGCCCACCGGGCAGCTAAGCCCAGGGTCAGCGGCGCGGATCCCGGTGTCGGTGCCTGATTAAGCTCGTGCATGCGGTATGGCGGGCTCGCGTGCGACCACTCATCTGAGGGCGGGCCGGCCGAGCATCAGCAGGACCGTCAGGAAGGGGCGCTGGCGGGCAGGCCGATCTGCGTCGCTGCTGCCAGCAGCTCGCGGTTGTAGGTTACGAACTCCGTCAGCTCGGCGCGGAACGGGTCGGCGGTGGCCAGGTGGAGAGCGTCAAGCGACCCGAGCTTGGGCACCCGGTAGCTGGTCGCGCGCGCCAGCACCGCGGTCGTGAGGTCGGCCAGGTAGATCCCACGCAGAGCCTGCCTGGCAAGATACGGGACTCGCTGGTGGTCGGTACCTGCCCGCACCAGAGTACGGCTGATCTCCAGCTCGGCGAGGGCGCTGCTGACCAGATCGATGCCGTCCGGAAGGGCCAGTCGCCACGCACGCAACGCCTCGGTGTGCTCCTCCCGCCGGATGAACTTGACCAGCGCGCGGGCGTCGAGGTAGATCACCGGCTGCGTTCCCGATCGCGATCCGCGACCATCAGGTCGGACAGGCTCTCGACCGGACCGGCAAGCTCCTCGAACAGCTCGGGCATCCCGTGCTCCGCGGGTGGCCGGACTTCGCCGGCCGCGACCCGTCGCTGCAGGATGCTGTCAGGTTCGACCTCGGGAACCATCCGCAGCACTGGCTTCCCCCGGTCGGTGACGATGATCGAGGCGCCAGCCCGGACCCGAGCCACTGTTCTGGACGGGTTCTGGTTGAGCTCTCGCAATCCGATGGTCTCCACGCCAGAAATTGTACCTACATTTTGTAGGTTCGCAACATTATGCCCGGCGGGTCCGTGGTTCGGCCCCGCCGGGCACCTGAGCGCCGGTGAGGTCCGGGTCAGCTCGCCCCCCGAAGCAGCTTGGCCGCCACCGCCGAGGGCCACAGCCAGGCCACCGCGCCGCCGGCCAGCATCAGCCGGAAGTCCCCGGCCGGGAACGAGGCGAACGCCAGGATCAGGTAGACCACCGCGGTCGCCACGCTGTACCCGGCCCAGCCCCGCTGCCCGAGGCCGGCGAACCGGCGGGCGAACACGAAGCACGCCACGAGGATCGCGATCCCGGCCAACGCCGGCGCGACCGCGTGCAGCGCACCGTGCCAGCTCAGCTCGTCCGGCGACCCTTCCGGGGTGCCGGGCGGGAAGCCGTTGGCCGGGTCGGCGACGAACACTCCGCCCCAGACCAGGGCGCCTCCGAAGATGCCGATCAGCCACGGGCCCCACCTTCCCGCTCGGCCCGGGTGCAGCACCCGCCGTATCCCGACCGCCGCGGCGACGAACAGCAGCCCGGAGACGATGAAGTTGGTGATCTGGAGCCAGCCCAGGTCGCCGGTGCTCAGCTGGCTCAGCGCATGCTCCCTCGGGTCGAACCCGGCCCGGGTCAGCTCCTGGATCACGACCGCGCCGATGAACAGCGGTCCGCCGATCACGCCGGCCCACAGCATCCGCCGGGTGGCGGGGGTGGTTGTGGTGTTGACAGTCATCGTTCTGGTCCTCTCTAGGTCCGAATGTCAGCGGGTCTCGGTGAAGAAGTCGCGCAGGACCGGGGCGATCGCGTCGGGCGTCACCGCGTGGTCCTGGCCGGTCAGGGTGTGGCGGCGGGCGTCCGGCAGCAGGCCGGCGATCGCGTCCGCGGCGGTGTGCAGGAACGGCTCGGACTTGGCGCCGTCGACCACCAGGGTCGGGGTGTCGGTCGACCACCGGTCGGCCGGCAACGGCTGGCCGCGCTGGCTGTCGCCCATCACCGCGGCGTCGTACGCGAGAGTGTGCGCGGCCGCCGCCATCGCCGGCCAGAACGGCTCCTCCCGCATCGGCGCGATCGCCTCGTCGGGCAGCCCGAGGAAGCGCATGAACACCGCCACCGCCTCACCCGGGTCGCCGGCCGCGCAGGCCTGCTCGATCCGGGCCTGATAGTCGGCCGGCCGCGGCGGCCGGCCGCCGTCGACGATGAACGGCGGCTCGAACAGCGCCAGCCGGGTGACCCCGGGCAGCCGGCGGGCGGCGTGCAGGGCCAGCACCGCGCCGGACGAGATGCCGTACAGGTACGCGCTGCCGCCGGCCTGCGCGACCAGCGCCTCGACGTCGTCGACTTCCCGGTCGACCGCGTACGGCAGGGTGTCCCCGCTGTCGCCGCGGCCCCGCCGGTCGTACCGGTAGACGGTGAACTGCGGCGCCAGCAGGGCGGTCAGCGGTGCGTTCAGCGGGTCGAACACCCGGCTGCCGAGCGCGCCGGTGACCAGGATGACCGCCGGCCCGGTGCCGGTGCGGTCGTAGGCGATCGTGGTGCCGTCCCGCGAGGTTACGGTCTGCATGAGTGGTTCCTCCGACTCTGTGGTGGTCCTTGTTGACGGGCCCAACGGTGCCGGGCGCCGGTTCAGGTCCGCTGCCGGTCGGCTGTAGGTCCCCGCACGGTGGGATAACCTGCCCAGGTGCGATTCGGGGTGCTCGGGCCGCTGGCGGTCCCGGAGCGGAAGGTCCGCGCGCTGCTGGCCGACCTGCTGGTGCACGCCGGGCAGCCGGTGTCCACGAGCCGGCTGATCGACGACCTGTGGGGCGACCAGCTGCCCGCCAACCCGACCAACACGCTGCAGACCCGGGTCTCCCAGCTGCGGCGGGCGCTGGCCGGCGCCGAGCCCGGGGGTCGCGAGCTGGTGGTGTCGCAGCCGCCCGGCTACCTGCTGCGGGTCGAGCCGGCGGAGGTCGACGCCGGCCAGTTCCGGGAGCTGGTGGAGCGGGCCCGGGCGGCCGGCGACCCGGGCACCCGGGCCGGGCTGCTGGCCGACGCGCTGGCGCTGTGGCGCGGCCCGGCGTACGCGGACTTCGAGGACCAGCCGTTCGCGCGGACGGCGATCGACCGGCTGACCGAGGACCGGTTGGCCGGGGTCGAGGAGCAGGCGGAGGCGCGGCTGGCGCTGGCGGAGCACGCGGCGCTGGTCGGGGAGCTGGCCGACCTGGTCGTCCTGCATCCGCTGCGGCAGCGGCTGCGGGCCGCGTACATGCGGGCGCTGTACCGCTCCGGGCGGCACAGTGAGGCCCTGGACACCTACGCCGACCTGCGCGACCACCTGGCCGGCCAGCTCGGCCTGGACCCGGGCGAGGAGCTGGTCGCGCTCCAGCAGGCGATCCTGCGGCAGGACCCGGAGCTGGCCGCACCGGCGGCGGACCGTCCCGCCCCGTCCCCGCGTACCAACCTGCCCACCCCACTGACCAGCCTGATCGGTCGGGAGGAGGCGGTACGCGAGGTGCGGGCGCGGCTGGCGACCGGCCGGCTGGTGACGCTGACTGGCCCGGGCGGGGTGGGCAAGACCCGGTTGGCCGTGGCGGTGGCGGCGGACCTGCCGGACCGGTTCCCGGACGGGGTCGCGCTGGTGGAGCTGGCCGCCCTCGGCCAGCGCCCCGGTGCCGGCGAGCCGGACCGCCCGGAGCTGGCGGCCGAGCTGGCCCGGTCGATCGCCGCCGGGCTGCGTGCGGCCCCGGCCCCGGCCCCGGCCGCGGACCCGGACCCGGACCAGCTGGTGGACCAGGTGCGGGACCGGCAGGCGCTGCTCGTGCTCGACAACTGCGAGCACCTGACCGAGCCGGTGGCGGGGCTGGCCGGGCGGCTGCTGCAGGCGGCACCCGGGCTGCGGGTCCTGGCCACCAGCCGGGAGCCGCTGGAGATCCCGGGGGAGCAGGTGTGGGAGGTGCCTCCGCTGCGGCTGCCCGACCCGGCGGTGGTCGCGCCGGCCGAGCTGGAGCGGGCCAGCGCGGTCCAACTGTTCGTGGACCGGGCCGCCGCGGTGGCGCCCGGGTTCCGGCTTGGCCCGGACAACGCCCGGGCGGTGGCGTCGGTCTGCCGCCGGCTGGACGGGCTCCCGCTGGCGCTGGAGCTGGCCGCCACCCGGGTCCGCGGGCTGGGGGTGCACGAGGTCGCCGACCGGCTCGGGGACCGCTTCCGGCTGCTCTCGGCCGGGCTGCGCGGCGCCCCGGCCCGGCAGCAGACCCTGCAGGCGGTGATCGACTGGAGCTGGGGGCTGCTGAGCGAGCCGGAGCGGGCCGTGCTGCGGCGGCTGTCCCTGCACGCCGACACCTTCACCCTGGCCGCCGCCGAGGCGATCTGCGCCGGCGACGGCCCGGGCGAGGTGGCCGCGGAGCAGGTGCCGGAGCTGCTGTCCCGGCTGGTGGAGCGGTCACTGGTGGTCCGGCTGGAGACCCCGGACGGGGCGCGCTACCGGCTGCTGGAGTCGGTCAGCGCGTACGGGCTGCAGCGCCTCCACGAGACCGGCGAGTTTCCGCAGCTCCTGCAGCGCCACATCCACTACTACATCGGGCAGTCCCTGCCCAGGCCGGCCCGGGCAGGCGGCTGACCCCCGGCGGCTCAGACGCCGAAGTACAGCTCGAACTCGTGCGGGGTCGGGCGGAGCCGGACCGGGTCGATCTCGTGCTCGTTCTTCCAGTCCACCCAGGTCTCGATCAGGTCCGGCGTGAACACGCCGCCCTCCAGCAGGTAGTCGTGGTCGGTCCGCAGCGCGGCCAGCACCTCGGGCAGCGAGCCCGGGGTCTGGGTCACGTTCGCGAAGTCCTCCGGCGGCAGGTCGTAGAGGTCCTTGTCGACCGGCTCCGGCGGCTCGGTCTTGTTCTTGATCCCGTCCAGGCCGGCCATCAGCATGGCGGCGAAGGCGAGGTACGGGTTGGCGGACGGGTCCGGCACCCGGAACTCGACCCGCTTGGCCGCGCCGCTGGCGCCGGTGACCGGGATCCGGGCACAGGCCGACCGGTTGCGCTGCGAGTAGACCAGGTTCACCGGGGCCTCGAAGCCGGGCACCAGCCGCCGGTACGAGTTCACGGTCGGGTTGGTGAACGCGAGCAGGCTCGGGGCGTGGTGCAGCAGCCCGCCGATGTACCAGCGGGCCAGGTCGGACAGCCCCGCGTACCCGGTCTCGTCGTAGAACAGCGGGTCGCCGCCGAGGAACAGGCTCTGGTGGGTGTGCATCCCGGAGCCGTTGTCCCCGAACAGTGGCTTCGGCATGAAGGTGGCGGTCTTGCCGGCCGCCCAGGCGGTGTTCTTCACGACGTACTTGTAGAGCTGCAGGTTGTCGGCGCACCGCAGCAGCGTGGCGTAGTTGAAGTTGATCTCCGCCTGGCCGGCCGTCCCGACCTCGTGGTGCGCTTTCTCGACCACGATCCCGACCTCGGTCAGGTTGGTGACCATGTCGTTGCGCAGGTCGGCGAAGTGGTCGGTCGGCGGCACCGGGAAGTAGCCACCCTTGTACGCGGTCTTGTAGCCGAGGTTGCCGCCGGCCTCCTCCCGGCCGCTGTTCCAGGCTCCCTCGACCGAGTCGATGTAGTAGAACCCCTGGTGCGGGCTGGTCTCGTAGCGGATCGAGTCGAACACGTAGAACTCCGCCTCCGGACCGAAGTACGCGGTGTCGGCGATCCCGCTGGCGACCAGGTAGGTCTCGGCCTTCTTCGCGACGTTGCGCGGGTCCCGGGAGTACGCCTCGCGGGTGAACGGGTCGTGGATGAAGAAGTTCAGCGCCAGCGTCTTGCCGGCCCGGAACGGGTCCACGAACGCGGTCGCCACGTCCGGCAGCAGCAGCATGTCGGACTCGTGGATCTGCTGGAAGCCGCGGATCGAGGAGCCGTCGAAGGCCACCCCGTCCCGAATCGTCGTCTCGTCGAACGACTCCACCGGCACCACGAAGTGCTGCATGACACCGAGCAGGTCACAGAAGCGTACGTCGATGAACTTGACGCCTTCGCTGCTGACGTAACGCAGCAGCTCGTCGGGGTTCGCGAACAACAGGTCCTCCTCCTGGCACGGTGCGGCCGATCGGGCTCAGCCGCCAGGCTAGGCACCCGGCTTTGCCCCCACATGTCCCGCCCGTTTCAGCCGTGTTACACCGCCCGCCGGACTCGCGGCGCCCGCTGCCCGGCACGGTCGTCGCAACTTCTCGGAAACTGTGCCTTCCAGGCGCCCGGACACCCCAACCTTCGTGAAGTTGCGACGATCTTGGGGCGGGGCGGGGCGGGGCGGGGCGGTCAGCGGCCGCGGGTGGCGTTGCGGGGCGGGCGCAGGTTCCGCGGGACCATGTCCTTCGGGATCGCGCCCTTCGGCATCCGGGGGCGGGCCGCCAGCGCCTTGAGCCGCTTGTCGAGGGAGTTGACGTCCCGGCCGGACATCGTCTTCGGCAACCGGGTCAGGTGCAGTCGCAGCTTGCGCAGCGGCACCTCGTTGTCGCCGTGCCCGAGGATGAAGTCGTGGAGCGGGGCGGAGCCGATCACCTTCGACAGCCGCTTCTTCTCCTGGCCGAGCAGGCCGCGGACCCGCTGCCGGTCGCCCTCCGCGAGCAGGATCACCCCCCGGCGGTTCAGCACCAGGTGGACCATGTCCAGCTGGGTGGTCGAGGAGATCGCCGGAGTGACCCGCCAGTCGCCGCGCATCCGTTCCACGATCGAGGTCGCCGCCCCCGGCTGCTGCTCGGCGGCGGCCATGAACACCTTGCTGGAGCGCACGTTCAGCACGATCAGCAGCGCCAGCAGGCTGAGCATGACCCCGAGCGGGAGCGCGATCAGGCCGTACCCGAGCACGGTAGCGCCGACCGCCAGCGCGAGCGGGATCAGGACCGCGGCGGCCGCCAGCGGCAGGAACCACTTGTCCCGTTTGGTCGTGAAGCTGAAGACCATCCCGATCTGCTTGAGACGGCCGATGAACCCGACTTTCTCCTGCTCCTCCGTGGCCATGCCGCCGAGTCTAGTGCCGCGGCTAACGCCCCGCCCCGGCCGGCAGCTGTGAGGCAAGGTCGCTTGACCGCGGGCTCCCCGGCCGGGCGGCGACCGCCTGCTGGTAGAGCCGGCCGGCCCGGTAGGACGAGCGCACCAGCGGCCCGCTCATCACCCCGGCGAACCCGATCTGCTCGGCCTCGGTGGCCAGCTCCACGAACTCCTCCGGCTTCACCCACCGCTGCACCGGATGGTGCCGCGCGCTCGGGCGCAGGTACTGCGTGATCGTGACCAGCTCGCAGCCGGCCCGGTGCAGGTCGCGCAGCGCCTGCGAGACCTCGTCCCGCTCCTCGCCCAGGCCGAGGATCAGGTTCGACTTGGTGACCAGCCCGGCCTCCCGGGCGCTGGTAAGCACGTCCAGCGAGCGCTGGTACGAGAAGGCGGGGCGGATCCGCCGGAAGATCCGCGGGACCGTCTCGACGTTGTGCGCCAGCACCTCCGGTGCCGCCCCGAACACCTCGCCGAGCTGGTCCGGCTTCCCGTCGAAGTCGGGGATCAGCAGCTCCACCCCGCAGCCGGGCAGCAGCGCGTGGATCTGCCGCACCGTCTCCGCGTACAGCCAGGAGCCGCCGTCCGGCAGGTCGTCGCGGGCCACCCCGGTGACCGTCGCGTAGCGCAGCCGCATCGTGGCCACCGACTCGGCCACCCGGCGCGGCTCGTCCGCGTCGAACTCGGCCGGCTTACCGGTGTCGATCTGGCAGAAGTCGCAGCGGCGGGTGCACTGGTCGCCACCGATCAGGAAGGTGGCCTCCCGGTCCTCCCAGCACTCGTAGATGTTCGGGCAGCCGGCCTCCTGGCACACCGTGTGCAGGCCCTCCCGGGCCACCAGCGAG
>WHTQ01000140.1 GCA_009377645.1 Micromonosporaceae bacterium | reverse complement strand
CGCCACGTGATCCTGGAACAGGCGGACCGCCCTCGCCCTCATCTCCGGGTCGTACTTGATCGACATCGTGCCATCCTTCCCAACTTGGGAGGTGCGCACAAAACCCGGGGCGGTTCAACACTAGATGGGCGTTACCTGTTGCGTGCCCTCGAGAATGGAGTAAGGTTACCCGGCTCAGCCGGGCAGGCGGGGGCCGGCGGCGCGCTGGGTGGCCAGCCAGGTCTCCACCTGGTCCGGGTCCCGCGGCAGCCCGTCGGACAGGTTCACCGCGCCCTCGGCGGCGCACCACACGTCGTCCTCGATCCGGACCCCGATCCCGCGCAGCTCCTCGGGCACCAGCTCGTCCTCGGGCTGGAAGTAGAGCCCCGGCTCGACCGTGAACACGTACCCCTCGTCGATGGTGCCCTTGCGGTACCGCTCCTCCCGGGCGTTCGCGCAGTCGTGCACGTCGATGCCGAGCATGTGCCCGAAGCCGTGCAGCGTCCACCGGCGGTAGACGGTGGACTGCTTGTCCAGCACCTGGTCGACCGAGCCGGGCAGCAGCCCCAGCTCGGCCAGCCCCTCGGCCAGCACCCGGTTGATCGCCAGCGCCAGGTCCTCCCACTTCAGGCCCGGCTTGACCGTGTCTAGGCCGGTCTGCTGGGCCGCCTGCACGATCTCGTAGATCCTCCGCTGGGCCGGTGTGAACCGGCCGGAGACCGGCAGGGTTCGGGTCACGTCGGCGGTGTAGTAGTGGTGGCCCTCCACTCCCATGTCGGCCAGCAGCAGGTCACCCGGGCGGATCCGGCCGTCGTTGCGGGACCAGTGCAGGATCGTGGCGTGGCCGCCGCCGGCCACTATGGAGGAGTAGCCGAGGTCGTTGCCGTCGTGCCGGGCGCGCATCGCGAACGCGCCCTCGAACCGCCGCTCCGAGATCGGCCGGTCGGCCGGCAGCACCCGGGCGGCGTCCTCGAACCCGAGCACGGTCGCGTCGACCGCGGCCCGGAGCTGGGCGATCTCCCAGCCGTCCTTGACCAGCTTCAGCTCGGACAGGGTGCGGGCCAGATCCCGGTTCCGGGCACCCGGCTGCGACTTCTCACCCGGCTTCTCACCGGGCTCGTCGAACGGCGCGACCGCCCGGTCCACCGCCGGGTCCAGCCCGCGTAGCACCCGGGTCTGGGCCGGGGCGCAGCCGGCCAGCGCCCGCGGCAGCTCCGCCAGCGCCGCCGTCTCCACCCCCAGCTCGTCCGACTTCTCCGCCAGGGTCGCCCGGCGGCCGACCCACAGCTCCCCGTACGCCCGGTCCCGGTAGAACTCGTCCCCCTCCCGGGAAGACCGTGGCCGCACGTGCAGGGTCGCGTCGTGGCCGCCGGCGCCGTCCGGGCGCATGATCAGCACGCTGTCCGGGTCCCGCTCGCCGGTCAGCCAGACGAAGTCGCTGCCCGGGCGGAACAGGTACGGGACGTCGTTGGCGCGAACCTTCTCCGGGCCGGACGGGATCACCAGGGTCTCGCCGGTGAACGCGGCCGACAGTGCCGCCCGGCGGGCCGCGTACCGGTCGGCCTCGGGGCGCCGGGCCACCTCCGCAGGCGCCTCCCGCCAGCCGGTGCGCATGAAGTCGCGTAGCTTCGCCGGGTAGTCCGGGTCGTGGGCCTCGTCGCCGGGCAGCTCCCCGATCTGGTTGTCGTCAGTCACCGCGTACCCTCCCTGCCGGTGTCTCCACGCCCTCGACCGTACCGCGTGGGAAAATGCCCCCTATGTGTGGACTGCTCGCCTACTTCAGCTCCTCGGCCAGCGCCGAGGCCCACCGGGACGCGATCGCCGACGCCCTGGAATGCCTGCACCACCGCGGGCCGGACGACACCGGGGTGGAGGTGATCAAGTCCCCGGACGGCACCGGTGCGGACGCGGTGTTCGCGCACAAGCGGCTGGTGCTCATCGACGCCGAGCTCAGCCACCAGCCGCTGCCGTACGCGGACGGGCGCTACCTGCTCACCTTCAACGGCGAGATCTACAACTACCTGGAGCTGCGCGACCAGCTGGCCCGCGAGCAGGGGGCGCGGTTCGCCACCGCCGGGGACGGGGAGGTGATCGCGGCCGCGTACCACGTCTGGGGGCCGGACGCGGTGCACCGGCTGCGAGGGATGTTCGCGTTCGTGATCTGGGACCGGCAGCGCCGGGAGGCGTTCGGCGCCCGCGACCCGTACGGGATCAAGCCGCTGCACTACCTGCGCTCCGCCGACGGGCTCTACCTGGCCTCGGAGAAGAAGGCGTTGCTACCGTTCGCCGCGTCGGCCGGGGCCGGCGACGCCGGGGTGGACACCGCGAACCTGTCCCACTACCTGACCCTGCAGTACGTGCCGGAGCCGGGCACCCTGCACCGCGGGATCGAGCGGATCGGCTCGGGGGAGTGCCTGACCTGGCGCCCGGGCGGGGACGTGACAGTCCGGCGCTGGTACCGGCCGGTGTTCCGGCCCACGCCGCCCGAGCAGCCGCAGGCGCTCTACGACCGGATCCGGGAGACCCTGCGGGAGAGCGTCCGGGTGCACATGCGGGCCGACGTGCCGGTGGGGGCGTTCCTGTCCAGCGGCATCGACTCCACCGCGGTGGTCGCGCTGGCCCGGGAGTTCCACCCGAACATCCTCACCTTCACGGTCGGGTACGACGTGCCGGGCTATTCGGAGATCGAGGTGGCCCAGGCCTCGGCCCGGTACCTGGAGGTGACCACGATCCCGACCAAGATCGGGCCGCAGGAGATGATGGACGCGCTGCCGAAGATCGTCTGGCACCTGGACGACCCGGTGGCCGACCCGGCACTGGTGCCGCTCTACTTCGTGGCCAAGAAGGCGGCCGAGCACGTGACCGTGGTGCTGTCCGGGGAGGGGGCGGACGAGTTCTTCGGCGGGTACGCGATCTACCGGGAGCCGCTGTCGCTGGCCGGGGTGCAGGCGCTGCCGGACCCGCTGCAGAGGGGGCTGCGGGCGATGTCCCGGGTGATCCCGGAAGGGGTTAAGGGCAAGAGCTTCCTGGAACGGGGCACCACCCCGATCGAGGCCCGCTACTACGGCAACGCCCGGATGTTCACCGAGCCGGAGAAGCAGCGGCTGCTGCGCCGCTACGACCCGGCGGTGCGCTACACCGACGTGACCGCGCCGGTCTACGCCGAGGTGCCGGAGCTGGATGACGTGACCACCATGCAGTACGTCGACCTCTACACCTGGCTGCGCGGCGACATCCTGGTGAAGGCCGACCGGATGTCGATGGCGCACTCGCTGGAGGCCCGGGTGCCGTTCCTGGACAAGGAGGTCTTCGAGGTGGCCGCCACCATCCCGGTGGAGCTGAAGCTGCCGCGCCGCTCGACCGAAACCAAGGTGGCGCTGCGGCGGGCACTGGCCGGGGTGGTCCCGCCGGAGATCGTCAACCGGGTCAAGCTGGGCTTCCCGACCCCGACCCGGGTGTGGCTGGCCGGTGCGATGTACGAGTGGGCGGACACCATCCTGGCCGAGTCGACGGCCGGGGACCTGCTCGACCTGCCGTACGCCCGGGACCTGCTGGCCGCCCACCGGCGAGGGGAGGCCGACCACTCCCGCAAGGTGTGGACGGTGCTGGTCTTCTGCATCTGGCACGCGATCTTCGTGGCCCGGACTCTGGACCCCGGGGTGGAGCGCGCCCGGTCCGCGCTGCTGACCAAGCCGGTGGTCGGCTCAATGGTCTCCTGAGGGTAGAGCGGGGCTGTTGGGGGGAACGGGTCGCCGGCCGGTGCTCCAGCGGCGCTGGCCGGCATCGACGGATCGTGCTATACGTGGGGGCGTGACCGGCCGACGGGGGTGCCAGGACATGCCGCAGGTGCTCTATGTGCTCGGCCGGGGTCGCAGCGGCAGCACCGTGTTCGCGCAGGCACTGGGTGCGCTGGACGGGTTCTTCTCGGCCGGTGAGGTCCGGGTGCTGTGGGACCCGGTGCTCACCAACGGGTCGGCGTGCGCCTGCGGCCAGCCAGTGCCAGACTGTCCGATCTGGTCGGAGGTGCTGGCCCGGCTGGACCACGTCGATCAGGACCAGGCGGCGCGGTGGCAGCGGGAGGTGGTCAACGAGTTCCGGCTGCCGCGGCTGCTGCGCCACCGGGCGCCGGGCCGGTGGCCGGCGCTGGCCGGCTACCGGCGGGTGATGGCGCAGGTATACACGGCGATCACCGAGGTCACCGGCTGCCGGACCGTGGTCGACTCGTCCAAGCGCCCGTCGTACGCGCTGGTGGTGCGGCACCTGCCGGGCAGCGAAGCCTACTTCGTCCACCTGGTCCGGGACCCCCGCGCCTGCGCGTACTCGTGGCGCACCCGCCGCCACACCGGCGCGTCCGGCACGGTGGTGCGCCAGCACGGCGCGGTGGACGCCACGCTGCGGTGGGACCTGCTCAACCTCGGCGCGGAGGCGGTGCTGCGCAGCGCCGGTAGCGACCGGAGCCTGCAGCTGCGGTACGAGGACTTCGTCGCCGCCCCGCGGCAGGCGGTCGATCAGGTCGCGGCGCTGGTGGACGGCCCGCCGGCCAGCACCGCGTTCGTCGACGAGCGGACGGTGCGGGCGCCGGCCAGCCACGCGCTGGCCGGCAACCCGGCCCGGCAGCGCAGCGGTCCGGTGGTGGTCCAGGCCGACGAGCAGTGGTCCTCCGGCCAGCGGGCGGTGGACCGGTGGCTGGCCAGCGCGGTCGCGTCCCCACTGATGTGGCGGTACGGCTACCCGCTACGCACCCGCTAAGCCCACTGGCGGCGGTGATGTTGGGCCCGGCCGCTTGACCGTGGGCTCCGCTTCGCTACGCCCACTGGCGGCCGGACAGTTCGGCGTAGCCGCGCCGTACGGCGGTCAGCGCGGCCGCCGGCCCGAACGGCGCCCGCGCGGCGACCGCCTCGGCGGGAGCGCCGTCCGCGTCGCCGTCCCGGATCAGCCAAGCCAACCTGGCCAGGTCACGATGCTGGGCGGCCACGAACTCCCGGTCGACCACCCCGCCGTGGCCGGGCACCACGGTGGTCCGCGGGCCGGCCAGGTGCAGCAGCCCGGCGACCGTGTCCGGCCACTCCACCGGGAACGAGTCCCCGAACGACGGCGGCCCGCCCTCCTCGACCAGGTCCCCGGCCACCAGCAGGTCCGCGTCCGGCACCTGCACCACCAGGTCGCCGGCGGTGTGGCCCCGCCCCAGGTGGCGCAGCAGCACCATCCGGTCGCCGAGCCGCAGGGTGGCCTGCCGGTGCACGGTGTGGTCCGGTGGCACCACCCGGGCCGCGGCCAGGCCGGCCGCCAGCTCCGGATGGCTCGGCTCCCACTGCTCGTACCACTCCCGCCGCAACGCCTCCGGCCGCTCGGCCAGCAGCGCCGCGGCCTCCTCGTGCCCCCA
Source organism: Micromonosporaceae bacterium (assembly GCA_009377645.1). Lineage (GTDB taxonomy): Bacteria > Actinomycetota > Actinomycetes > Mycobacteriales > Micromonosporaceae > Natronosporangium. The sequence continues at coordinate 3,165 of WHTQ01000140.1, read as the reverse complement.
CACCGGGCGCCCACCGGCGGCGAGCACGGCGTTGCCGAAGCAGTGGTCGAAGTGGTGGTGGGTGTTGACCAGCGTCCACGGGTACGCGGTGACGGTGCGGGCGGCCTCGGCCAGCTCGCGGGCCTGCGCGTCGGTGGACAGGGTGTCCACCAGCAGCGCCTCCCCGTCGCCGACCACCAGCGTGACGTTCACGTCCAGCACCGGGTAGCGCAGCACGTAGACCTCCTGGGCCACCTCCACGAACTGGCTCATCGGCCGGCGCCCGCCCCGCTCGCCGCTACTCGCCGAACGCCCGGGACACGAACCGCTGCCGGTCCACCAGGGTCCGCTCGACCCGGGCCTCGGCCACGGTCTGGCCGCCCGCGGTGACCTGCACCTCGAACAGCAACCGGCGACCGTCGACCTTGGCGAGGGTGGCGGTGGCGGTCACGGTGGCGCCGACCGGGCTGGGAGCGGTGTGCTCGAGCTCGACCCGGGTGCCCACCGTGGTGCGGCCCGGCGCGAGCCTGGCGGCGGTGGCGGCGACCGTGGCCGCCTCGGCCAGCGCGAGGATCCGAGGGGTTCCGAGCACTGGCACGTCCCCGGACCCCATCGCCTGAGCGGTGTCTGCGTCGGTGACGGTCAGCTCGACCTGGGCGGTGAGCCCGGCGGTGAGCGCGGTGGCTGGCTGCTGCTCCATATCGCCAAGGGTAGGCCGGGCGCGGCCGGGCGGGGGCAGCCGTGCCGGCACCAGTCGGGTGGATCGGGCAGATCGCGCGGTGATCGGGAGCTGCCCGTTCACCGGTCGTTAAGCTTTGCGGATGCCCACCGTCAGCACGCTGTCGACGCAGACCGGCGGACCGCCGGAGCCGCTGGCGGGGCGCCGGCGGGTCCGGCGCCGGCTGATCGGGCTGTCGATCTGGGCGGCCGGGTTCGTGGCCGGCTGGGTCACGATCGGGTTGCCCACCGAGCCGGTGTACCTGTTCGGCTGGCTGTGGGCGGCCACCATCGCCTGGCGCAGCGACGCGCCGTGGCGGGTGCACCTGCGGTTCGTCCGGGACTGGGCGCCGGTGGTGGTGCTGCTGGTGGGCTACAACCTGTCCCGCGGGTTCGCCGACACCGCCGACCCGCACGTGACCGAGCTGATTGTGGCCGACCGGTGGCTGACCGGTTGGTTCACCGGCGGGCAGGTGCCGACGATCTGGCTGCAGCAGCACCTCTACCACCCGGACCGGGTGCACTGGTGGGACATGCTGGCAAGCTGGGTCTACTTCTCCCACTTTGTGCTCGCGATCGGGGTGGCGCTGGTGCTGTGGCTGCGCAACCGGTCCCGATGGGCCGCGTTCATGCGCCGGTTCCTGTTCCTGTGCGGGGCCGGGCTGGCCACCTACTTCGCCTACCCGGCCGCGCCGCCGTGGTGGGCGTACGAGCACGGCTACCTGGGCGAGGTGGTCCGGATCTCCACCCGCGGCTGGGCCGAGCTGGGCCTGCACGGGGCGTTCAACGCGCTCAACGCCGGTCAGCACGTGTCCAACCCGGTCGCCGCGATGCCGTCGCTGCACACGGCCTGGGCGTTGCTGGTGGTCGCCTTCTTCCTGCCCGGGGTGGCGTGGCGGTGGTGGCCGCTGCTGCTCAGCTATCCGCTTGCGATGGCGCTCACGCTGATGTACACCGGCGAGCACTACCTGGTGGACATTCTGGCCGGCTGGGCGTACGTCGGGCTGGCGTTCCTGGTGGTGGGGTCGGCGGAGCGGTGGTGGCGGCGCCGCCGGACCCGGACGGCGGGCCAGCTGTCCCCGGCGGTCACCGAGCCCGCGCCCGCGCCCGCCGGCCCGGGATGACCGACCGGCCCGGGATGACCGACCGGCCCGGGGTCGGCCGGCTCCGGTGGGTCGGGCTGGCCGGCACCGTCCTGCTGGCGGCCGGCGGCTTCCTGGCCGGCGCCCGGCCCGGCCCGGCACCGGCCACCCAGGCCGAGGCGCTGTGGGGCGGCACCGGCGGGTTCCGGCTCGGGCTGCTCGCGTACCTGGCCGGGCTGGTCTTGCTGGGCTGGGCCTGGTGGAGGCTCGGTCCGGCCGCCAGCGGGCGTAGCGCCAGCGGAGCCCGCGGTCAAGCGGCCGGAGGCTCTGGGCGGCTCGGCCGGGCGGTCACCGGCGCCGGGCCGGGGCTGCGGTGGGTGCTGGTGACCGGCGCGCTGTGGGCGCTGCCGCTGCTGTTCGCGCCGCCGCTGGGCAGCCGCGACGGGTACGCGTACGCCTGCCAGGGGGCGGTCTGGCTGGACGGCCACGACCCGTACGCGGTCGGCGCGGCCGCCGGCGGCTGCCCCTGGCTGGCGACGGTGCCGTCGCTGTGGCACGAGACCAGCGCCCCGTACGGCCCGCTCGCGCTGGTCGTCTCGGCCGCGGCGGTGGCGCTGGCCCGCGCGGTCACGGACAGCACGGACAGCCAGCTGCTGGTCGCGATCGGGGCGCTGCGGGCGGTGGCGGTGGCCGGGGCGCTGCTGGTGGCGGCGTTCGGGCCGCGGCTGGCCCGGGCCTGCCGGGTGGACCCGGCGGCCGCCGCCTGGCTGGGGCTGGTCACCCCGCTGGTGGCGATCCACGTGGTCTCCGGCGTCCACAACGATGCCCTGCTGGCCGGGCTGGTGGTGGCCGGGCTGGCGCTGGCGGCCGGCAGGCCCGGACGCCGCCCGGGTACGAGGGCGGTGCGGCCGGTCGTCGCCGGGGTCGCGCTCGGGCTGGCGGTGGCGGTGAAGGTGACGGCGCTGGCGGCGCTGCCGTTCGCGGTGCTGCTGGCCGCCGTGCCCGGCCGACCGGGCGGCTGGCGAGACGGCGGCTGGCGGGACGGCGGCTGGCGGGACGGCGGCTGGCTGGTGCTCGGGGCGGTCGCCGGGTTCGCCGGGCTGACCGGGTTCACCGGGCTCGGGACCGGCTGGACCGGCGCGCTGGCGGACACCGGCGCGCTGGCCCAGTGGAGCTCCCCGCCGACCGGGGTCGGGATGGCGGCCGGCTACCTGCTGCGGGTGCTGGGGGTGCCGGGCGGCTACGACGCCGCGGTGGCGGTGGCCCGGCTGGTCGGTCTCGGGGCGCTGCTGGTGGTCGCCGCCGCGGTGCTGGTGCGGGCGGTGCGGCGGGCCGGCGACCCGCGGGCGGTGGTGGGGTGCGCCGGGGTGGTGCTGGCGGCGACGGT
>WHTQ01000094.1 GCA_009377645.1 Micromonosporaceae bacterium | reverse complement strand
CCGGTCCCGCACCGCCCGGCGTACCGCCTGCTGCACGGCCAGGTTGGCCGGCGTGGGCACCCCGTACCGCCGGCCCAGCAGCACGATCTCCCCGTTCAGGTAGTCGGCCTCGGCCGAACCGGCCCCCCGGGCCAGGCTCTGCCAGGTGGAGCCGCCGCCGCGCGCCCGCCCGGCCACCCGCCCGATCTGGACCTGCTCACCCCGCTCGGCGGCCTCCTCCGCGCGCGAGGTGTGGGCGATCCCGGCCGCCGCCAGCGCAGCCTCCCCCTCCGCCCGCAGCCGGGCCGGCAGCTCGGCGGCCCGGCCGGCCAGCCGGCCGTCCCCGGAGCTGAACAGCGCCTGCACCCCGTTGCCCAGGTTCCCCAGCAGCTTGCCGTACTTCCAGCGCATCGCATCCGCCCGGACCTGGGTCACGAACCCGCCGGCGGACAGGTCGGTGGCGATCTGCTCGGCGGTCCGGTCGGTGCCGTGCGGGTACCGGCCCAGGTGCAGCATCCCCGGGCGCGGGTGGCCCTCGGCCGACACCACCCCGGGCGCCAGGTAGCTGGCCGGCAGCCAGACGCACACCGCGTACACCTGCGCGAACAGCCGCAACGCCGCCGGCTCGTTGGCCACGCCGTTCTGCGCGCAGACCAGCGGCAGCCGGTCGGCCGCCACCCCGCCGCCCCGCACCGGCACGTCCGCCCAGGTCGCCAGCGCCGCCGCGGTGTCCTGCGACTTCACCGCCAGCACCAGTACGCAGTCCGGCTCCAGCACCAGCCCGTCCGGCCCGCCGACCGCCGGCAGGTCGAGCGTGCGCTCACCGTCGGGGGTGGCCAGCCGCAGCCCCCGCTCCCGGACCGCCGCCAGGTGCTCGCCCCGGGCCACCAGCGTGACCGGCCGGCCGGCCAGGTGCAGCCGGGCACCGATCGTGCCGCCGACCGCTCCCGCCCCGATCACCACGTATCGCATCCGCCCATTCTGCCTGCCGACCAGGTACGTTGCCGATATCATCTTGATCATGGACTACCGGCTGGAGCTGGTGCAGGTACCGGTGTCCGATGTAGAGCGCGCGAAGTCGTTCTACGTCGAGCGGGCCGGCTTCACGCTGGACGTGGACGTCGAGGTGGCCGGCGGCGTGCGGTTCGTGCAGCTCACCCCGCGCGGCTCACCGGCCTCGATCGCGATCGGGACCGGGATCACCACGATGCGGCCCGGCTCGGTCGAGGGGCTGCAGCTGGTGGTCACCGACGTCGACGCAGCCCGGGCCGAGCTGGCCGTCCGGGGGGTCCAGGTCAGCGACGTGCAGGTCTTCGACTGGGGCTCGTTCGTCTACTTCAGCGACCCGGACGGGAACGGCTGGGCGGTGCAGCAGCTGCCCACCGAGGACTGACGCACGCTACCCGGCGGGCTCGACCACCCGCCGCCCGGCGTGCCGCTCCTGGTCCGAGACCGGGAAGTGGCAGGCGACCGCGTGCCCGGCGGTGTCCGGTCCCACCGCCAGCGGCGGCTCCTCGACCGCGCAGATCTCCTGCGCCTTCCAGCAGCGAGTCCGGAACCGGCAGCCGGACGGGGTGTCGATCGGGCTCGGCACGTCGCCGACCAGCAGGACCCGCTCCCGCTGCGCCCGGTCCCGGCGGGTCGGGTCGGGCACCGGCACGGCCGACATCAGAGCGACCGTGTACGGGTGCCGGGGGTGGGCGTACAGCAGATCCCGCTCGGCCAGCTCCACGATCTTGCCGAGGTACATCACCGCCACCCGGTCGGAGATGTGCCGCACCACCGACAGGTCGTGCGCGATCACCAGATACGTCAGCCCGAGCTCCTGCTGCAGGTCGGCCAGCAGGTTGACCACCTGCGCCTGGATCGAGACGTCCAGCGCCGAGACCGGCTCGTCGGCCACGATCAGCTTCGGCTTGAGCGCCAGCGTACGGGCGATCCCGATCCGCTGCCGCTGGCCGCCGGAGAACTCGTTCGGGTACCGGTTGTAGTGCTCCGGGTTCAGGCCGACCAGCTCCAGCAGCTCCTGCACCTCCCGCTTGATGCCCCGCTCGGTCTTGATGCCCTGGATCTGGAACGGCGACCCGACGATCGTCCCCACCGTGTGTCGCGGGTTCAGCGACGAGTACGGGTCCTGGAAGATCATCTGTAGGTCCCGCCGGAGCGGGCGCAGCCGGCCCTGGGACAGGTGGGTGATGTCCTGGCCCTCGAAGACGAGCTTCCCGCCGGTCGGCTCCAGCAGCCGGGTGATCAGCCGGCCGGTGGTGGTCTTCCCGCAGCCCGACTCCCCTACCAGCCCGACCGTCTCGCCGGCCCGGACCGTCAGGTCGACCCCGTCGACCGCCTTGACCACTCCCACCTTCAGCCGCAGCAGGCCCCGGGTGATCGGGAAGTGCTTCTCCAGCCCGCTCAGCTCCAGCAGCGGCTCGGTCGACGGCACCACTGTCTCCTTTCTTCCCGGCTCACAGCTTCGGGGCGATCTCGGCGGTGAAGATCTCCCGCCGCTGCGCCGGCGGCAGGTGGCAGGCCACCTGGTGACCACTCTCGGCCGGGACCAGCTCCGGCACCTCGGTCCGGCACGGGATGCCGTCCCGCTCGGCGTACGGGCAGCGGGGGTGGAACACGCACCCCGGCGGCGGTGTGATCAGGCTGGGCGGCGTGCCCTGGATCGGGAGCAGCCGGGTCCGGACGTCCCGGTCCAGCCGGGGCATCGAGCCGAGCAGACCCCAGGTGTACGGGTGCTGGGCGGCATTGAACACGGTTTCCGCGGCGCCCTGCTCCACGCACCGCCCGCCGTACATGACCAGCACGTCGTCGGCCAGCTCGGCCACCACCCCCAGGTCGTGGGTGATCAGGATCAGCGCCGAGTTGAACTCCTCCTGCAGGTCCCGCATCAGGTCCAGGATCTGCGCCTGCACGGTGACGTCCAGCGCGGTGGTCGGCTCATCGGCGATCAGCAGCTCCGGGTCGCAGGACAGCGACATCGCGATCATCGCCCGTTGCCGCATCCCGCCGGAGAACTGGTGTGGGTAGTCGTCCACCCGCCGGGCCGGCTGCGGGATCCCGACCCGGTCCAGCAGGTCGATCGCGTGCCGCCGGGCGGCCGGTTTGGACACCTGGTGGTGGATCCGGTACGCCTCGATGATCTGGTCGCCCACGGTGTAGTACGGGTTCAGCGCGGAGAGCGGATCCTGGAAGATCATCGCCATCGTCTTGCCCCGCAGCCGGCGCACCGTCTCCGGCGAGGCGCCGACCAGCTCCTGGCCGTCCAGCCAGATCTGCCCGGAGACCCGGGCGTTGCGCCGGTTGTGCAGCCCGAGGATGCCCAGGCTGGTGACCGACTTGCCGGAGCCGGACTCGCCGACGATGCCGAGGGTGCGGCCCCGGTCCAGCTGGAACGAGAGACCGTCCACCGACCGGACCAGCCCGTCGTCGGTCGGGAAGTGGATCCGCAGGTCCCGGACCTCCAGGTACGCCTCCGGCGGGGCACCCGGCGCCACCGTCAGCTCGGCCGGCGCGGTCACCCCAGCCTCACCCTCGGGTCGACCACCCCGTAGACGATGTCCACGATCAGGTTCGCGAAGACCACGAAGAAGGCGGTCAACATGGTCACGCCCATCACCTTCGGGAGGTCGTTGGTGGTGATCGCGTCGATCGCGTACTTACCCAGACCCGGCAGTGAGAAGGTGCTCTCGGTGAGCACCGCACCGCCCATCAGCAGGCTGACGTCCAGCCCGAAGATCGTGACGATCGGGGTGAGCGCGCCCCGCAGGCCATGTTTCATGACCACTCGCCGTTCCGGCAGGCCCTTGGCCCGGGCGGTACGGATGTAGTCCTCGCTCATGGTCTCCAGCATGCCCGCCCGGGTCAGCCGGGCGTAGATCGCGGCGAACAGGAACGCCAGTGTCACCCATGGCAGGATCAGGTTGTATGCCCACTGCGCCGGGTTCTCGAGCAGCGGCGTGAAGCTGCTGCCCGGCGCGGTCCAGCCCAGCCCGTAGCTGAAGATGACCAGGCTCAGCAGGCCGGTGAAGAAGATCGGCAGCGAGACCCCGCCGAGCGCCACCCCCATCGCCGCCCGGTCGAAGACGCTGCCCCGGCGCAGCGCCGAGAGCACCCCGATCGACACCCCGGCCAGCAGCCAGATCGTGGCCGCACCGACCACCAGCGAAAGCGTGACCGGCAGCCGGTCCAGCAGCTCCGGCCAGACCGGGGACCGGTTGATGAACGAGTAGCCGAAGCAGGGTGCCGGGCAGCGCTCCACACTCGGCCCCAGGTCGTACTCGTCGCCGGCCACGATCCCCTTCAGCCACCGGCCGTACTGCACCGGCAGCGGGTCGTTGAACCCCAGCCGCTCCGCCGTGTCCGCAACCTCCTCGCTGCCGGCGGTCCGGCCGACGTACCGGGCCGCCAGGTTCTCCGATGACCCGCCGGCGACCAGCGGCACGACGAAGAAGATCGCGAACGTAACCATGCTGACCACAAGCAGCATGAGCACCGCGCCGATCAGCCGCCGACCTAGATATGTGACCACGATGTCCGGCCGGGATGGCCGGCCCGGGCGTGGGCCCGGGCCGGCCATCCGTCGCCTCTCACCTACTTCCGCTTAGCCCTGGTCGACGCCCATCATCATGTAGTCGTACTGGCCGTAGGCCTCGTTGACGAAGATGTTCGTCCCGTTCTGCGGCCGCACGGTGAGCGCCTTGGAGAAGACGCCGGGCAGGATCACCGCCTCCTCCATGACCCGCTGGTCGATCTGCGCCCAGATCGCCTGCTGCGCATCCAGGTCGGTCTGAGCCACCGCCTGGTCGAGCAGCTGGTCGACCTCGTCCAGGTAGACGCTGAGGTTGGAGGAGCCCGGCCGGATGGTCCGGCTGTCCACGATCTGCGAGAAGAACCCGAAGCCGTCGGCCCAGTCCGACTGCCAGCCGTTGGTCATCAGGCCCAGGCTCTCGCTGTCCCGGAACTCCGGGTCACCCGCGTAGGTGGAGAAGTAGTCGCCGGTCGGGTAGCCGACCAGCTCCAGCTCGATCCCCACCCGGCCGAGCGACTGCTGCAGTGCCTCGGCGGTCTGCTGCTCGGCCGGCCGGTCGGACCGGAAGGCCATCTTGGTCGCGAACCCTTCCGGCTGGCCGCAGGCGTCCAGTGCCGCCTGCGCCGCTTCCAGGTCACCGGTGTTGTCCGGCCCGGCCGGGTACAGGTCGAACTCTTGCGAGCCGGGGATCTGCGGCGGCAGCAGGTGGGTCGGGATGTCGCCGCCGTACTGCCCGCCGTAGGCGGTCAGGTAGCTGGTGCGGTCGGCGGCGAACAGGATCGCCTTGCGGCACTCGATGTTGTCCAGCGGCGCCACGTGCGGGTTGATCGAGGTGTACCACAGCCGCGGCGCCGCCGGGTTGTCCGCCTGCGCCAGCAGCGCCGGGTCGTTGATCACCCGGGTCCGCGCGGCGGCCGCGATGCCGTTGCCGGCCAGGTCCACGTCCAGGTCACCGGAGAGGATCTGGTTGTCCAGGTCATCCTGGTTGACGTTCAGCGTGACCTCGATCCGGTCCGGCAGGGCCGGCCGGTTCGGGTCGGTGGCCGGGTCCCAGTTGGGGTTGCGGACCAGCGTGAAGTTGGCGTCCTCGTTGTACTCCTCGAACATGTACGGCCCGGAGGCGACCACGTGATCCCGGTACCGGATCCCGGTGTCCTTGTCCTGCGGCACCGGCGCGGTCTGCGGGAGCTGGGCGAAGAAGTCGAACCCACCGAACGGCTCCTTGAGATGGAACACGATGGTCCGGTCGTCCGGAGTCTCGATCGCGGCGGTGTCGGTGTCCGGGTTCTCGTATGGGCTCTCGAAGCCCTCCTCCAGGGCGAGCGCGTCGCCGAAGTAGGTCGGCCCGTTGACCAGCACTTCCTTGTGGATGCTCCGCATCACCGCGTACTTCACGTCCTGCGAGGTGATCGGCGTGCCGTCCTCGTAGACCAGGCCCTCTCGCAGGACGTAGGTCCAGGTCCGGCCGTCGTCGCTGGGCTCGCCCAGCGACTCGGCAAGGTCTGGGATGACCTCGGCGCTGCCCTGGCCCGGCACCGGGTTGAACATGGTCAGCGTGCGCCCGTAGAGCCGGAGCAGGTTCCAGGACAGGCCGTAGTAGGTGTCGCCCGGGTCGACCGAGTCCCAGTCCTCCGTAATCGCGTACCGGAGCGTCCCGCCCTGCTCGTCCGACGCGTTGAACACCTGGCCGGTGGCCGCGTCGAACTCCGCCGTGGCGGTGCCGCCGCTGTCATCGGGGTCACCGCCGTCGCCGCCGCACGCGGCGATTGTGAGGGCCAGCGCGGTGCTCATCGCGACCGCGCCAACCAGTCTCTTCTTCATGTATCTTGTTTCCCTTCCTGAGTGGACCGTGAGTCCGGTCGTGGTAACACAGCTAGCTCATCGGGTCTTCGGGTCCAGTGCGTCGCGCAGGCCGTCGCCGAACAGGTTGAACGACAGCACGGTGATGAAGATCGCCAGGCCGGGCCAGAACACGAAGTGCGGGAGGGTGTAGTAGCGCACCGCCTCGGAGAGCATGCCACCCCAGGTGGCGGTCGGTGGCCGGATCCCCACCCCGAGGAAGGACAGGGCCGCCTCGAAGATGATGTTGGTAGGGATGAGCAGCGTCGAGTAGATCACGATCGGCGCGATCAGGTTCGGCACGATCTCCTTGAAGATGATGTACGGGCCGCGGGCACCCAGGCTGCGAGCGGCGTCGACGAACTCCCGCTCCCGCAACGACAGCGTCTGGCCCCGGATGATCCGGGCGATGTAGCCCCAGTTGAAGAAGCCGATGATGAAGATCAACAGGACGATCCGCAGCGTGTCGCCGGACAGGCCGAACGCCCGGTCCGGCACCACGCCGGCGAGCGCGATCGCGAAGACCAGTATCGGGAAGGCCAAGAAGACGTCCATCGCGCGGCTGATCACCGTGTCCACCCAGCCACCGAAGTACCCGGCGATCACTCCCATGGTCGAGCCGAGCACCACCGAGAGCATGGTGGCAAGGAACGCGATCAGCAGCGAGATCCGCGACCCGTAGATGATCCGGCTGAAAATGTCGCGACCGAACGGCGGCTCGACCCCCATCAGGTACTCCGCGCTGAACCCGCCGAACGGGAACCGGAACTCGGGCAGCTGGGTGGCCGGGTCGATCGTGTCCTGGTGGAACTCGTTCGGCGGGTGCCCGAGCAGGTCCACGATCAGCGGCGCGAAGACCGCCATGAGGATGAGCAGGATCACGACCACCGCGCCGGCCATCGCGCCCCGGTCCCGCCGCAGCCGCCGCCACGCGACCTGCCGCAGCGAGCGCCCCTCGATCCGGGTGCCCGGCGCCCGGGACGGGTCCACCGGATCCGTACCGATCGGCACCGCCAGCTTGCCGGTTGTCCGAGGCTCCGACCCAATCGCCATACTTGTCCGGTTCTCCTCCGGTGCCGCGGGCTGTACGTCGGCGTCCGGAGCAGCAGGGCTGCTTGCAGTCAGGGCCGGCCACGGGCGCACGGCAACCGGTTGGTTGTCGCGGGAGGTGGAGCGGCACGCGCGGTCCGGTCGGTCCGGGCACGCCGATCTACCACGGTGGGCTGGGTCGCCACCGTGAGCCTACTGTGGGCTGTTCCCACCCGCAAAGTCAAGCCGGCGGGCAGTCACGCGACACGATCGAAGCTGGTCCGTGATACCGATGTGACCTACCGCCGGTGATCCAGGACCCGGTGCAGCCGGCCGCCGGTGACCACCACCGGGGTGGTCTCGGGGTGGCCCAGGATGCCCGGGTCGGCGAGCGGATCACCATCCACCGCGATCAGGTCCGCCTGCTTGCCCGGTGCCAGGGTTCCGATCTCGTCCGCCAGGCCGAGCAGCTCCGCGTTGGTACGGGTGGCAGCGACGATCGCCCCCATCGCGCCCAGCACCTGCGCCTTGATCGCCAGCTCCCGGCCGCGGTGCCGGGACATCGAGCCGAGCAGGTCCGACCCGGAGGCGATCCTGACCCCGGCCGGCTGGGCGATCCGCAGGCTCTCCAGCCCGGCATCGATGACCACCGCGAGCTTGTCCAGGTTCTCCCGGGACAGCCCGTGCCGCTCCCCCTCCTCGTACAGCTTCTCGTAGGTGACCAGCGTGGGCACCAGGAACACCCCGTGCTCGGCCAGCAGCTCGGCGCTGGCCTGGTCGAGCAGGTTGCCGTGCTCGACCGACCGGACCCCGGCCAGCACGCTGCGCCGGATCGCCTCCGGGGTGTAGGCGTGGGCCAGCACGTGCCGCCCGGCCCCGGTGGCGGCCTCGACCGCCGCCTGCAGCTCCGGCAGCGTGAACTGGACCGACTCCAGCCGGTCGGTCGGGGACATCACCCCGCCGCCGGCCATCACCTTGATCTGGTCGGCGCCCCGGCGCAGCTCCTCCCGGGCGGCCTGCAGCACCTGGTCGGCGCCGTCGGCGATCCGGGACCGCATCCCCACCCGGGCACCGCACGCCATCACGTCACCGTGCTCAGTGGCCAGCCGGCCGTCGCCGTGGCCGCCGGTCTGGGACAGCGGGCGGCCGGAGACCCGCAACCGCGGGCCGGGCACCACCCCCTGCTCCACCGCCCGCCGGAAGCCGGCATCCGCGCCGCCGGCGTCCCGGGCGGTGGTGAACCCCTGGTCGAGCAGCTCGAGCAGGTTGCGGCCGGCGCGCAGCGCCGCCTCGCTGTCGAAGTAGCGCCGCTGCTGCTCCCGCAGGTCGGCGTCCAGGGCTCCGATGTGCACATGCACGTCGATCAGACCGGGCAGGATGGTACGCCCGGCGCAGTCGACGGTCAGCGCGGTAGCTCGCGGGGTCCGGGACCCCTCGATGAGATCGACGATCCGCTCGCCCTCGATGACCACACTTCCCGGGAACGGTGGCTCACCGGTGCCGGTGACGATGGTGGCGTTGACGAACGCGGTTGCGCCGTCCGGGCGGTCGGTGCGGGCGGGGCCGGAGTCCATCCTGGGCATGCCGGAGTCCATCCTGGGCATGATAGTCGCCACTGCGGTCCGCCGTCGGCGGCACCGTAACCCCCCAAGCATGGGCAAAGCCGGCGTAGCCGTTACCGAACACCGGCAACCGCGTTTGTACCGGTAACCTGGTTTCCCGCAATCCCCTCTACCCCCCACGGCAGGACCATGACCCCCCCACCTGGCGATCCGCCATCCGCCGCTGCCCCGCAGCTCAGCGACCCGGAGCTGATCGGCGCCGTCCGCGCCGGCGACCCGGACGCGTTCGCGACCCTCTACACCCGCCACGTCGCCGCCGCCCGCCGGCTGGCGCTGGCGCTGACCCGGCATCAGTCCGATGCCGACGATCTGGTGGCGGAGGGCTTCGCTCGGCTGCTCGGCACCCTGCGCGACGGCGGCGGGCCGAACGTGGCGTTCCGCGCCTACCTGCTCACCACGGTCCGGAACCTGTTCTACGACCGGACCCGCCGGGAGCGCCGGGTCAACCTGACCGCCGACCTGTCCAACCACGACGCCGGCGTCCCGTTCGAGGACACCGCGCTGGCGGGGCTGGAGCGGACGCTGGTGGCCCGGGCGTTCGCCCGGCTGCCGGAGCGGTGGCAGACCGTGCTGTGGCACACCGAAGTGGAGGGTGACAGCCCGGCCGCGATCGCGCCGATCCTGGACCTCACCCCGAACGGCGTGTCCGCGCTGGCGTACCGGGCCCGGGAACGGCTGCGCCAGAACTACCTGCGCGAGCACGTCGCGACCTCGCCCACGACCGAGTGCCAGACCACTGTCGACCGGCTCGGCGCGTACGTGCGCAGCGGGCTGGCCCAGCGGGAGCGCACCGCGGTCGACGACCACCTGTCCGGGTGCCGCCGGTGCCAGGTGCTCTACCTGGAGCTCGGCGACGTCAACGCCAGCCTGCGCAGCCTGCTGGCACCGGTGGTGCTGGGCGAGGTCGTCGCCGCCGCCTACCTGGGCGGATCGTCGGCGGGCGGGTTCGCGGCCTTCCTGCACCCGGTCTGGAGCAACGCGAAACGGATCTCCCGCCGGCGCTCGACCCAGGCCGGGGCCGGGGCCGTGGTGGTGGCGGCGGCACTGGCGCTGGCGCTGGTGCTCACCTCCGGCGGTCCCGCTCCGGAGCCGGACCCGGACCCGCCGGCCGGCCCGGGCCCCGGACCCGGGGCCGCCCCGGGCCCACCGGCCGCCGACCAGCCGCCGGACGACCAGCCAGGACCGGGCGAGCCGGGGGCGGGACCGGGCGGGCCGGGAGCGCCCGCGGGCGGGCCGGGAGCGGGCGCTCCCGGCGGGGTTCCGCCCACCTCGCCGCCGGACGAGCCGATCGCGATGGCGGTGACGCTGGAGCCGGTGGGCGAGCTGGTCCGGGACCGGCCGGGGGTGCTGGCGATGACCGTGACCGCGTCCGACGACGACCGCGACGGCGGGACCGGCGGCCAAGGCGGCGGTACCAGCGGCGGGACCGGCGGCCAGGGCGGCGAAGCAGCCTCCACCGTGGCGACCGTCGGGTGGCCGGCCGGGCTGCTCGCGGCCCAGCCCAGCGGCGAGACCGGCCGGTTGACCGCGCTGGTCACGGTGCCGGACGGGGTCAGCCTGCGGGCCGGCAACCCGGGCGACGGCTGGAGCTGCGACGGGCCGGTCGGGGACGGGTTCCGGTGCCGGCGCGGGTCGCTGCCGGCCGGCGGGACCAGCCAGGCCTACCTGCCGGTGGACGTGTCGGCCACGGCCGGCGTCTCCGGCACATCCCGGGTGCGGCTGACCGCACCCGGGATCGAGGCCACCAGCGCGGCGGCGCCCCGCGGGGTGCAGGGCGACGGCTTCGCCGCCCGGATCGCCGGTGTCATGCCCGCCACGGTGCTGGCCGGCGGCGACTCGCTGCTGTCCTGCCCCCCCTTGGACCTGACCTGCGGGTCGGCCCGCCGCGGCGGCGGCGCGCTCGGCCGGATCGACAACGACGACTACCTGATGACCCGGTACGCGGAGCGGGGCGCGCCGGCCGGCTTCCCGTCCCAGTCGTCCGTCAGCGGGGCCACGATCCGGCTCCCCGGGCCGGTGGTGTGGGCCGGGCTCTACTGGGCCGGGTCCGGCGAGCCACCCGGCTCCCCCACCGCCCATCTGCGCGTCCCCGGCCGGAGCGGCTACACGGCGGTGCCGGCGACCACCGTCCGGACGGTCGGCGCCGGGACGCTCAGCCACCCCGCGTACCAGGCCTCGGCGGACGTCACCGACCTGGTCCGGGGCGGCTCCGGCGGCGACTGGTGGGTGGCGGTCGACGCCCACGCCTTCGACCGGGGGCGGGGCGCGTTCGGGGGCTGGGCGCTGCTGATCGTCGCCGAGGACGGCGGGTCGGACCGGGCGGTGGCGGTCTTCGACGAGCTCACCGCGCTGCGGGACGAGACCCGGTCGGCCGGGCTGTTCGGCAACTCGGGCGCCGCCCGGATCGGCCTCGTCGGCTGGGAGGGCGACCGCGGGCTGGCCGGCGAGCAGCTCCGCCTGGACGGGGCGCCGCTCGGCGGCGGCGACCGGGACAACCTCGCCGGCAGCCGCTCGGATGGCAACCCGACCGGGTGGAACACGCTCGGCGTGGACGCCCGGGTGCTGGGCGCGTCGGTGGGCGGTGGTGGCGACCAACCCACGCTGACCGCCACCAGCGGCCGGGACGCCTGGTTGCTCGGCCCGGTCGCGGTCGTCACGCCGGGGCCGTAACACACCCCCGGCACACCCTTCCACCAGCATCGACGGCAGTAAGATCCAGTAGGAACCTTGTGGAATGACCTCCCGACTCCTACGGTAAGCGGCATGCATCAGGACCCGGACAAGCCCCGCCGGATCGACGACCTGGACGTGCTAAAGGGACTCGCCCAGCCGCTCCGCCAACGGCTGTGGCGGTTGCTACACCAGCTGGGGCCGTGCACGGTCGGCACGCTGGCCGCCCGGGTGGGTGCCGACCCGGGCCAGGTCAGCTACCACCTGCGGGAGCTGGCCAAGCGGGGCTGGATCGAGCCCGCCCCCGAGCTGGCGCGGGACCGCCGGGAGAGCTGGTGGCGGGCGGTGCCGGAGACCACCACCTGGACCACCGAGGACTTCCCGACCCCGGAGGCGAGGGCGGTCGTCACCCAGCTGAACGCCCAGCTGATCGTCGGCGACCTGGAGCGGCTGCGGCAGTTCATGCGGACCGAGCCACAGTGGAGCCCGGAGTGGCTCGCCGGGTCGGGTCGCAGCCGTTCGTTCCTGTTCCTGACCGCGGCGGAGGCGCAGGCGATGCACGACGAGCTGAACCAGGTCCTCCGGCGATGGGCGGCGACCGGGAACCGGGCTCGCGAGGCCGGCCAGGTTGCCGGGCGGCGGCCGTACCTCTGCCTCATGTTTGGCTTCCCGGAACCGGGGGGACAGTGAGCGCGCCACTCCCGCGGCTGGGGCGCGACCTACGGGTGCTGGGCTGGGCGTTCGGCCAGGGCGTCTCCGAGGCGGGTGACCAGATCCTGGCCGTGGCGCTGGTGTTCACGGCCGCGCAGCTGGCCGGGCCGGCGGTCGCCGGCGCGGTGGTGGCCTGTGCGTTCCTGCCGAAGGCGGCGCTGACGCTGCTCGGTGGCGCGGTGGTGGACCGGACCGACGCGCGGCGAGTGATGCTCGGCTCCGACCTCGCGCAGCTGCTGGTGCTGCTCGCCGCGCTGACGGTGCTGGCGGTCGGCGCGGAGTCGGTCGGCCTGCTGGTGGCGCTGGCGCTCGCGTACGGCGTCGCCTCTGCCTTCTACGACCCGGCCTCGTTCGCGCTCCCGCGCCAGCTGCGGCCGGTCGAGGACCTGACTCGGGTGGCGGGGATCCGGCAGCTGACCCTGCGTGCCGCCACCATCGGTGGCCCGCCGCTGGGTGGGCTGCTGGTGGCCGGGTTCGGCCTGGCCGGTGCGCTGACCGCCGACGCGGTCACGTTCGCGGTGGTCGGGCTGGTGCTGTTGCTGCTGGTCCGGCCGCGCTGGCCGCGGAAGCGCGCCACCGGCGGCTCGGTGCTGGGCGACCTGCGCGGTGGCCTGGCCTACACGTGGTCCACCTCCCGGGTGCGGGACCTGGTGCTGGCGCTGGCCGGACTGAACGTGTTCATCGCGCCGGTCACCGCGGTCGGGCTGGCGCTGCGCAGCACCGGCGAGGGGTGGGGAGCGCCCGCGCTGGGGGTGCTGCTGGGCAGCATCGGGGCGGCAGCGCTGGCCGGCACGCTGGTGATGGTGCGCTGGCGGGTGGCCCGGCCGGTGCTGGTCGCGCTGCTGGCCCTGCTCGGCCAGGCCATGGCGGCGTTCGCGGTCGGGTTCGCGCCGTTCGCCGGCGTGCTCGCGGCCACCATCGTGATCGGGCTCACCGCAGGCGTGGCCTCGCCGCTGCTCGCCGGCGCACTGCAGGCGACCGTGGACGACGCGTACGTGGCGCGGGTCGGCTCGGTGACCAGCCTCGCCGACGCGGCCCTGATCCCGGCCTCGGTGGCCGGGTTCGGGGTGCTCGCCGGCGCCACCAGCGTCGCGGCGGCGTGCGCCGTGTGCGGCGCCGGGTTCCTGCTGCAGGTGCTGTACTCGCTCTCCCGCCGCCAGGTCAGGAAGCTGCGCCCGGGAGCCTGACCGCGGCGAACACCGCACCAAGGCTCGGCGGCGTCACCCCGCACCCGCCGGCCGGGTCAGCCGGCTCTGCTCTCACCCGGGGGTGCGCACCAGCAGGTCGATCTGCTCCTCGTCCGGCCAGGTGATGTCGACCTCCCCGGTGGCGTCCTGGTAGCTGCCGGTGCCGCCCAGGATGGCACCCACCGCGGCCCGTGGGAAGTCTCCGAACCGGTCCATCACCCGCTGGTAGTGGATCTCGCCGTCGGCCAGGTGCAGCACGACCGAGGCCAGCACGACCGGGCCGTCCACTGTCACCCCGACCACCGTCGCGCCGGCGGTCGCGGTGCCGACCTGCGCGTCCGCCTCGTCGAACAGGTCGAGCAGGCAGACGTACGGAACCCCGAGCGCCGGCAGCTCCGGCAGCGTGAGCTCGGTCCGGCGGGCGACCAGCGCGAGCGGGTCGGCGGGCGGGTCGGGCTGGGCTTGCGCCGGCGTCGGGGCGGCGGTGGCGGCGACCGCGACCCCGGCCGCGGTGAGCCCCAGGCCGGCCAGGTGGCTACGTCGAGTGGACATGGATGTACCTCCTCAGGATGGGGAGTCCGGTGGGAACTCCTGGAACCGTTGCAGGATCTGCTCGAACGCCTCCGGGCTGACCGCGCTCCAGCCCGAGAACGGCAGGCTCAGGTCGTAGACCAGCCACAGGATGAACGCGATCAGTGCGGCCACCGAGCCGACCATCAGCAGGTGCATCGCGAAGCTGGGACGGTTGAACAGGAACATGAACCCGACCGTGAGCCCGCTGGTGACGATCAGGCCGGACCACATCAGCGGGGTCAGCGGGGCGGTCAGTGCCGACGTCCGCTCCCGCCGGGAGTCCACCAGCGCATCGACCGCGGCCAGCGTGTCGGCCATCAGGATCTCCTGGTCGGCGGTGGTCGGGCGCAGCTCGTGAGTGGTCAGCCGCATCGCGGCCACATGCTGCCGGGCCCGCGGGCTGGTCTGGCCCAGCGCCATCAGCGGCCACTCCTGGCCGGCCACGGTGGCGACGTAGTCGTGCGCCAGGCTCATTAGCTCAGTGCGCTGCGGCTCCGGCAGGGACCGGGCGGTGAAGTAGATCCGTGAGGCCGCGTTCGCCTCCACCTGGCTGTCGTCGCGCGCCTTGCCGTCGTTCTCCCACACCACGATCACCACGAACGCCAGGATCACTGCGTAGAGCACGCCGACCATCGAGAAGATGGCCGTGGCGGCGGACTCGTGCGGCCGGTCCGGGTCATCCGGCAGCGCCCGCCGGGTCAGCGCCAGCAGCAGGCCGACCACCCCGAGGGTGCCGAGGACGATCGCGACCGGAGTCATGGTCATACCGGCACGTACCTTCGCATCGCCTCGTCGAGCAGGGTCTCGACGATCCGGCTCTCCGGGACGGTGGCGACCACCTCCCCGCGTACGAAGATCTGCCCGTTCCCGTTGCCTGCCGACACTCCGAGGTCGGCTTCCCGGGCCTCACCCGGGCCGTTGACCACGCAGCCCATCACCGCCACCCGCAGCGGCACCGGCAGCCCTTCCAGGCCCGCCGTGACCTCCTCGGCGAGCCGGTAGACGTCGACCTGCAGGATGGTCCTGGGCCGGGATGGGACGGCGGTAGTCTTCGTGGGCATCAGGACATGACCTCCTCGGTCGGTCAGTGATCCCGGTGGACGGCCAGCCGGGCCAGGGCGCCCAGCTCGGCCGCGGCCCGGGCGGTGTCGGCGGTGTGGTCGACCGCCGCGTCCAGCGCCCGCAGCGCGTCGGTCAGCAGGTCACCGGCGCGGGTCCGGCTCCACGCCCGCCCGCCGGCCCGTTCGACCAGCTCGGCGGCCCGGGCCAGCTCGGGGTCGGACAGCGGCCGGTCCCGGTGGTAGAGGGCGGCCAGCTCCGCTCCGGCCGGAGTCCCGGAGGTGAGCGCGGCGACCACCGGCAGGGATTTCTTGCGCCGCTGCAGGTCGGAGTGGGCCGGCTTGCCGGTTACCGCCGGGTCTCCCCAGATCCCCAGCAGGTCGTCGGTGAGCTGGAACGCCACCCCGAGCTGCTCGCCGAACCCCCGCAGCAGCGCCACCTGCGCCGCGGAGGCACCACCCAACATGGCCCCCAGCGCGCAGGCGCAGCCGAGCAGCGCGCCGCTCTTGCCGGCGGCCATCCGGAGGCACTCCAGCAGGTCCACATCGGTCCGGTCCTCGAACGACAGGTCGACGTTCTGACCCTCGATCAGCTCCAGTGTGGCGGCGTTGAGCAACCGGACCGCCGGCCGGGCCGACAGGTGCCCGCTCGCGGTGAGCACCTCGACCGCCAGGGTCGACAGGGCGTCGGCGGCGACGATCGCCGCGCCGGTGCCGAACACGCTCCACACGGTGGGCCGGTGCCGCCGGGTGAGGTCGCCGTCGATCACGTCATCCTGGATCAGCGAGAAGTTGTGCACCAGCTCTACCGCGACCGCCGCCGGCACCGCCGCGACCGGGTCGCCGCCGGCGGCCTCGGCCGCCAGCAGTGCCAGCGCGGGCCGGATCGCCTTGCCCCCGGCCGGAGTGCCGGTCGGTGCGCCGTCCGCGTCCCACCAACCGAAGTGGTAGCCGGCGATCCGGCACATCGTGGGCGGCAGCGTCGCCACCACCTCCCGCAGCGCGGGCTCGACCTGCCGGCGACCGGCGGCCAGCACCTCCCGCGCCGGGCGGGCTCTGGCGGCCGCCGGGAGGTCGATGCTCTGGGCCGCCGTCCTGGCTGGCTGCATCCTCAGTCCTCCCGTCCGATCTCGACGTTCTCGAGCACGCCGAGCGCGTCCGGCACCAGCACCGCCGCGGAGTAGTAGGCGCTGACCAGGTACGAGATGATGCCCTTCTCGTTCACGCCCATGAACCGCACCGACAGGCTCGGCTGGTACTCGTCCGGGATCCCGGTCTGGTGCAGGCCCACCACCCCCTGCGCGGCCTCCCCGGTGCGCATCAGCAGGATCGAGCTGCTGTTCGTCTTGCTGACCGGGATCTTGCTGCACGGGAACATCGGAATCCCGCGCCACGCCGGCACCTGGTGCCCGGCCACGTCCACGCTCTGCGGGTAGACCCCGCGCCGGGTGCACTCCCGGCCGAACGCGCCGATCGTACGCGGGTGCGCCAGGAAGAACGCCGGGTCCTTCCACACCGCGCACAGCAGGTCGTCGAGGTCGTCCGGAGTGGCCGGTCCGGTCCGGGTGTGGATCCGCTGCCGCAGGTCGGCGTTGTGAAGCAGGCCGAAGTCCGGGTTGTTCACCAGCTCGTCCTCTTGCCGCTCCCGCAGCGCCTCCACGGTCAGCCGGAGCTGCTGCTCCACCTGGTCCATCGGTTCGTTGTAGAGGTCGGCGACCCGGGTGTGCACCCGCAGCACGGTCTGCGCCACGCTCAGCTCGTACTCCCGTGGCGCCAGCTCGTAGTCCACAAAGGTCGCCGGGAGGTCCGGCTCACCGGTGTGCCCGGAGGCCAGCTCGATCGCCGACTCCCGGTAGGAGTCGGCGTACCGCTCCGGCTGGGCCCGCACCCGGGCCAGGTGGTCGCGCAGTGGCTCCGACTGGTCCACCAGTTCCTGCAGGGAGCGGCGAGACAGCGCCAGCACCGTGCACGGGGTGACCGCCCGGAGCGTGAACTCCCACGAGTTCTGGGTGCCCGCGAGCACCTGGTCACCGAGGTAGTCGCCGCCGGCCAGCACATCCAGCACCACCTCGTCGCCGTACTCGCCGCGGCCCAGCTTGCGCAGCTTGCCGTGGACCACCAGCACGACCTCGTCGGCGACGTGGCCCTGCTCTACCACCGCGTCGCCGGCCGCGACGTCCCGCTGCTCGAACCGGTCCGCCAGTGCGCTGAGCACCGGCTCGTCGTCGAACTCGCGCAGCGAAGGGAAGTCACACAGCTCGTGCGGGATAACCCGGACCTGCGATCCAGCGCTGGTGAAGGTCACCCGACCATCGCCCACTGTGTACGCCAGGCGCCGGTTAACGCGGTAGGCGCCACCGCAGACCTGCACCCAGGGCAGCATCCGCAGCAGCCACCGGGAGGTGATCTCCTGCATCTGCGGGACCGACTTGGTCGTGGTCGTCAGGTTGCGCGCCGCCGCCGTACCGAGGCTCAGCTGGGCATGGCCGTCGTCGCCGGGTGGACCCGACCCGGGGAGCTCCGTTACTACCGACACCACCAACACCACCAATCTGTGACAGGCAGGAACTCGGGATGCGGGACTGGTTCACCGGGGAACCGGATCAATCAGGATCGGGGGGAAGAGAGAAGGGGGTAAGGGGACGGGATCAGGGGAACAGGAACTCGTACGGTCGCGGGACGGTCGGGGGTCGTCAGGGCCCTCGCATCGGGTCCTCCTAGGCCGGGGGTCCGTTGGCGCCCATACTACGTGTTTCAGACATGTCGGACAAGGTGTCTTTAGGGCAAATTTGATTGTGCGGACCGAGCGCGGCAGGATAGGGCGCATGCAGCTTCATCCCAACGTGCAGGCGGTGCAGGATGCGCTGGACGCCGCCGGTGCCCGAGCCGCCGCGGGTGAGCCAGCCGAGGTCCGGATGCTTCCCACGGCGGTGCACACCGCGGTTGCCGCCGCCGCCGCGCTGGACGTGCAGGTCGGGCAGATCGTCAACTCGCTGGTCTTCAACGCCGCCGGTGAGCCGCTGCTCGTGCTGACCTCCGGGGCGCACCGGGTCGACACCGACCGGGTGGCTGCCGCGGTCGGCGCCGCCTGGGTGCGACGAGCCACCGCCGAGCTGGTCCGGGAGCACACCGGCCAGCCGATCGGTGGCGTGGCGCCGCTGGGACACCCGAAGCCGGTGCGCACCCTGGTGGACCGGACGCTGTCCGGCTACAACGAGATCTGGGCGGCCGGCGGCGTACCGCAAGCGGTGTTCCCGATCACCTACGCCGAGCTGGTCCGGGTCACCGCCGCCACCCCCACCGACGTGGCGTGACGGCGCGATGAGGCTGGTGCCGTGGCTGCCGGACGACCTGGTCCGGCGGCTGGACGACGTGCTCGCGGTCTACTCGGACGCGATGGGCTACCGGCCGGAGGCGGTCGCCGCCCGGCGCGGCTACCTCACCACCCACGTACGCCGGCCGGGCTTCCGGGCGGTGGCCACGCTGGCCGCCGATGGCGAGCTGGTCGGGTTCGGGTATGGCTACCACTCCGCGCCCGGCCAGTGGTGGCACGACCAGGTCGGCGCCGCGCTGGACCCGGACGCCCGCAAGAGCTGGCTGACCGACTGCTTCGAGGTGGTGGAGCTGCACGTGCGGACCGCCGCGCAGGGCCACGGGCTGGGCGCTCGGCAGCTGCGGGCACTGCTGAGCATGGCCGCCGGCGCAACCACCCTGCTGTCCACTCCGGAGGATGACGAGACCGCGTCCCGGGCGTGGCGGCTCTACCGCCGGTACGGGTTCGTGGACGTGCTGCGCCACCTCACCTTTCCGGGCGACGCCCGCACGTTCGCCGTGCTCGGCCGCGCGCTCCCCCTCGACGCCGACGCCAACCGTTTATCATGAATACATTGGCGAGGGGCGAGGGGTCCCGTACGCGGTCCACATCGCTGTGGATGTAACCCACATCCACAGCGATGTGGTAGCGAACAACCCACCATCGGTTCGGGCACACCGGCAAGCCACTTCTGAGACACACCACGAGGAGCGGGGCGATGGCGAAGACCCTGATCGACATCGACGAAGAACTGCTCACCAGGTCACAGGAGATTCTCGGCACCGCCACTTCCTCGCCCTCGCCCGCGATGGCGGGCTGCGGGACGCGGCCGACCCGGATGTGTTGGCGCAGGCGTGGCGGTAGCGACTCACCGACCCAAATGGGGATCTCCTGCCGTTCCTGTGGGTAGCTGTTCATGATCGTCCGGGCAGAGGTGGGCAGAGGCCGCCGCGTTTGAGGGTGGCCATGGCGATGAGCGCATCGGCGAAGTGGTAGCCGTACGCCTGCCGGGTCAGCAGCCGGAAGTG